>DASWRS010000532.1:0-24810 GCA_036403075.1 Kofleriaceae bacterium
GGTCCGTGTTTTGTACGCCGAGCTGCCATGATCGCAACATTCTACACGACGATCTGACACGGCATGCCCGTCGAGATCGCCGCGGAGAGATCTCCCCGGAGCATCGGCGACTGACTGCGATCGATGCTCGCCAGATTCCACACCAGACGCCGCTGCGCGACCCTCGATCGCGGGCTTGCCGGCACCCGCCGGAGACCCGGCCGGCCGTCGCATGCTCGACGCTGCCGCGCGCTGCGCGTTGTGCGGGGTGGCGGTGCCGTGTTAACGCCACGGCGTGATCGAATGGCTCGGCTCCGCCGGTCGATGGCTCGCGCACAGGCCGGGCGCGCAGCTGGTGATCGGCGCCGCCGTGCTGGCGCTGGCGTTTCCGGCGCACCTGTCGGGGGCGCTGGGGATGGCGGTGCTGGGCGGCGCGCTCGGCATCGCCGTCTTGGTCGCGTGGCCGTACGCGCCGGACTGGCTGCGCGCGCCGCAGGAGCGCACGGCGAGCGCGGTGGTGATCGCGGTGGTGATCGGCGTCGGCTTCGCGGTGTTCCGCGAGGCGCTGACCGCGTCGCCGGACTGGCAGATGGGCGACTGGGGGCCGCAGCGCGCGGTGCTCGCGCACGTCATGCCATCGCTGCCCGGGCTCGACGTGCCGGTGTGGAACCAGGCGGTGTCGACCGGGGACGCGCCGCTCGAGCTGTATCCGTCGCTGTGCTACCTGGTGACCGGGTACGTCGCGCTCGCGCTCGGGCTGACCCGCGACCTGCCGCTCGCGCTGATGATCGTCGCGGTGATCGTCCACCTCGCGATCGCGGCCGCGACCGCGGCGATCGCGATCCAGGTCGCGCCGCGGCCGATCGCGCTGGCGGTCGGCCTGCTGATGCTGGTCGACACCGGCGCGGTCGCGCATGGCGGCACGGTCGGGCTGTTCCGCTGGGCGCTGCTCCACAGCGCGCTCGCGCTCGCGTGCTCGACGATCGCCGCGCTCGGCGTGCTCGCGGCGCTGCGCCGGCCGCGGCTCGGGGCGTCGGCGACGATCTGGATCGCCACGGCGGTCGCGACGATCGCGCATCCGGCCGGGCTGATCGCGGCGGCGGCGAGCGCGGTGGCGCTGGGCGCGGTGGCGCTGCTGGCGTCCGATGTCCCGCCGCGCCGGGCGATCGCGGCGCTGGGCCACGTGGTGCTCGGCGTCGCGCTCGGCGCCGCGGTGTGGATGCCGCTGGCGGCGCGGATCCTGGCCTATGGCCAGCACTTCCCCAACGCGCTGCGCGCGCCGGCCCGGCTGCTCGAGGACCTGCTGGCATCGCCGTCGCCGGTGACCGCGTTCGCCGCGTTCGAGTACGCCGGCTACCTCGGCCTGCTCGCGGCGCTGTGGTCGCGGCGCGCCCGCGCCGTGTTCGTCGGCGCCAGCGGGTTCGTGCTGCTGCTCGGGCTGTGCGACGCGCCGTACCTCGCGCTCGATCTGGCGCCCGGGCTCGGTGTGGCGCGGCTGGGCACCGAGCGGCTCGCGCAGCTCGCGCGGCCGTTCGTGTGGGCGGCGAGCGCGTACGGCCTGGCGATCATCGTGGCGCACGCCCGCGCGGCGTGGCGCGACGCGCCCGAGGGCCGGCGGTGGATCGCCGCCGCGGCGCTCGGGGTGCTCGGCGGCGCGACCCTGCGCGCCGTGCCGCCGCTGTGGACCTCGGTCGCCGACCGCGCCGCCAACGAGGCCGAGGTGTTCGCGGGCGACCCGATCGGCCGCGCCGAGCTGACCCGGTGGGCCGCGGCACGCGTCCCCGAGATTGCGCCCGGGGCCTGGGCGCGGGCGCTGTTCGAGGAGGACACGCACGAGCACTTCCACCTGACCGCGGCGACCGGCCTGCCGACGTTCCACCTGTCGCCGCAGCCCGACCTGCTGCTGCGCGAGCGGATCGAGGACGAATCGCCGGCGAGCCTGCGGCGGTTCAACGTGCGCTGGGTGATCGGCGTGGGCCGCTCGCCCGAGCTCGGCGATCCGGCGACCGAGAAGGTGCTGGGCAGCTATCACATCCGCGAGCTGGCCGCGTGGGACGGCAAGTTCGCGCGGATCGAGCGCGGCAGCGGCGAGGTCACGGTGACGCGGCTCGACGATCGCGGCGTCGAGCTCGACGTCACGGGCACCACCGAGCCGGTGCTGGTCGCGCTCGGCACCGGGTTCTACCCGCGGTGGCGGGCGCGGCACGCCGGCGGCGCGGCCGAGCCGGTCTACGCTTACCCGACGGTGCCCGGCGGCCGGCTCCACGTCGTCGCCGCGTGGCTCGCACCCGGGCACACGACGTTCACGATCGACGGGCCGCTGCCGTCCGATCATGCCGGCCGGTGGCTCACCATGCTCGCCGCGCTCGCCGCCGCGGCCGGCGTGGTGGTGTGGCGCCGCCGGAGCTGGCGGCACCGCGCGCTGGTCCGGCTGGCGCGCTGGCGCCGGCGCTGGCCCGCGGTCGCCGCCGGCCTGGTGCGCGCCGGCATCCCGCTCGCGCTCGTGGCGCTGGCGGTGCGGGGCTGCCTCGACGAGACCCGCCCGACCCGCGCGGTCCTGCTCGGCAGCGGGCTGCGCGCGACCGCGAGCGTCGCGGCGCGCAAGCCCGGCGGCACCTGGCAGGCGTGCGGCTACTCGCGGCTGACCGGCGGCTACGACTGCGACGGCCTGGTCGTCGCGTACGACGCGACCGCGAGCCTGCTCAATGACGCACCGCCGAGCTGGGCGTTCGTCACCCCGGCGATCGTCGCGTCGGCCGACACCACCGGCGTCGAGATCCGGATCCGGCTGCGCGCGCGGCTCGCCGGGAGCTACGAGGCCGCGGTCAGCTCGGACTCGGCCGCGCTCTCGATCGACGGCGAGCCGGCGCGGACGATCGAGCGCGACCACCTCGAGCTCGCCGATCGCGGCGAGCGCAGCATCGAGATCCGCTCGAACGTGCCGACGACGAGCTGGGCGTTCACGCTGGTCCGCGCCGACACCCTGGTCCCCGACCGGCCGTTCCTCGACGGTCCACCCGAGGACCCGCCCGCGCAGGTCCGCGCGATCCGCTGACCGGCGCGCCGACGCGTTCACGCCACGGGCGCGGTGGACTGCCCCGGCGCTTGCGTTCGCGCCGACCGCGCATAGACTGCGTCGGGCATGGCCGAGGCAACTTGCATCGTGTGCGGCGGGGCGCTGGCCCCGGCGGTGGCGCGCCCGCGCTCGAGCTACGCTCCGCTCGGCGCCTACCGGATCGACGCATGCGACGGCTGCGGTGCCGGCGCGACCATGCCCCGGCCGAGCACCGAGGAGCTCGCGCGGTGCTACGAGGCGACGTACGGGTACTCGACCCACGATCTGATCGAGGCCGAGAAGCGGCGGCGCGCGGCGGCGCTGCTCGACTGGGCCGGCGTCACCACCGGCCGGATCCTCGACATCGGCTGCATGTTCGGGTTCCTGCTCGACGAGGCCCGCGGCCGCGGCCTGGTGCCGTACGGCATCGAGCTGTCGCCCGGCGCCGCCGCGGTCGCCGCGGCGAAGGGCCACGACGTGTTCACCGGCACGATCGAGGCGTTCGCCGAGGCCCGCCCCGCGCTGCGGTTCGAAGCGATCTTCGCCCAGCACGTGCTCGAGCACATCCCGGACCCGCACGGGTTCCTCGCGGTCGCGCGCGCCCGACTCGCACCCGGCGGCAAGCTGGTGCTGTGCGTGCCCAACTTCGAGGCCCGGCTGCGCAAGCTCGCGCGGAGCGGCTGGGGCTGGTACCAGGTCCCGGTGCACCTGCACCACTTCTCGAGCCGCGCGCTGCACCGGCTGCTCGACGACGCCGGCCTCGAGGTCGTGACCGAGCGGACCCGCGGCGGCGACACGCTGTTCCTGATGCTGAGCGCGCTGCAGGCGCTCGGCGTCCCGATCGGCAACGCGGCCGGCAACACGCAGCCCGGCCTCGCGCGCAACGTGCTGCGCGTGCTCGGCGAGGTCACCCGCCCGTATTACGCGCTCGGCGACGACGAGCTCGCGGTCATCGCCCGGGTGTGACCCGCGGCGGTCACGGCCCAGGCGTGATCTGGTAGGCGCGGCAGCGGCGCAGCCAGGAGAACGCGCACACGCGCCGGCAGTCCTTGGTGAAGTCCTCGTCGTCGATGAACAGCGCCGCGGGCTCGCGCTCGAGCACGCTCGCGAGGTTCGCGCAACGCGCGCCGACCGCCGCGCCCGGCATCGTGCCCAGGACCTCGTTGGACAGCTGCCGGCCGAAGATCTGCAGATTGAAGTGGTTTGCAATCGTGTCGATGATCTCGAACTTGCCGTGGACGTCGGGGAACGGCTCGACCGCCCTCGACCGGCGGAAGAAGATCGGGCTGCCGGCCATGTCCATCCGCGGCGTCACCTCGTCGGTGCGGTACTGCAGGTAGTCAAACTCCGGCCGCAGCAGGTGGACGGACACGATCGCGATCACCGCCCAGAACGCCGGCCGCGCGCGGGGCGAGGTCGACATCGCCGACAGCGACCGGCCCAGGACCACCGCCAGCACAACGACGATCGTGTAGCCCCAGCGCGGGACGGCGAGGTCGCGCGACAGCAGCGACACCGCGAGCAGCGCGCCGAACAACCAGCGCTCGGTGCGGGTCAGCCGGCGGGCGTAGATCGCGAACAGCACCAGCGCCAGCGGCGCGAGCATCCCGAGCGCCATGTGGTTCGACGCGTAGAACGAGCCGAGCGGCCAGCTGCCGTGCCAGATCCATCCGTGCCATGCGCCCTCGAGCACCGACCACCAGTCATGGCCGCCGAGGCCCGCCAATCGAAAGTAATCGTCGAGCGACAGCCCGCCGGTGCCGATCCGGACGCCGAACATCTCGAACTGCGCCGGAAAGCTCGGGCTGCCGAATGTGCGGTACTTCCAGACCTGCACGCAGATCGCCGGGATCGATCCGACCGCGATCGCGGCGAGCGCAAACCCCAGCACGCCCGGCCGCGGGATCCGCAGGCGGAACCGCTCGCGCTCGACGAACGCGACGTAGACCACGACCGGGACCACGACCAAGAGCACGTAGATCCCCTGGACCCGCGACATCGTGAACATCGCAGTGGCGAGCGCCAGGACCAGGTAGGCCCGCGGCCCGGGGTGCGAGCGCAACCGGAGCAGCGCGAACAGGAACAACGCCAGCAGCCCCGACACCGCAAAGTCGATGTATCCGGAGAACGGCTGCTGGTTGATCATCGGCATCGCCGCGTAGGCGAACGCGCCGAACGTCGCCGCGCGATCGTCGCCGGTGAGCTCGCGGATCAGGAGGTAGATCGCCGCCGTGGCCAGCGGCAGCACCACCAGGGGAAACCCGATGATGAAGCCCTTCAGCCCGAACAGGTACAGGAACGGAATGTGGACGAGCTCGACGGAAGGCAGATAGCCCGTCAGCGACCACTCGAAGTAATGGTCCTTGTTCATCGCGCCGTGCTGGAGCAGCTCGACCACCGGCACGCCGCGATGGCCAAAGCCGTCCCAGGACACGAACCCGAGCACGAAGTAGTGGATCAGAAACACGTGGACGAGCCAGACGCCGAAGATCACGAACCGGCGGCGGAGGACGAACGCGGAGAACCCCTCCCGAGACATGGCGGCTGCAGCCTACCGGAGGCCCGGTGGCAGGTACAGGCCGGGGATGCTTCCCACGAGCGGAACTTTGCTAGACTCGCGCCGCCGCGCGATGCCGTTCAGCTCTCTCCTGTTCGTCCATCTGTTCTTGCCGGCGTTCCTCGTCGCGTACTGGCTGTCGCCGCGGCCGATCAAGAATTACACCGCGATCGCCGGGAGCCTGGTGTTTTACGCCTGGGGCGCCCCGCAGTTCCTGCCGGTCGTGCTCGGGCTCGGCATCGTCGACTATTTCGTGAGCCACCAGATCGCCGCCGCGCGGGCTCGGCCGGAGACCGCGCGCCGCGCGACCTGGCTGCTCGGCGCCGGCGTCACGCTCCACCTCTCGGTGCTGATCTACTTCAAGTACTCCAACTTCTTCGTCGACCAGCTCGACGGTGTGCTCGCGCAGCTCGGCATGACCGCGGTCGCGTGGACCAAGGTCGTGCTGCCGATCGGGGTCTCGTTCATCACCTTCGAGGAGATCTCGTATCTGTGCGACGTGTATCGCGGCGACGCCCGCCCGGCGCGCCGGTTATCGCAGTACGTGCTGTTCCTGACCCTGTTCCCGCACTCGATCGCCGGGCCGATCTTCCGCTGGAAGGACCTCGAGGCCCAGCTCGCCGAGCGCAGCCACAGCTGGACCCTGGTCCGCGAAGGCTTCGAGCGCTTCGCGCGGGGCCTGGCCAAGAAGGTGCTGGTCGCGGACTCGGTCGGGGTGATCAGCGACGGTGTGTTTGCGCTGCCGGCCGCGCAGCTGTCGGCCGGTTACGCCTGGCTCGGCGCGGTGTCGTACGCGATCCAGATCTACTTCGACTTCTCGGGCTACTCCGACATGGCGATCGGCCTGGGCAAGATGATCGGCTTCCGGTTCAAGGAGAACTTCAATCAACCGTACACCTCGGCGAGCGTGACCGAGTTCTGGACGCGCTGGCATATCAGCCTGTCGAGCTGGCTGCGCGATTATCTGTATATCCCGCTCGGCGGTAATCGCCGCGGCCGGCGCCGCGCGCTGGCGAATCTCATGGTCGTGTTCTCGCTGTCGGGGCTGTGGCACGGCGCGGCGTGGACGTTCGTGCTGTGGGGCGTGTACCACGGGGCGTGGGTCACGGCGGAGCGCCTGGTCGGCGACCGGCGCAACCGGCTCCCGGTGGCGCTGCAGCACGCCGCCACGCTCGCGATCGTGGTGATCGGCTGGGTGGTGTTCCGCGCGGCCAGCGCCGGCCAGGCGCTCGACATGATCGGCGCGATGTTCGGCACCGGCGGCGGCGCGCCGGGGCCCCCGCGCGCGCTGCTCGCACCCCACTTCGCGCAGCTCGCGCTCGCCGCGGGGATCGCGATCGCGCTCGCGCCGATCGCGGCGCGGTACCGCACCGCCGCCGCGAAACCGATCCGGCTGCCGAGCGCCGTTGTCATGACGGCGAAGGTCGGCTACCTGGCGATGTTCGTGGTCTCGGCGATCCACCTCACCAACATGCGGTTCACGCCGCTCATCTACTTCAAGTTCTGATGACTGCCTTCACCCGGATCATGGTCGGGCTCTACCTCGCGATCGCGGCGCTGCCGTTCGCGGTGATGACGCTCAAGCTGCCGGATCACGAGATCTTCGGCGCGCTACCGCGGGCGGGCATACCCGAGCTGTCGGTCGGCGGGTTTCGCAGCGAGGACTACCAGAAGGCGTACACCGTGTGGTTCGAGAGCCGGCTCGGCGGCAAGGGCTACTCGATCGCGACCGACAACGCGATCCTCTATCACCTGTTCCGCGACACCAAGCCGGGCTCGGCCGTCGGGCTCGGCCGGCGCGGCGTGCTGTTCAAGGACGAGGACCTCGCCTACTACAACAAGAACGGCGATGACCTGCCGCCGCAGGCGAGGGTCGATGCGCTCGCCGACAAGATCGGCGCGCTGCAGGCCCTGCTCGCCGCGCACCACCGCGCGCTGGTGCCGCTGATCATCCCGAGCAAGACCACGCTGTACCGCAGCGACGTGCCGCCGCCGTGGACCCGGGATCTCGGCCAGCCCAGGCCGTCGGACCTGCAGGTCTACGACGCGATGAAGCGCGCGCTCGACGCGCGGCACATCCGCTACGTCGACGCCCGCGCGCTGTTCACCGCGCCCGGCGTGGTGCGCGAGCAGGTCTGGGGCCGGCAAGGCCGGCACTGGACCACCTATGGCGCGTGCCTCGCGATGCATGACGTCATGCGCGACTACGGCGCGCTCGCCGGCGTGGCGACGCCGGCCTACGACTGCCTGCCGGGGCGCGAGTGGCGGCCGACCACGCACGACCACTTCGACCTGTGGAACCTGCTCAACCTGTGGCGGCCACCCCGGATCAACCAGGTCGTCCCGTTGGCCCAGCACGCCGCGCCGCCGCCGGGCACGGCGACGCCGAGCGTGATGTTCGTCGGAACCAGCTTCTGCTGGAACATCATGCACGACGCCACCGCCTCGCAGCGCTTCGGCGAGATGCACATGAATTACTACAACAAGACGCTGGTGGCCTGGCCGGTGAACATTCACACCGACGTCCAGCCCCGTAGCCCGGCGTGGCGCGCGGTGTTCCTCGGCAAGGACCTCTACGTGCTCGACCTGCTCGAGGTCTTCCTGCTCGCGCCCGACACCTACGTCGACGAGTTCCTCGCCGAGGTCGGCGGCGAGCTCGCGCACACCCTCGGCGACGCACCGGGTCCCGCGAAGGCGCCGTAGCGCGTGGCGGAGGTCACACCTCCGCGCCGCGGTTCCTCGGCTACAGTCACCGGATGCCGCGGCTCGCGATCTGGCTCCTGGCGCTGGCGGCGTGCGGCGACAACCATCGCCGACCGGTCGATGCCGCGTCCGGCGAGGGCGATGGCGAGACCGGCCAGCCGCCCGCGGTCACCTGCCCGGTCCACGGCCGCAACGTGTCGTCGCGGCGCATCGCCTACGGCTGCGCGGTGGCCGGCGCACCGCCGGCGCCGGGCTGCATCGCCGGCACCGCCGCGACGCTGGTGACCTCACCGCCGGACGATCCGCGGCTGTTCGTGGTCGAGCTCCAGGGCCGGATCCGCGTGATCGCCGGCGGCGCGCTACGCGGCGAGCCGTTCCTGGACATCAGCCGCGCCTCGGGCGGCCCGGTCAACGCCGACGGACTGGGCGAGCTCGGCCTGCTCGGGCTGGCGTTTCATCCCGGGTACGCGACCAACCGCCAGCTGTTCGTGTTCTACACCATGGACAACCCGGATCGCGCCGACTCGATGAATCCGTACCTCGATGTGCTGGTGCGCTACACCGCGAGCGCGGCGGATCCGGACCGGGCCGACCCGGCGAGCGCGACCCCGGTGCTCGCGATCCTCGATCCGTTCTCGAACCACAACGGCGGGATGATCGAGTTCGGCAACGACGGCTACCTCTACATCAGCACCGGCGACGGCGGCGGCGCGGCCGGCCTGCCCGCGGACCCGTACAACCACGCCCAGGATCCGCACGAGCTGCTCGGCAAGATCCTGCGGATCGACGTCGACCACAAGCTGCCGGGCAAGGAGTACGGCATCCCGCTCGACAACCCCTACGCCTCCGGGACGTTCGGCGCCGGCGAGGTCTGGGTGCTCGGCCTGCGCAACCCGTGGCGGTGGTCGTTCGATCGCGCGACCGGCGACATGTGGATCGGTGACGTCGGCGCCTCCACCGTCGAGGAGATCGACATGCTCCCGGCCGGGCACCAGGCCGGCATCAACCTCGGCTGGCCGATGTGGGAGGGCGACACCTGCTACGCCCCGCCGTGCGACCGCGCCGGCAAGGTGTTCCCGATCGACAACCGCAACCACGCGACCGGGTTCTGGGCGATCACCGGCGGCCAGGTCTATCGCGGCAGCTGCTATCCGGACCTGGTCGGGACCTATCTCTACACCGACACCGGATACGCCTATATCCAGGGCGCGACCCGCAGGCCCGACGGCAGCTACGAGATCGCGCAGCTGTCGAAGGACTACAACTACGGCCCGGCGAGCCTGCACGCCGGCGCGCGCGGCGAGCTGTACGAGACCGATATCTATGGCAACGTGTGGCAGCTGATCGTCGTGCCCTGAGGCGTGCCCGAGGCGTGCCCGAGGCGCCGCCCCGACGCATCAGCCGTAGATCACGTACAGCACCATCGCCACCGCGCCGGCGAGATCGATCAAGAACCACGGGTCCTTGAGCATCGCCTCGGTCGGCGATTCGTCCTTGGGCCACCACAGCGCCAGCTGCAGGAACCGCAGCACGCCGAACGCGACGAACGGCGCGCTGTAGATCAGCCGGTGGGTCCCGAACTCGCGGACCGTCCGCGCGTCGAGGGTGTACGCGACGAACGCGACGCAGGTGACGATCGCGAGCACCAGCATCGCGACGCGCAGGATGTCGAGACGATACCCGGCGAGCGCGGCCCGGGTCTGCGTGGTCCGGCCGCTGCGCTCGGCCCACGCCAGCTCGTGGGCGCGCTTGCCGAAGCCCAGGAGCAGCGCGAGCAGTGCCGTGCACAGCAGCAGCCAGCGCGACGTCGGCACGGCGATCGCCGCGGCGCCGGCGAGCACGCGGAGCAGGAACCCGCTGGCGATCAGCGCGACGTCGACGAACGCGATCTGCTTGAGCCGCAGGGTGTAGGCGACGTTCTGCACCAGGTACGCGGCGGCGAACACCGCCAGCCGCCCGTCGAGCGCGAGGCAGCCCGCGAGCGCACCGGCGGCGAGCACCGCCGACCACGCCAGCGCGGCGCGCCGCGACAGGTGACCTGCGGCGATCGGCCGGTGCCGCTTGGTCGGGTGCAGCCGGTCGGCCTCGAGGTCGCGGACGTCGTTGAACGCGTAGACCGCACCGGACAGGGCGCAGAACGCCAGGACCGCGAGCGCGCCGCGCACCACGTCGTGGGGCTCGCCGAGCCTCTGGGCGAACACCAGCGGTGCGGCGACGAACACGTTCTTGATCCACTGGTGAGGACGGAGCGAGCGGACCAGCGCGACCACGGGGCGCATCGCCGCGGCAGACCTCGGCGCGGCCGGCGCGAGCCGGCCAGGATCGCCGCCGGTCGGGGCAACTGTCGGGTCGATCACTACGCCGTCGGTCGACATGGACCTGCGGACCGTAGCTCACGCCACCGTCGCCCGCCGGCTTCCGGCGGCAGATCTGCGCCGGGTTTTGCGCACCCGTGACGCCTCGCGCCGCCCGCCACGGACCCGCGGCCAGCGTGGTTTAGAGGTCCCGCCTTGCCCTGGTGGCGAACTGCGCGGATCCTGCTCGGGCATGCGATGGCTCCCCGTGCTGGCGCTGGCGGTCGCGAGTTGCGGCATTGACACCGGGTACGACGTGCCACCGGCCGAGGCGGTGCTGCCGGTCCGGATCCAGCTGGTGACCGACACGCAGTACGCAAATGCCGTGCACGACCTGTTCGGCGATGTCCAGGTCCCGGCGCTGCGCTCGCCGGGCACCGCGCCGGATCAGTTCTTCCACGAGGCCGTGCTGGCGGTCGACGCGCCGCTGCTGGTCCAGTACCGGATCGCCGCCGAGACCATCGCCGCCGAGATCGCCGCGGCTCCGGAGCGGATCGGCTGCGCGGCCGACGATGCCGACTGCATGCGCGGCCGGATCGACGAGCTCGCGGCGCGGGCGTTTCGCCGCGCGCTCGTGCCCGACGAGCGCGATCGGCTCGCCGCGCTGTTCGCGCAGGGCGCCGCCGGCGGCGACCCCCGGGCCGGCGTGGGCCTGGTGGTCGAGGCGGTGCTCCAGGCCCCGAGCTTTGTGTACCGCACCGAGCTCGGCCGGCCCTCGGCCAGCGGCGCGCCGCAGCCTGCCGAGGTCGCGCTGACCTCGTACGAGCTCGCCGCCGAGCTCGCGTTCCTGCTGCTCGACTCGATCCCCGACGAGCCGCTGTGGCGCGCCGCGCGCGACGGCAGCCTGTCGGACCCCGGCGTGCTCGCCGAGCAGGTCGATCGCCTGCTGGGCTCGCCGCGCGTCCACGACCACCTGGTGGACGCGGTGCTCGACTGGCTCGAGATCCCGGCGATCTTCACCGCCGGCAAGGATCCTGCGAAGTTCCCCGAGATGACGCCGGAGCTCCGCGCCAGCATGTACGGCGAGACCCGGCAGTTCGTGGCCGAGGTGCTGTGGCACACCAAGGCCAGCCTGCGCGCGCTCCTGACCTCCAACGAATCGTTCATCGACGCGCGGCTCGCGACGCTCTACGGCGTCCACCACATCACCGCCAGCGAGCTCGTCCCGGTGACCCTGGATCCGCGGCGGCGCGGCGGCATCCTGACCCAGGCCAGCGTGCTGGCCCAGCTGGCGACCGAGCAGGGCGAGTCGATCGTCCGGCGCGCGATGTTCATCCGCCGCAAGTTCCTGTGCGCGCCCGATCCGGGCCGGCCGCCGTTCTCGGCGATCGCGATGGTCGCCGCGGCCACCAGCCAGCTCAGCGAGGCGCAGTACGCCGCGTTCCGCGCCGGCGATGGCTACTGCGCGGGCTGCCACGCCGCGATCGATCCGCTGGGTCGCGCGCTGCACCACTACGACGCGCTCGGCCGCTGGCGTGCCGTCGACTCGGTCGGCGCGGCGATCAACGACGCGGTCACGCTGGCGATCGACGACCGCGAGCGCGACGCGACCGGCGCGGTCGAGCTCGGCGCGGCGCTCGCCGCCAGCGAGCAGGTCGCGCACTGCGTGGTCGATCAGCTCGCGCACTACGCGCTCGGCCGCGAGCTCGACGATCCGGCGCTGCGCGCCTACCTCTACGACACCTTCGACCGCCGCGGACGCAACCTCATCGAGGTGTTCCGCGCGATCGCGACCGCGCCGGCGTTCCGGCTGCGCCGGGAGCTGCCATGACGATCAGCCGGCGGCGATTTCTCGCGGGCACCGGCGGCGCGCTGGGCGCGCTCGCGCTGGGCCCGTCGATCGTGGCCCGGATGGCGCGCGCCGACGATGCCCGGGCGCCGACCCGGCTGTTGATCGTCCACAAGCCGGCCGGTACGGTCCCCGAAACCTACGATTGCGCGGGCATCGGCCGCGACTTCACGCTGAGCCCGATCCTCGAGCCGTTCGCGGACCTGCGCGATCACATGGTGGTGATCGACGGGCTCGCGGTGCCCAAGGCCAGCAACACGCCCGGCGAGGACCACGGCAACTGCATCGTCACGTTCATGACCGGCGGCGTGCCGTTCAAGCCCGAGGGCACCGGCATCGCGGTCGCGGAGCGGATCTCGATCGACCAGATCCTCGCCGGCGACCCCGCGTTCTCGGGCGATGTGCCGGTGCGCTCGCTGCAGCTCACCGCCGACGACCGGGCGCTGCAGTTCTTCATGCGGATCCTGTCGTACGCCGGCCGCGGGCTGCCGCTGGCCCCCGAGCAGGACCCCACGATCGCGTATGCCCGGGTGTTCGGCACGTTCTCCGACGGCGTGCTCGCCCCGGCCCAGGTCGCGCAGGCGCTGGCGAACAAGCGCAGCGTGCTCGACTTCGCGCGCGGCGACCTCCAGCGGATCCGCGGCCAGCTCGGCGGCGACGGTCGCGAGCGGCTCGATCGCCACCTCGCGGCGATCACCGAGGTCGAGGGCGTGCTGCACAAGGTGGTCGGTTACGACACCGCGGCGCTGCACGGCGAGCTGCTCCGCACCGACGCGCGCAAGCGCGATGACCAGCACGCCGAGATCGGCCGCGCCCACCTCGACATCGTGCGCGCGGCGTTCCAGTGCGACCTGACCCGGGTGGCGGCGTTCCAGTGGGGCAGCATGGAGCTCGATGTCAGCCGGATCATCCCCGGCCTGCTCGAGCTCGGCTACCACTCGCTCAGCCACTACGCCGGCGCGCCTGACATCGACGCCCAGCTGACCGCGATCCACCGCTGGTACAACGCGCAGCTCGCCGGCTTCCTGCGCACCCTGCGCGACACCCCGGATCGCGACGGCCGGTCGCTGCTCGACAACACGCTGGTCGTGGTGTGGAGCGAGATCCGCCGGGGCAACCACACGTTCGACAACCTGCCGATCCAGCTGTTCGGCGGCGCCGGAGGCCGGCTCGCCGGCGGCCGGCTGCTGCGCTACCCGAACCAGACCACCAACGACCTGTGGCTGACGATCGGCAACGCGCTCGGCCAGGACATGACGGTGTTCGGCGATCCGGAGCGCTGCACCGGCGCGCTCGCAGGGCTGTTCGAGGCTCCGGTCACGCCCGCCTGACCGGGCTCACGGCTTCCACGCGGCGATCACCACGTGGGGATAGGGCAGGATGTCCGGGACCCGGACGGCGCGCGTCCGCATCCCGAGCCGGCCGAGGATCTCGCCCCACTCGTTGTGGTGGCGATACGCCAGCGGCTCGTCCCAGCCGACCATGAGCCGATCGAGCAGCTCGGTGAACTTGAGGCCGAGGAACGGCTCGGTGGTGATGTCCTTGAGCACGAGCACGCCGCCGGGCTCGAGCAGGTCGTGGAGGCAGGCGAGCAACCCCTCCTGGTCGTCGTGCGGCACGTGGTGCAGGACGTCGAGGACGTAGATCGCGTTGAACCGGTCGCCGGCGAGCTCGCGCACGGCGCGCGCGTCGCCCGCGATGAACTCGTGGCCGGTGCCGCCGAGCTTGGCCATCACCCGGCGCGCGGTCTCGATCCGCCGGGCGTTGGTGTCGATGCCGGTGACCCGGCGCAGCGGCTGGGTCTGCGCGAAGTACGCGGCGAACAGCCCGAAGCCGCAGCCGACGTCGAGGATCCGGCCCTCGGCGGGCAGCAGCAGATCCATGACGCTGAGCAGCTTGGAGCGCATGATCGTGAACCGGATCGCCGCGTACACCGACTCGACCGGCGGCAGCGCCCGAACGATCCGGCGCATCGCGCGCGCGCCGAACATCTCCTGGGCGTGGAGCGGCCGGACCGATGGCTCGGCCCCGGACCGCGCGGATCGCGACAACCTGCCGATGTTCGTCATCGGCCCCCGTATACCGCGTCCGGCGCGGGATGTACGTCCGCGGGCTCGCCGACCGCCGGGGCGCCCGCCCGCGGCGCCAGGGTCGCGCCGAGCCGGACCCCGTACCACAACAGCGCGCCGAGGCCCCAGATCGTGACCGGGACGTAGAACGCGAGGTGGACCAGCGTGGCGTAGGCGAGCGCGGTCGGCTGGGCCACGCCGAACGCGACGATCACCCGCGACGCGAAGTAGTGGAACGGGCCGATCGAGCCCGGGCTCGACGGCAACAGCAGGCCGAACCCGGTGACGCACATCGCGACCACGCCATACTCCGCGGTGAACGGCAGGCCGAACGCCGGCAGCAGCAGCACGTACAGCCCGGCGTCGAAACACCACGCGACCAGGCTGGTCGCGGCGAGCGCGGCGAGATCGCGCGGATCGCGCAGGCACGCCCCGGCGCCGGTGACGCTGCCGGCGAGGCCGACCAGGCGATCGCGCCAGCGCGGCCCGAGCTTGCCGCCGAGCCCGCCCGCCAGCGCGAGCAGCCGACCGGGCGCCAGCGCCGCCGCGAACATCACCGCGGTCGCGACCCCGAACACCACGACCGCGATCTCGACGAGCTCGGCGATCCAGCCGGCGACGTGGCCGGTGGTGGTCGCCACCACGAGCAGCAGCAGCAGCGTCAGGCCGTCGAGCACGCGCTCGATGAACGTGACCGCGAGCGCCTGGGCGACCGGCATGCGGGCGCGATCGGCGAGCAGCCCGGCGCGCACGATCTCGCCGAGCCGCGCCGGCAACAGGTTGTTCGCGGCGTAGCCGGCGACGACGATGTTGGTCGCGGTCGGCAGCGCGAGCTCGGCCTGGCGGCGGACCAGCAGCCGGCAGCGCACGCCGCGCACGACGTGGCTCGCGCCGTACGACGCGATGCCGAGCGGCAGCCATGGCAGCAGGTGGCTGTCGCGGAACGCATCGCCGATCTTGTCGAACGCGAGGCCGCGCAGCGCCAGGTAGACGAACCCCGCGCTGACCGCGAAGCCGATCGCGATCACCGCGCGTCGATGCCTGGACATGTGAGTATCGCGCACCTTACCGGCGGATGCTGCCGCGACGCAAGATCCCCCCGGACCGACAGCGTTGCCAGAGATCACCCGATGCCGGCCCGAGGCCGGCCCGATGCCGGCGCGATGCCGGACGGGACGCTCGAGTCAGCGCGTTGACGGTGGCGCAAGTTTGCAAAACGACGACCGCCTACATAGAGTAGTGCGTCATGTTGGCGACCCGTGGATGGCGACGGCTGGGCGGTGTCCTCGAGCTCGCGATCTGTGCGCTGCTCGTCACGCTGATCGCGCTGAACGCGTTGCGCCGGATGGACTACCTGAGCGCGGACGGCGCGCCGGCGATCCGGATGACCGACGCCTCGCGCAACGCGCTGGTCGCGCGCAACCTCGTCGAGGGCAACGGCTACACCACGAACGACCTGCCGGCGGCGCTGGTCGACTTCTACGACGAGCGCGGCAAGCTCGCGGACGACCACTGGGTCAACGCCGACCGGTTCCCGTTCGCGTCGTACGCGGTCGCCGCGCTGTACACCGCCACACACAGCACCAGCTGGGTGGTCGGGATCCTGATCTACAACCTGATCTGCTTCACCGGATTTCTGCTCCTGCTGTATCACTGCGGCCGATCGCTGTGGGGCGACCGCTACGCCGGGCTGCTCGCGGTGACGGTGGCGCTGCTCCACCCGTACACGTTCATGTTTCTGTACTGGAAGGACAGCGACATGCTGCTGCTGACCACGGCATGCATGGCGATGCTGTATCGCTACTTCAGCCGGCCGGACGGGACCATGGCGTGGCGGTCCGCGGTCGCGCTCGGCACAGCCCTGGCGTGGCTGTTCCTGTCGCGGCCCAACCTCGGCGCGCCGTTCGTGCTCGCGTTCGGGCTGGTCGCGCTGTCGCGGATCTGGCGCGCGGCGCGGACCGACGGCCTCGGCATGGCCGTCCGCAGCCATGCGAGCCGAGAGCTCCTGGTGCTGGGCACCGCGCTGATCTGGGTGCTGCCGTTTGTCGTGCATTCGATGCGGGCCTGGGGCCAGCCGCTGTTCAGCGCCAACAACCTGTACCAGCTGCCGCTCGGCACTCGGTTCGGGATGGGCACCGACACCTGGTGGAAGTACACCGAGCCCGGCCATACCCCGCGGCTCACCACGCTGCTCCACGATGGCACCGGCGAGCTGGTGCACAAGTTCACGTCGTCGTGGGCCGCCACGCTCAAGAACCTCGCGACGTCGTATCCCGCCGAGATCCTGCTCGCGTGCGGCCTCGCGGTGTGGCTCGGCCGGCACCCGGCGGCCGAGCTCGCGCAGCCCTCCGCGCCGGCGACCGCGCCCGCGCCGCAACGCGCCGGTGACCGCGCCGCCCGGATGGTCGTGGCGATCGTCGGGTTCGCGCTGGTCGTCAACCTCGCGGTGCTGCCGCTCTACGGCTACCAGGGTTACACGTATCGCCACTACCTCGCGTTCGGGCTGCCGGTCCTGTGGCTGGCGTGCGGCCGGGCGCTGTCGCTGCTCGGCGCGCCGGCCATGGCCGGGGCCCGCCAGATCGGCCGCCACGTCGCCGCGCACCGCGCCGTGTACCTCGCCGCGGCGGTGATCGCGGTGATCGTGGCGAGCGCGGCCGACGTCGGCCCCGCCGACCCCGACGCCAGCTGGGTCTTCGGCCGGTTCGCGAAGCTGATCGGCGTGCACTGGGTGTCCTTGATCGTGGTGGTGGTAGTCGCGCTGCTTCGCCACAAGTTGCTGCGACCGCCGTGGTTGCCACGGATCGCGCTGGTCGCGTTCGCGCTGGTCTACACCTGCTACCGCCCGAGCTCCGCGATGAAGCGGATCAACTTTGCGTGGCGCACCGCCGATGACGGGGTCTGGGACAGCTTGCGCCGGCGCACCGGCGTGGTGTCGTCGTTCGCGCTCCAGGGCGAGGTCGCGTGGAACACCGGGCGCAAGAACATCCCGGCCCCGGAGTGGCCGATGCATCTCTACAGCATGGCCTACGACCACCACCTCGCGATCGAGGATGTCTATCTCGAGAGCGCGGCGCAGATGATCTCGATGGTCGACGGGCCGTTCGCGCTCGCCGCCCCGGGCTTCGAGGGCTACGCGCGGCTGCAGCGGTGGCGGAACCTGCCGGGCTACGAGGTGGCATTCCACGGCGAGGTCACCCGCGGCTACCCGCTGTTCCGGATCAAGCCGTACCTCAAGGCGTCCACCGATTTCCGGCTGGCCGATCGCGCAGCGGTCGCGGCGATGGCGCGCTCGCCCGAGCGGATCGTGCTCGGCGATCCGGCGCAGGTGATCTACACCGCGCACGGCTGGGGCGGCTACTACACACTCGATGGCAAGCCGGTGGTCGCCGCGACCGACATCACGCGCGTCCACCACCGCGTCGTCCAGGGTCCGTACGACGACGTCGGGATCACGTTCTTCCTCGATAGCCGTCGGCCGACCTCGGTCGATGTCGAGTTCTACACCCCGGCCCCGGCGACCTATCACTGGTCGTGGAACCTCGATCTGTACGCCTATGACCGCGCGCAGGACCGCGCGGCCCATGCCGTCGGCAGCTATACCGCCGCGGCGGCGGGGTGGCACAAGGCCCACCTGGTGATCCCGCCCGGGGTGACCCGCACCGGGCTCAACAAGCTCGGGTTTCGCGCGTCCGCGCTGCAGCCGGTGGTGCTGTGCCCGCCGGCAATGCCGTCGGACGGCTGCTTCGCCGAGCACGCCCGGCGCGCGATCTCCGATCCCGACCAGCCAGCACCGGTGCCACCGATCCTCCTGCGGCCGAGCGAGGTCGCCACGCCCGAGATCGAGAACATCGCGATGTTCGCGACTGCGGTCGAGCTCCACTACGGCGAGTGACCGGGCCGCGGCGCCGGGCCGCGCCCGAGGTCGACCAGGCGGACGCCGTTGCGCTCGGCGATGACGCGGTGGGCGCGCGCGACGGCCTCGAGGTCGTCGTCGCAGATCGGCCGGGGCTCGCGGCACAGCCAGCGATAGATCAGATCGCTCTGGATCCGGAGCACGCGCAGGTCATCGGCCTCGAGCAGCAGGTAGTCGGCGCCGAGTCGACCGAGCAGCGCGGCGGCGAGCGAAATGTGATCGCGAAACCGGTGCTCGCGCAGCCGCGCGCCGGCTGGTGTGCGCAGATCGAGGATGCGATGCCGCGCGTAGTCGAGGCGCTCGGGTTCGGCGACCCAGACCGCGACGGTGGCGCCGGGCCGCACGCCGGCGAGCAGCGGCGCGTAGGGGTCGCCGGCGTCGCCGGGCGGCCGGGCGAGGTGGTCGATCCCGGTCGCGGCCTCGGTCATCCGGCGCGACCAGCGCAGGTGCCCCGGCGCCTCGCCGGCCTCGTAGATCGTCACGCACAGCCCGAGCGAGACCAGCAGCGCCGCCGGGCCCGACCACCGACTGCGGGCGAGCTCGACGACCAGCGTGATCGCGAACGCGATGCCGACGGGCCACAGCAGGCGGAGCGAGCCCGAGCCGGCGCCCCCGGTGCCGGCGAGGTGGGCCACGATCGCCCCGAGCCCGACCGCGGTGGTGGTCGCCGCGGCCGCGAGCGCGCGGTGGTCGGGCAGCGCGAGCCGGAGCACCAGCGCGGCGGGCACGGCGATCGCGGCGGCGGCCAGCGCGCGCACGGCGAGCGGCGCGCGCGCGACGTGGAGCAGCACCGTCGACAGGAGCGGCGGCGACAACGCCGGGATCGAGCGCCACGCCAGCGTCCGCGCGATCACGAACGGCAGCGCGACCGCGAGCACGCCGCCGAGCAGGACCACGGCGCGGCGCGGGTCGCGCGGCCGGCGCCACCAGCCCGCGGCCACCGCGGCGGCGGCGACCGGCGCCAGCTCGTGGCGCAGCACGACCAGCGCGCCGGCGAGGATCCCGAGCGGCAGCGGCGCGGGCTCGGCGTCGCCCAGCATGTGGTGCAGCGCCACGATCAGCCCGGCCGCGGCCCAGCACGGCAGCGGATCGTACGGCGCGAACGGCAGCGCGAAACCGGCGACCACGAGCACGACCGCCCACAGCGCCGCGACCGGCTCGCGGGCGCGCAGGCTCGAGATCGCGAGACCGAGCGCGAGCGCCGCGGCGAGCGGCTCGACCCCGTGCGGCAGGTCGTCGCCGGGGCTCGAGGCGATCGCGGCGAGCGCGACCTGGCCGCCGAGCCCGGCATGTCGCGGGTAGCCGATCGGATCCATCAGCGCGCCGGTGCCGAGCACCCGGTGGAGCTGCGCCATCAGGTGGCCATCGCCGTCGAACGGCTGGGCAAAGCTGTCGCCCGCGGCGCCGAGCACGGCGATCGCGCCGAGCACGGCGAGCAGCGCGGCCGGGACCAGCCAGATCCGCGGCCCGGCGAGCACGGCCTCCAACCGCTCGACATGCTCGGAGAACCCGAGGCCGAGCGCGGCGGTGTGGATCGCGACGCAGCCGAACACCAGCACGGCGTGCCCGGCGAGCGTGCCCGCGTGACAGGCGATCGCGATCCCGGACAGCCCGATCAGCGCGGCGATGCCCCACTGGATCACCAGCAGCGGCGCTGCCTCGGGCCGGCCGGCGAGCCAGGCGACGATCCGGCCGGCGCCGTGGAACGCCGCGATCAGGGTCAGCGCGTGGGCGATCGCGGCGGCCACGCCGTGCAGCGGCAGGAGGGTCAGCCAGGGCAGCGCGATCGCACAGACCACCAGCCCCGAGGCGATCATCGCGGTTCCCACTCGACGGCCTCGAGCCGCGCGACCCGCAGATCGCGGACGTCGCGATCGGGCAGGCCGATGCTCGAGAACACCAGGTAGACGTCGTGCCAGCCGCCGGCAAGCCGGCCGCGCGGCACCGTGGCGTCGATCGCGTAGTGGCCGGCCGCGTCGGCGACCACCGAGGCCAGGAGCTCGCCGTCGAGCGAGACGTCGAGCCGCGGGTGGGTGTAGACCGCGTTGAACGAGATCGCGGCGCGCAGCAAGAGGTGCATGTCGGTCGTGCCGCGAACCCGGAGGTGCGCGCGCCGGTACAGCGGCAGGATCGCCTGGCCGCGCCTCGGCGGCTCGTGCGGGTGGCTGACCTCGTACCATCTCGGATCGTCGACGCTGTCATCGACGAACCGCAGGCTGGTGGTGCCGTCCTCGAACCGCAGGTTCGCCCGGGTCGACAGCGCCCACGCGTCGTGCAGGTGCTCGCGATCGGCGAGCTCGCGGACCCAGGCGCTGCGGCGCTCGAGCTCGGAGCCGGCGGCCGGGCGCGTGGTCGCGGCGCGCACGACGTCGGCGAGGTCGAGCACCACCAGGCCGTCGGCGTCGTGGAGCACGCGCGTCGTGGTCGCGAGCTCGGCGAAGCTCTCGATCGCGTCGATGTAGTACGCGTCCATGATCGAGAACAGCTCGCCATCGACGAAGATCCGGTCGATCCAGTGGTCGCGGCGGAAGCAGTAGCGCGACCGCTCGGACCGGACGAACGCGGCGTAGTGGTAGCCCTGGGCGATCAGGTAGGCGCGCAGCGGCTCGGCGCCGCGGAACATCGGCAGCTGGTCGCCCGGGCTGGCGAACCCGGGGATGTCGAGGTTGGCGATCGGGTTCCTGCGGTAGTCGAGCCGCGCGGGGTCGTCGAGCATCACCGCCAGGCGCTCGCCGGCGGGCACCGCCGCCTGCATCGCGCGGTAGCGCCGCAGGTCGGCGCGCGCGCTCGGATCGCCGTGGCCGTCGAGCGCGGCGGCCGCGCGGACGTTGTCGAACACCACGGACGCCTGCTTTGCGGTGGCGCCGCGCGCGACCACGAGCTGCAGCACCAGCGCGGCCAGCACGATCCAGCGGCCGAGCGGGGCGAGCATGACGATCTCGTCGTCGCTGCCGAGCTCGAGCACGAGCACGACCACGAGCGTGGTCGCGAACCCGAACGCGTAGCGCCACAGGTGGAGCGGCTCGACGTCGATGAAGCCGTGGACCAGCGCCACGAAGCCGAGCGCGGACGCGAGCAGCAGCGCGCCGAGCGGCCGGCCGAGCCGGCGGTCCGACGTGAACACGACTACGAGCGCGAGGATCGGGATCACCGCGATCGGCGACGGCTCGAGGCAGGCGGTGACCAGGGCCGCCAGCTCCTCGGGCCAGCTGGTCACCGCGGGCTTGAGCGACAGCCCGTGGTTCCAGGTCCCGTCGATGATCGGGAACAGGAACGTGTCGCTCGACAGCTGCGCGGCGATGCACCACGGCACGATCACCGCGAGCGCGACGCCGGCGACCACCAGCCAGCGCCGGCGCTCCTGGCGCCAGGCATCGCCGAGCGAGAGCGCGCGCGACACGCCGATCAGCCGCGCGATCAGCACGGCGGCGAGGAACACCACGACCGGGACCAGGAAGTTCTGGCGCAGCGTGCAGGTCGCGCCGGCGACCATGCCGGCGACCGCCCAGTGCTCGCGCACGACCGAGCGGTACAGCGCCAGGAACATCACGACGCCGGTCCAGTAGCTCGCGGTGTTGATCGCGGTCTCGGGCAGGAGCACCAGCACCAGCGCGATCAGCGCCAGCCACAGCGGCTGGGTGTCGCGCTCGCGCGCGTGGCCGACCATCGCGAGCAGCACCACGCCCAGGCCCAGGCCGCGGTCGATCAGGTGGACGTTGGCCAGCGTGCCGCGCGCCGCGGCGAGCGCGCCGAGCGCGGTCTGCCCGCCGTAGGCGCCGAGCCGGCGGAACGAGAACGGCTCGATCAGGCCGCCGGTGTCGAGCAAGCGCTGGACAAAGCCGGTGTAGGCGACGTCGTCGTCCCACGGGCTGGCGTCGAGCGCCGACGCCGCGCCGAGAAGCCGCGCGCCGGCGAGCACGACGATCGCGGCGATCATCGCGCCGAGGGCCGGCCGCCAGCGCACGAAGTGCAGGCCGTCGCGGACCCGGTGCCAGGTCGCGACCGGCGCGGTCGCCTCGCGCCACGCGAAGCCGGCGGCGCCCAGGCCGATCAGCCCGAGGATCATCGAGCGGGTCAACAGCCCCGCCGCGACCAGCACGCCGGCGATCGCGAGGTAGCCGGCGGCGCCGAGCGCGGCGCGGAGCCCGAAGTCGCAGTCGCCGGCGCGCGCGAGCCGCGTGACGATCACGCCCCAGCCGGCGAGCACGAACACGAGGAACGCCAGCCACGCCGCGCCGCCGCGCAGCACCGCGTCGGGCTGGGCGAACCCCACGACGCCCAGGCCGAGGACCGCGAGCACGGTGACGCCGCGCAGCGCGCGATCGAGCCAGGCCGGGACCGCGGCGCGATCGCCCACGACCGCCGGCGTCGCGCGCCTCGCCCGCGGCACGCGCGCGGTCACCCGGCGCGATCGGTCGTGGGTGGGCGCCCCGGGCGCGCCGGGCACGCCGGACGCGTCGGGCGCGTCGGGCGCCGGCGGCAGCGGCAGCGGCGGGAGGCTCGGCCGGCGCCGCGGCTCGATCAGGCCGCGCTCGGTCGGCGGCCGGCGGGGCGGCGGCAGCACGAGCCGCGGATCGGACACCGGCGCCGGTCCGGCGTCACCGCCGCCCGTGTGGCCGCCCTCGTCGTCGTGCGACAGCGTGACGTCGGCCTCCTCGAACACGTCGCGCGGCGGCGGCCGGACCGGCGTGACCACGTCGAACGCGTCCTCGGCGGACTCGCCGCGCAGCTCGCCGTCGTCATCGCGCGCGCCCGCCGTCCCGGCGCGCGGCACGACGTTGCGGTTGGTGATGTGGCGCCCCGAGTCGGTGACGTGGCGCCCCGACTCGGTCCGCTCGGTGCGCTCCGGGACGCCGCTGGCCTCGCCGAGGTCGTCGTCGCGATCGGTCATCCCGGCATCGCGTCGATCGCGGTGGTGAGCTCGTCCAGGCTGACCGTCGAGGTCCCGCGCTTGGAGACGGTGATCGCCGCCGCGATGCTCGCGAGCGCCACCGCCTGCTCGATCGGCACGCGCGCCGCGAGCGCGAGCGCGACGGCCGCGACCACGGTGTCGCCCGCGCCGGTGACGTCGAACACCTCCTTGGCCAGGGCCGCGACGTGGAACGGCTCGCGCCCGGCGCGGTACAGCGTCATGCCGTCGGCGCTGCGCGTGACCAGCAGGGCGCTGCCGGAGATCTCGGCGAGCACGCCGGCGGCGGCGCGCTCGATCTCGAACGGCACGATGCGATGCGCCGCGGCTTCGAGCTCGTGCAGGTTCGGCGTGATCACGGTCGCGCCGCGGTACACCGCGAAGCTGCGCTGCTTGGGATCGACGATCACCGGGACCCCGGCGGCGCGCGCGATGTCGATCGCATGGCGCGCGATGTCGACGGTCAGGACGCCCTTGGCGTAGTCCGACAGCACGCAGGCGTGCGCGCCGGGGATCGCCTGCTCGAGCGCACGCCGCACGCCGTCGGCGACCGCGCCGGCGATCGGGTGGCGCTTCTCGTGATCGACCCGCACGATCTGCTGCTGCTGCGCGACCAGCCGGGTCTTCTTGCTGGTCGGCCGCTCGGCATCGACCACGACCGCGCTGGCGATGTCGTGGTGGACGAGCTGCTCGCCGACGATCGCCGCCGTGTCGTCCTTGCCGACGACCCCGACCAGCGTGGCCCGCCCGCCGAGCGCCTGGATGTTGGCCGCGGCGTTGGCCGCGCCGCCGAGCCGCCACTCGTGGCTCTTGACCTCGAGCACCGGCACCGGCGCCTCGGGCGAGATCCGGGTGACGTCGCCGCGCAGGTACTCGTCGAGCATGACATCGCCGACGACCACCACGTGGCGACCGCGGAACTGCTCGACCACGGCGCGCAGCGGATGCACATGGCCTTGTTATCCCGGTTTCGACGGCGTTGCAATCGACGACTCGCTACGGCAACGCGCCCAGCAACGCGCCCAGGAACCCTGCCACCGCCTGCCAGTCATCGCAGCGCCGCGCACCCTCGGCCCCGTCCTCGGCGCCGTCGGCCTCGGGCCCGAACCGCACCGTGTGGCCGCAGCCCGCCGCCTGCCCCGCCGCGATGTCGGAGGCCTTGTCGCCGACCATGATCGAGCCGCTGAGGTCGAGGCCGAGGTCGCGGGCGGCGTCGAGCAGCAGCCCGGGGGCCGGCTTGCGGCACGCGCAGCCGTCGCCGGGAGCGTGCGGGCAGTAGTAAGCGCCTGCGAACCCGATGCCGGCGCGGCCGAAGACGTCGACCACACGGTCGTGGACCGCGCGCGCCTCGGCGGGGGTGATCAGCCCCCGGCCGATGCCGGACTGGTTGGACACGATCACCAGGGCAAAGCCTGCCTGGAGCGTGCGCAAGGCGTCGAACGCGCCCGGTAGCGGTTCGACCCGGGCAGGGTCGCGCGGATA
>DASWRS010000533.1:0-8135 GCA_036403075.1 Kofleriaceae bacterium
GACGTGGGCGGAGGCGGCGGCGGCAGCGCGGGCGCCGGGCCCGGCTCGAACGGCATCGCCGGCGGCGCCGGTGGCGGGGGCGGCAGGTTGGGCGGCCCCGGATCGAAGCCGCTCGGGCACGAGCCCTGCTGACACGCCAGCTGCTGGAGACACGAACGCGCGCTCGCGTTGGTGACCGGCACACCCGCGTTCGGGCAGCCCGGCGGCATGGTCGTGAGGCCCTGCTGCAACAGCTGCTGTTGATACAGGCTCGATCCGCCCCAGACTCCGCTGCTGCCACTGGGCCGCACGCCGCTCGGGTGCCAGACGCCCAGGAAGCCACCGTGGGTGTCCTGCCACACCAGGTACACGTTCTGCGGCGTGCCGCCCGGTGGGGTGACCTGATAGACCGGGTTGTAGCCCGTGCCCGCGGTCGACTCGACGGCGAGGATGTTCGAGGTCCAGTTCGCCGCGTTGACCGGGCTCTCGTTGAGCCAGGCCACGAAGTCGGGATCGGTGATCGACTCGTGGGGCGGCGCCGGCCGGGTCGGCTGGGGCAGCTCGTGCTGGGTGAGCGTCCATTCGTTGGGCGACCCCGCCGGATAGAAGAACGGCGTGATTCCCGGAATGCTGCCAGTACCCGGAATCGGCGTGTTCAGGAAGTCCACCACCGGTCCGGTGACCGGACGCGTGACACCGCTGTACGCAACCCCCATCGTGCCCAGGGTCAGCGCGCCATTGCCGAGCGCGCCCGCGCACGCCTGCTGGCAGCCCTGCTCGGTGGCGTTGGTCGTGATGCCCAGGCAGTTGTTCACGCAGTCGGCCGTCGACATGGCGAGGCCGGCGATGGCCAGCGAGATGCAGGCCGGCACCGCGGCGCCGCCGGTGCCGGCGACCGCGACGCCCGTACAGATCACGCTGCCGATCACCATCACGGTGCCGACGCAGGCGCTGCCGCTGCCGGTGCCATCGCCCTGGATGCCGTTGCCGGTGATGGCCCCGATGCCGTTGACGACCTGGTTACCGAGCCACTGGCCGCACGAGTTGATCATGCTCGGGATCTGCACGACCCCGTTCCACACCGCGCCCGGGGTCTGCTGGATCGTGTTCCACATCGCGCCCGGCGCGACCGACAGCGGCATCGGCGACGCGCTCCCGGTGTTGACGCCGGCCGGCGCCGCGCAGCTGGAGCAGTCCCAGCCGCTGAAGCCGCCGCACGTCCACGATCGCCAGCTGTCCAGACAGGCGCCCTCCTCGCGGATGCAGGTCTGGTAGGTGCCGTCGGACCCGTCGCAGCGGGCCTCGGCGACTCGGACCGTCCCCACCAGCGTCGCCACCATCAGTATGGGTATCAACAGCTGCCGTAACCACGATCGAGCATGGGTCATCGATGCCTCCCTGTTGCCGCCGGGCGATGCAGCGCGCGTGCCGCTTGGCGCAGGCTGCGGGCCGCGCGCACTGTCGACGATCACTGCTGGAGCGCACCTGTACCCCGTGATGGCGCGGCCCATCACTGCAGGCTGGAGCACGCAGCAGCCGCGCTGCTTTGACTGCCGCCGAGCGGACCTGCAACCGCACGTCGAACGACTACCAGAGCGATTCGTAGAACCCGGCCGCACACGGATCGCGTGGACGATCGAATCACTACGCCAGAGGACGAGTTGGTCCGCATCGCGCGAGCCGCCGTCTGCGACCCCGCTGATCGGCGAGTCGCTTTCCGCCCTCGCGTGTGTCCTCGCCGGATGCAGCGCGCCCCACACTTCGACATCGACGAACCATCCACCATCAGGAGATGCACACATGAGGCTCGGGAACTTCTCGGTCAGTCTGGCTGTCAAGGACATCGCCGCGTCGCGCGCGTTCTACGAGAAGCTGGGCTTCAAGGTGATCGCCGGCGACCAGGCCAAGAACTGGCTCATGCTCCAGAACGAGACCAGCACGATCGGCCTGTTTCAGGGGATGTTCGAGAGGAACACGCTGACCTTCACTCCCGGCTGGGATCGCGCGGGCAACACCCTGACGTCATTCGACGACATCCGCGACCTTCAGCGCGCGCTCAGGGCGCAGGGCCTCGAGCCGGCGCCCGCGGCCGACGAGACGACGACCGGCCCCACTCACCTGATGGTGCTCGACCCCGACGGCAACCCGATCCTGGTCGATCAGCACGTCCCTTCCCCACAGAAGTGACGGGCGCCAGAGCGCAGCGGAACCCGGGGATCAGAACCGGCCGACGAGGTCGAGGCCGAGCCCGGATCGACCTGCGCGCACGACCGGCGAGATCTCGACACCGTGGCTGCGCTGCGCCGCGCGCGCCGCGGCCGGGGTGGGCGCGCTGTCGTGCGCGAGCAGCGCGACGTCGATCAGCTCGGCGGACCCCATACCAATCAGCCCGCCGACGACCACCTCGCCGAGGCCACACCAGTCGCCGTGGCAGCCGCTGGCGCTGGCGGCGCCCAGGTAGAGGCCGACGATCGGCAGCCCGACGCGGAGCGCGGCGCTCGCGACGCCTCGGCCGATGTTGCCGTGGCCCCAGTGCACGATCGCCCCGCTGCCGACCCAGCCGTAGGCGATGCGGGCGTCCCCGGTGATGCCTGCAAAGCTGAACACGGCCGCATCGCTGATCAGGACTTGCCAGCCGTACCACTGCGAGCCGGCGGCGGCCGCGGGCGGGGAAGTCGCCCGATCGCGCGGCGCGACCATCGACGGCGGCGCCAGCGGGATCGCCGCGGTGGGCGGCGACTCGTCCTGCTCTACCTGCGGGGCGGGCGCGGGTTGCGCGCTGACCGTGGGCCCCACGCCGGCGTTCGCCAGCGCGGGCGCAAGGACGATCAAAGCCACGACCAAAACCACGACGATTCGTTCCACCATTCGTCCGCGCTGAGCAATGGTTGGACCAATTTCAACTAAGTGAAATGATGTATCCAATGTGGTAACGCCCCGTCAGGAACTTGTCACCCTCCTGCGGGCCGCGGCGCACCGGTCGCGCCGGCGCCGGCTCGAACCCCTCGTACTCGACGAGACGAGAACAGCTTCAGCGCCGAGCTCGGCGTCGTGGCGCCGAGCATGCCCGCGACCCGCTCGCACGTGATCGGCGAGCCGGGCCGCTCCCGTGTGCCGGCCCGGTCTGGCCTTGGCGGCGCGGTGGGCTAGATCGCCAATATATTCAAGGTTAATCAACATTTATATGAAAATTGAGCCTCGTACAGGTGACTCTATGAGAGCGCTCTCATAAGATGCGGCCATCGGCTCGTTCCCCCAAGCCCCTCCCCCGTGGCCTGCCGAACAAAGGACATCTCATGAGTCATCGAACGGCCGCCGTCTTGGCTTCCGTAGCAGTTGGCGTGCTCGCGTCCGTGGCAGGCGCCGCGTTCGTGGTCACCGGTCTGGTGGCCACTGCGGCGCCCGCCGCGGCCGCGACCAGCGGTTGCTCGGTCGCATATCAGAACCTGAACGCCTGGCAGTCGTCGCCGACCTCGGGCGGCTTCAACACCACGCTGGCGATCACCAACCTCGGTGATCCGATCAGCCACTGGACGCTGACGTTCACGCCGCCCAGCGGCCAGACCGTGACCAGCGGCTGGAACGCCACGTTCACGCTCACTTCCACGATCAGCGCCACCGACATCGGATGGAACGGCGCGATCGCCAGCGGCGCCACCAACGCGACCGTCGGCATGCAAGGCACCTGGAGCCGGTCGTCGGCCGGCGCGGCACCGCCCAGCCCGTTCCCGCAGCCGACCGACTTCACACTCAACGGGGTCCGGTGCACCGGCAGCACGACCAGCGCCAACCTGCCGCCCACGATCAGCCTGATCAGCCCGACCGCCGGCCAGCGCTTCAGGGCGGGGACGATCACCTTCGGCGCGAACGCGAGCGACCCGGATGGCAGCGTGGTCCGCGTCGACTTCCTGAACGGCTCGACGGTGATCGGCTCGGACACCACCGCGCCGTACGCGTTCTCCTGGACCAACGTGGCGGCCGGCAACTACACGGTGAGCGCCCGCGCGGTGGACAACTCGGGCGCGACCACCACGACCGCGCCGATCGCGATCTCCGTCGTCGTCGACAACACCGGAGGCGCTGCGCCGGCGCTGCACGTGTCCGGCAATCACGTGGTGACCGCCGACGGCACGACCTACCGCCTGCTCGGGGTCAACCGGTCCAGCGGCGAGTTCGCCTGCATCCAGGGACGTGGCATGTGGGACGCCCCCACGGACCAGGCAACGATCGACGCGATGAAGACGTGGAACGTCCACGCGGTGCGCGTCCCGCTGAACGAGGAGTGCTGGCTGGGACACGCCGACGTGCCGGCGGGCGGCACGAGCGGAGCGGCCTACCAGCAGGCGGTCAAGGACTGGGTGAACCTGCTCGTGGCCAACGGCATCAACCCGATCCTCGACCTGCACTGGACCTTCGGCCAGTACAGCGGCCCCGGCGCGGGCTGCCCGGACCCCAACGCCACCTGCCAGAAGCCGATGCCGGACGCGCAGTTCACACCGACGTTCTGGTCCCAGGTGGCCACGGCGTTCAAGGGCAACAACGCCGTCATCTTCGACCTGTTCAACGAGCCGTTCCCCGACTTCGCCAACAACTTCTCCAACCCCACCGCGGCGTGGACCTGCCTGCGCGACGGCGGCACCTGCACCGGGATCGGCTATCCGGTCGCCGGCATGCAGAGCCTGGTCAACGCCGTCCGCGCGACCGGCGCCACCAACCTCATCATGGTCGCCGGCCTGTCGTTCACCAACGATCTGTCCCAGTGGCTGGCGTTCCGGCCGACCGACCCGACCGGCAACCTGATCGCCTCGTGGCACTCGTACAACTTCAATGCATGCGTGACCCAGTCGTGCTGGGACAGCACGATCGGCACGGTCGCCCGGCAAACCCCGGTGATGATCGGTGAGGTCGGCCAGAACACCTGCGCTCACGACTACATCGACCGGGTCATGGCCTGGGCCGACACGAACGGCGTGGGCTACGCCGCCTGGACCTGGAACGCGTGGGGCGGCTGCAACAGCGGTGGCAACGTCCTGATCCTCGACATCGCGGGAACCCCGACGAGCACGTATGGCGAGGGCTTCCGGGCGCACCTGCTCACCCAGCAGCCATGACGTGCAGTGACGCGTGCAGTAACGACAGCACCTGCGACGCGTGTTCGTCGTGGCCCGCAGCACCTCGGAACTGGCCATCTTGAATCCAGAAGGATTCCCGCGAAAGGAGGTAGTCGTGATTCCCCAGGTTCCGCAGGCCATCGCCGACGATCTCCGGGCCGCGGCGTTCGGGGGAGACATCACCTCGACGGCCGACGAGAGCTTGTCGTGAAGGACTGGCAGCGCACCACCGTGCTCGTCGCCGCTCTGGCACTGTGCGCCTCGGCGGCGTACCTGCCAGCCGTGCCATCGGGCTGGGTCTGGGACGATGTCAACCTGGTGCAGCCGAGCCCGGCGCTTCAGGACCTCGGCGGGCTGCGCCGGGCGGTCGCCACCGATCTCTACCGTCAGGCCGCCCCGCGCCTCGAGACGAGCCCGTACTGGCGGCCGCTCGCGCTCGCATCGTACTGGCTGGATACCCGCCTGGGCGCGGCGCCGCGCGTGTTGCATATCGGGAACATCGCGCTGCACGGCGTGACGACGGCACTCCTGGCGCTGGTGCTGCTGCGTCGCCGGCGGGAGGGCGCGAGCCTCGCCGGTCCCGCGCTCGCCGCAGTCTGGTGGGCCTTCCATCCGGACGGCGTCGAGGCCGTCGCCTGGATCTCGTGCCGCTACGAGCTGCTGTCCGGCGTCGCGCTCCTGGGCCTGCTGGCGCTGCCGTGGCGTCCCGGCATGCGGCGGGCGGCGCTGCATGGCCTGCTGTTCCTGGCCGGGCTGCTGTCCAAGGACGGCTTCGGCGCCATGCTGGTGGTGGTCGTGGCGATGGACTGGGCCGAGCGCCGGGATCCCGCGCTCGCCGCTCCGCGCTGGGTGGCGGTCGGTTCCGCGGTGGCAGGCTGGTGGGCCGCGCGTGCAGCGCTCGAGCTGCGCGGCTTCGACCTGCCCCCGCTGCACGTGCTGCCGGCCGTGTTCCTGGATGCGATCCGCATCTACTTCGTGCGCGCCATCGTGCCGCCATCGCTCACCGTCGGTCATCCCTACGCCCCGGGAGGCGCGCTCGGGATCGCGATCGGCGGCGCGGTGCTCGTCGCCCTGGTGATCGCTGCCGTCCGGCATCGCCGCCTCGCCGTGCCCGTCGCCGTGTTCCTTGCCGGGCTGGTCCCGGCCGGGGTGGCGATGGCCAAGTTCGGCCAGGTCCCCGAGCGCTACTTCTACCTGCCCTCGATCGGGCTGGCGCTGCTGGTCGGTGACCTGGTCGCGGTCTGCCTGAGCTCGCGGCGCTCGCTCGTGCGACGGTCGGCGCCGGTCGCGGTCGGGCTCGCGACGGCCGTCGGGCTCGTCAGGCTCGAGGCGCGCCTGCCCGACTGGCGGAGCGATGATGCGATCTTCGCGGCCGCGCTCCGGGTCAATCCAGAAGACGCCGATGCGAATCTGAGTCTCGGTATGGCGGCCGGCCGTCGCGGGGACTGGGACGAGGCGCGCCGCGCGCTCGCGATCGCCCAGCGGACGGATCCGCAATCGGGCCGCATCGCGACCGCGCTGGCGTGGGCGCTGCTGCGAAGCGGCGATGTCGCCGGCGGGCTGAAACAGGCCGAGCGGGCGACCACGATCCCACCCTACCCGCCGGACGCATGGTATTATCTGGCCCTGGCGCGCCACCAGGCTGGCGACCATCCGGGCGAGCTGTCCGCGATCGACCGGCTTCTGGAGCTATCGCCCGATTACCCGCGAGGGCGGAGCTCTCGCGTCTTCGCTGCCTGCGAGGTGAGCGGCGGGTCGCGCTGTGTCGAAGCGGCGCGGCAGGCCGAAGCGGCCGGCAGCGCAGGTGCGGCGCCGGCGCACGGCTAACAACACCAGGTCTTCGCTGCGGAGCATGGCATCTGTAGAGCACTTCCAGTTACCCCTTGATACGGCCCCCAGGGCCAAGGAGAAATGCACATGACACAATTCAGAGATCGTCTATGTTCCTGGTCATTGACGCTGTGTGCGCTGGTCGCCGGATGCGTCGAGAGCGAGCCGGTGGAAGACGTCGCCACGAGCGCGCTGACCAATCCGCCGCAGCCGAGCCTGAACGGTTCGACCTGCAACAACTTCGGGACCATCTTCTCGAGTGGCAATACCTACTACGTCATGAACAACGTGTTCAATGACGCCCAGGGCAGCCAGTGCATCACCGCGAGTGGCTCGGGGTTCACGGTGACCACGGCCAATCACAACATCGCCACCAACGGCGCACCGGCGGCGTACACCGCGTTCGTGCGCGGTTGCCACTTCGGCACGTGCACCTCGAACAGCAACCTGCCCAGGGTGGTCAGCTCGATCACGAGCGTGTCTTCCTTGTTCAGCGTGCGGCCGGCCGGCACCGCGTGGGACGCCGCCTACGACGTCTGGTTCGATCGCGCCGCCAACACCACCACGCGCAACAACGCGCTGGAGATGATGATCTGGTTGAACTCGACCGGCGTGCAGCCGATCGGCAGCCAGGTCGACACCGCGACCCTGGCCGGCGCGACCTGGCAGGTGTGGTACGCGGCCGGGGCGAGCCCGCCGGTGATCACGTACCGGCGCCAGCAGACCACCACTTCCATGCCGCTGTTCGACCTCAAGGTGTTCATGACCGACGCGATGAGCCGCAACGCGAGCACGGGCACCAGGCCGGCCAACGGCAGACCGGCGCTGAACACCGCGTGGTTCATGACCTCGGTGCAAGCCGGCTTCGAGCTGTGGAAGGGCGGGGCAGGCGCCGCCGGCACGACGTTCGGCGTCTCGGTCAATTGATTCACATCGGCCATGGCGGAAGCATCTACAGAGCCTCTGAGTCAACACTACCGCTCTCGGGAGGGAATCATGACACGACGCCTGATGTGTGTTGCGCGCCCGTTCTTGCTGACCGCCGCTATCTTGCTTGCAGCTTCGCAGCAGGCTGCTGCTGCGCCGGGCGACGGGTTCTGGTCGACCTCCGGATCGAAGATCGTGGACTCGGCCGGCAACGCCGTCCGGTTCACCGGCGTCAACTGGTTCGGCTTCGAGACCAGTAACCTGATGCCGCACGGCATCTGGTCGGCG
>DASWRS010000534.1:0-1985 GCA_036403075.1 Kofleriaceae bacterium
GCGGCCCGTGCGGGCGTAGACTCGGGCATGCCCTCCGATCCCGTGATCTCGGCGCGCGAGCTCGCGTCGCTGACCGACGTCGTGCTCGTCGACTGCCGCCCGGACGCGCGCGCCTACGCCGCGGGCCACCTGCCCGGCGCGCGCCACGCCCAGCTCGAGCGCGACCTGGCCGCGCCGGCGCCCGATCCGGCGCGCGGCGGCCGCCACCCGCTGCCGAGCCCCTCGAGCTTCGCCGCGACCCTCGGCCGCTGGGGCATCGCGCCCGGCTCGCGCGTCGTGGCGTACGATGGCCAGAACGGCGCCAACGCCGCGGCCCGATTCTGGTGGCTGGTGCGCGCGATCGGCCACCCGGGCGTCCAGGTCGTCGACGGCGGCCTCGCGGCCCTGCGAGACGCCGGCTTGCCGTTCACCACCGACGATCCGGTGATCGAGCCGCGACCGCCCTATCCCATCGCCGGGCCGCTCGCCGGCGCCGGCCCGCTCGGCGCGGTCGCCGACATCGACGAGGTCGAGCGCGCCCGCAGCGCCGCCGACCGCCGGGTGATCGACGTGCGCGCGGCGTTCCGATTCCGCGGCGACAGCGAGCCGTTCGATCCGATCGCCGGCCATATCCCGGGCGCACGCAACGCGCCCTACGCCGACAACCTGCGGCCCGATGGCACGTTCAAGAGCCCCGACGAGCTGCGCGCGCTGCTATCCGGCGCGCTCGACGGCATCGCGCCGGCCCAGACCATCGTCCATTGCGGCTCCGGCGTCACCGCGTGCCACACGCTGCTCGCCCTCGAGCGCGCCGGGCTCCCCGGCGCCCGGCTCTACGTCGGTTCGTGGAGCGAGTGGTGCCGCCGCCCCGACCGCGCGCGCGAGCCCGCGTAGACGACGCGCGCGGCTACCGGCACTGCTGGACGCAGGACAGCCAGTCAGTGCCAAAGTCGCTGGGATCCAGGCACCGGGTGCTCCCGGGTACCGCCTGGCCGCTGCAACAGCTGGTGATCGACAGCGTGTCGTCCCAGCCTCCGGACGGGATACAGCCGTTCACCGGCCTGGTACCGCAGACCTGGCTGCAGCTCGCCCAGGTCGTCCCGAAATCCGTCGGATTGGTACACACCGTGCTTCCCTGCACCGCGAAGCCGCTGCAACACGACGTCCGGCCGAGCGTGTCGTCGAACCCGCCATCGGGAATACAGCTGACCTGCTGCTCGGTCGTCCCCGTCGATGCGGGCTGGGCCTCGCGCGTCTGCGAGTCTCCTGCCGGATCCACCGCGCAGGACGTCATTCCGCCCAGCGCAATCAGTGCCGTACCCGCAAGTGCCAGAGTGTATCGAAGAAAGTAGCTCATCGTATCTCCTCCCAGTTCATGGTCGCTGTTGATGGAGGGAGCCCGTGCCGGGCCAATGCTGATCCGTCAGCCCCCCGAGTTCCCGATGGCCGTGAGTACATGCTGTCGATGACTCGGTCAAACGATAAACTTCAATCAATCGAACATTCCAATTCCTGGTTGTCAGTTGCAGCGATATGCTGCATCGGCCACGCAGCATATCGACGCCCCTGGCGCCGCGGATAATGGGTAATCATCATCACAGCAGATGCGGCGCTGGACGAGATCCAGACCACAACGGCATCGATATCGAGCGCCTGCGCTGGTGAACAATACCTAGGAACCTCTCGCACAGAGCCGATGAGCGCAATATCGAGCTCGACCCGGCCCGCGATCACTGTTGCGTCTCGCGGCACGAAGCATTCTTGTTCGGAGTCGAATCCAGACCTCCCGAGGAGGAGCCGCAAGCGGTCAAAGTAGTCCAGGTCACGCGCGGCGGAGGTGCGGACCCAAACCTGTCCGCGCCTCAATCAACGCCGCTTGCTCGGCACGTCACGGGCCGAGATCGATCCAGATTTCTTCCAGCCCTCGGCGAGCAACCAGCTTCGCGGCCGAAACACCATCATCGGATCGTAGGTCTCGCGGATCGGCCACATCAGCGCCTTGTCCT
>DASWRS010000535.1:0-11344 GCA_036403075.1 Kofleriaceae bacterium
CGCGGATCGCCGCGCTCGGGTGATCGCGCGCGGTCTCCTCGAGGAACGGCTGGGCCGCGCTGCCGATCTCGTCGCGCAGGAACCCGGCGAGGTCCTCGTTGTAGCTCGGCGTCGTGATGAAGCCGCGGAGCACGGTCTTGATCAGCTCGGGATCGGTCCGGTAGCTCGGATCGCTCCGGATCGCCTCGCGGAAGCTCCGGAGGCCCTCGGTCCAGTAGAACCGGGAGAAGCAGATCCGGCCGGCGGTGTAGGCGAGCACCGCGCTGTCGGGGTACTGCCGGCGTGCGCGATGCAGCAGCTCGAGCGCGGCGTCGCGCTCGCCCTGGGCCGCGAGGTCGCCGGCGCGCGTGACGATCTCGCGGATCGCGTCCTCGGCGGAGGCGGCCGATCCGCTCGCGGCGCCGGACCCGCCGTGCTCGCCGGGCTCGGGCGCTCCGCCCCGGGTGGCGACCACCGCGCCGGCCGCGATCGCCGCGACCAGCCCGGCGGCGGCGATCGCGATCACCCGGCGCCTCCGCGGCCGCCGGACTGCGCGGGCGGCGGGCGCGGACGTGCGCGGGAGCTGCGTGGACGTCCGGACCGAGAGCCCGAAGAACGTGCCCGGCGCGCTGATGTCGCCCGATCCCGGCGCGGCGTCGCGCGGCACGCCATCCGGAGGGGTGGCGGTCCGGGTCCCCGCCGGCGGGGTCGCCACGCGCGCGCCCACCGCGGGCGTCGCAGCGCGCGCGGAGCGCTTGCCCGCGGCACCGGCGGGCGGCTCGTCGGGGATCGCCGAGAGCACATCGCCGGTCCGGACCTCGAGCGGCGGCGGATACGAAGCGTCGGCCGTGGCGAGCATGTCGCTCGAGCCGAGCTCGATCGGTCCGCTCGGCGGCGGCGGCGGCAGGCTCTGGCGCGACGGCCGTCCGACGGCGGCCTCGAGCGCGGCGGCGAATTCCTGTGCCGAGGCGTAGCGATCGTCGCGGCGCTTGGCGAGCGCCTTGGCGACCATGGCCTCGAGCTCGCCGAACGAGCGGCCCGGCCGCTTGGCGTCGAGCCGGGGGATCGGCGCCGAGAGGTGCATCCGGCAGACCTCGATCGGATCATCGGCCTCGGAGTGGAACGGCTTGGCGGCGGTCAGGAGCTCGAACAGCAGCACGCCGCAGGCGTAGAGATCGGCGCGCGCGTCGAGCGGGTGGCCGCGGATCTGCTCGGGCGCCATGTAGGCCGGCGTGCCGACGACGATGCCCGTGGTGAGGTTCTGACCGGCGTCGTGCAGCCGCGCGAGCCCGAAGTCGAGGATCTTGACGTGGTCGCCCAGGCCGGTCTTCTGCGACAGCACCAGGTTCGCGGGCTTGATGTCGCGGTGGATGATGCCGAGCTCGTGGGCGTGGGCGAGACCGGACAGCACCTGGCGGACGATCTCGGCGGCGCGCGGGATCGGCACCGGCCCGGCGGCGATCAGGTCCTTGAGGGTCTGGCCGCTGACGAACTCCATGACGACGAACGGCCGGTCGTTGTAGACGCCGACGTCGAGCACCGACGCGCAGTGCGGGTGCTCGAGCTTGGCCATCGCCATGGCCTCGATCTCGAACCGCTTGCGGCCGGACAGCTCGTGGGGCAGGACCTCGTGGAGCACCTTGACCGCGACGATCCGGCCGAGCTTGACCCGCTCGGCGCGGTAGACCGTGCCCATCGCCCCCTGGGCCACCGGCTCGATGACCCGGTACCGGCCATCGAGGACGGCCCCGCTGAGATCGCCGGGATCGCCGGGTTCCACGGCCCCACGATACCGCAGGTGATATGCAGCAGGTGATGAGAGCTTTGCTCGGTGTCCGGTCGCTCGCGCTCGCGGTCCCGCTCGCCGTCCTGGCCGGGCTCGCCGGATCGGGGGCGTCCGGATGCCGCCGCGACGACGCTGGGTCCCCTCCGCCATCCCCGGCGCCATCGCCATCCCCTGCGGCCGGGTCCGCGGCGCCATCGCCATCCCCTGCGCCTGCGCCTGCGGCCGGGTCCGCGGCGGACGCCGGGGGCCCTGCCGCGCGCCTGGTGTCGCTGACACCGTCGGCGACCGAGGTCGTCGCGGCGCTGGGTGCGACCGGCCTCCTGGTCGGCGTCGACGATTACTCGGCGTTCCCGCCCGAGGTCGCGCGCCTACCGAAGGTGGGCAGCTTCCTGGCGCCGAACCTCGAGATCATCGTCGGGCTCCGGCCCACGCTGGTGATCGTCGACGACGTCCACGGCCAGGCGGCCGGCGCGCTCGGCGACGCCGGGATCGCGACCGTCGCGTGTGCGATCCATGCGCTACCCGACATCAAGGCCGCGCTGCGCGCCGTCGGCGCCCGGATCGGCCGGACCGTCGAGGCCGACCGCGTGGTCGAGACCATCGACGCCGCGCTCGATCACGCCGCCGCCGAGCGCCCGGCGAGGCGGCCGCGCGTGCTCGCGGTGATCGATCGCGAGGCCGGCGGCCTGGGCAACCTGGTCACCGCCGGGCCGGGCAGCTGGATCGACGAGCTGCTCGCCGTGGTCGGCGGCGACAACGTGCTGCGCGCGGCCGGGGTGCGCTACCCGAAGATCTCGGTCGAGGAGGTGCTGCGCACCCGGCCCGAGGTGATCCTCGATCTGTCGTTCGCCGCGCGCCAGGACATCGCGCCGTGGGGCCGGCTCACGGTCCCCGCCGTCGCCGCGCACCGCGTCCGGGCGCTCGACGACGCCTACCTGATCGCCCCGTCGCCGCGGGTCGCCGAGGCGCTCGCCGCGCTCGCGCGCGCGATCCGCTAGCGCCGGAACGAACCTGCCGGCAAAGCTCGCGGCGCGTTTCGCCCGCCGTCACCGGCCGACTACACTGTGCGCGACATGGCCCAGGTCCAGCTCCACGGCGTCACGGTCGCGCTCGGCGGCCGCGACGTGGTGCGCGAGGTCAGCGCCGAGGCCGCGGCCGGCGAGCTGATCGTGATCGTCGGGCCCAACGGCGCGGGCAAGACCACGCTGCTGCGCGCGATCGCCGGCCTGGTCGCGCCGCGCGCCGGGACGGTCCGCGTGCTCGGCCACGATCCGCTGCGCGCGCCGCGCCGGGTGATCGCGCGCGAGCTCGCGTACCTGCCGCAGCGCTACGAGCTCGCGTTCCCGTTCGCGGTCGAGGAGGTCGTGCTGCTCGGCCGCTACGCGCGCCAGCGCGGCCTCGGGCTCGCCGGCGACGCCGACCTGGCGGCCGCGCGTGACGCGATGGCGGCGTGCGACGTCGCGCACCTGACGACCCGGCGGTTCGACGAGCTGTCGGGCGGCGAGGCCCGCCGCGTGATCCTGGCCCAGGCGCTGTGCCAGGGCGCGCGCTGCCTCTTGCTCGACGAGCCGACCGCCGGGCTCGATCCGGCCCACGCGCGGGCGATCTTCGCGATGCTGCGCGCGCACTGCGACGCGGGCGCGACCGCGATCGCGGTGACCCACGACCTCGACCTCGCGCTGCGCCACGGCGGCGCGATGTGGCTCGTCGCCGAGGGCCGGCTCGCCGCGCGCGGCGCTCCCGGCGCCGTGCTCGCGACCGCCGAGACCCGCGCCGCGTTCGGCCTGGCGATCCACGTCGGAGCGCTGCCGTCCGGCGTGCCATTCGCGGTGCCGGCGTGAGTGGCTTCCTGGTCGGCAGCGCCGGCCGGCTGACCTTGCCGCGGCTCGCGCTGGTGCTGGCGATCTGCGCCGGCGTGACCGGCGCGTGCGCCGCGCTCGCGCCGCTGATCGGCACCGTGGTCGATCGCGGCGGCTGGCACGTCGCGGTGATGGGCCTGGGCGCGTTCGACCCGGGCTCGCCGGACCACGCGATCCTGTGGGTGCGGATCCCGCGCGTGCTCGCGTCGCTGCTGGTCGGCGGCGCGCTCGCCGGCGCGGGCTGCGCGCTGCAGGCGCTGCTGCGCAACCCGCTCGCCGAGCCGTTCACGCTCGGGATCTCGTCGGGCGCGTCGCTCGGCGCGGTGCTGGCGATCCGGCTCGGGGTCGAGACCGTGTTCGGCTTCGCCGGGCTGGGCGGCGCGGCGATGGTCGGCGCGACCGCCACGCTGCTCGCGGTGTGGCGGCTCGCGCGGATCGGCAAGCAGCTGCCGCCGGCCACGGTCGTGCTCGCCGGGATCGCGATGTCGATGTTCTGCTCGTCGGCGTCGAGCCTGATCCAGAGCACCAGCGACTTCACCGAGGTCAACCACATGGTGCAGTGGATGTTCGGCAGCACCGAGACCGTCCGGCTGGTCGCCGTCGGCTACGGCGCGCTGCCGATCGCCGCCGCGCTGATCGTGCTGATCGGGTACGCGCGCGAGCTCAACGCGCTGTCGGCCGGGGCCGAGGTCGCGGCGTCGCTCGGCGTCGCGGTCGGCCGCACCCAGACGGTGATCTTCGTCACCTCGTCGCTGCTGGTCGGCGCCGCGATCGCGGTGGTCGGCCCGATCGGCTTCATCGGCCTGATCGTCCCGCACGCGCTCCGCGCCCTGCTCGGGCCGGATCACCGCCTGCTGCTCCCGGCGTCGATCCTGGGCGGCGCGGCGGCGCTGGTCGTGTTCGACACCCTGGCGCGCACGATCATCCCGCTGCACCACCTGCCGACCGGCGCGGTCACCGCGGTGGTCGGCGTGCCGTTCTTCATCGCGATCCTGCTGCGCCGCAAGCAGCGCGCCGCGATGTGGGGAGGCGGGTGATGAGCGATCCGCGCGTGCTGCGCCACGTGATCGACGCGATCGCGCCGGCGTCGCCGGCGCACGCCGAGGCCGCCCGCCGGCGCGTCGCCGGCGCGGGCGCGCCGCTGCTCGAGCGCCTCGCGATCGCGCTCGGCGGCGCGCAGCACACCGCCGCGCCGCGCACCGCCCGGCGCACGATCGTGGTGTGCGCCGGGGATCACGGGGTCGGCGATCCAGGGCTCGCGCTCGGCGCGGCCCACCCGACCGCGATCGCCGCCCACGCGATCGCCGACGGCAGCGCGGCGCTGGCCCAGATCGCCCGGGCGAGCCGCGCGCCGGTCATCCTGGTCGACGCCGGCACCCGGGAGCCCGGGGCGCTGCCGGCCAGCGCCGTCTGGCTCGGCCGCGGCCCGAGCGGCGACCTGATGGCCGGTCCGGCGATGACGGTGGTCGACGCCGCGCTCGCGCTCGAGGCCGGGATCGCGCTCGCGGTATCGCTCGCCGACGACGGCCTCGACCTGCTCGCGGTCGGCGCGCTCGGGGTCGGCGCCGACGTCGCCTCGGCGGCGCTCCTGGGCGCGGCGCTCGGCGCGCCTCCGACCGGCCTGGCCGATCCGGTGGCCGAGGCCGCCGGGGCCCGGGGCGCGGCGCTGGCCGGCGCCAGCGGGCTCGAGCTGCTCGCCGCGTTCGGCGGGCCCGAGACCGGCGTGCTCGCGGGCCTGATGCTGGCCGCGGCCTCGACCAACGTCCCGGTGATCCTAGATGGTTACGCCACCAGCGCGGCCGCGCTGGTCGCCGCCGCGCTGGCCCCGCACGTCACCGGATCCCTGATCGCCGCGCACGCCGGATCGTTCACCCACGCGCGCATCCTTGCCCACCTCCGGCTACACCCGATCTTCGAGGTCGGCCTGGGCCACGGCGAGGGCACCGGCGCCGCCATGGTCCTGCCGCTGATCGATCACGTGGCAGCGCTGGCGAGCCAGGGTTAGAACCGCAGCATGACCGAACGCAGACGAGCGACCGACAGCGTCGAGGCCCGGCGCACGACCGGCTCGAACGAGGTGCTCGATCGCCTGTTCGTGTACGCGACCTTGCGCGAGGGCCAGACCGCGCGATCGCTGATCGCCAACCAGATCGCCCGATGCGTCCCGGCGTCGGCGACCGGCGCGATCTACGCGTTCCCGATGGGCTACGCCGGCCTGGTCGAGGCCGAGCCGCCGAGCCGTGTGGTCGGCGAGGTCGTGTGGCTGACCGAGCTGCCGGCGACCTTCGGCCTGCTCGATGCCTACGAGGGCGAGGACTTCGTCCGGGTGATCAAGCAAGTCGAGCTGTCGACCGGCGAGCCGGTGTGGACCTGGATCTACGTGCTGTCCGATCCGGACACCGCGAAGCACGGCACGCGGATCGAGCACGGCGACTGGGCGCGCCACGTGCGAGAGCAGGACGGCCGCCCGTAGCGTGGCGCGCCTGGCTGCCCCGGCCAAACACCGGCCAGTACCGGCCATTCAGGGGTCAGATCGGCCGCACGTTCTCGGCGCGCGGACCCTTGGGGCCCCGAACCTCGTCGAACGACACCTTCTGGCCCTCTTGCAGCTCCTCGAAGCGGGCGCCCTCGACGGAGGACATGTGGAAGAAGAAGTCGTTGCCGGACTCGTTGGAGATGAAGCCGAAGCCCTTGTCGGTCAGACGCTTGATCGTACCTTCAGCCATGATGAGCTCCTTGCGCGGGATCCGGACGGATGCCTCGACGCAGCAGAGCGCTCACGTGTCGGCAAAACCGGGTATCGCCAGACCTGCGGACGAAAGATTCGGGCCAACTGGGGTCGGCCAGGAACGCGGGGCCGGGTCGGGCCGTGGGGATCGAAGGCCTTGGATGCCTGGACGCCCAGGTCCTAGATGAAGAAGTGACCCAGCACGGCCATCGAGAGAGCAGCTAACGCGGCAGCGATCGTGCCGAGCCCGACTTTGCAGCCCTGGTTCGGCAAGGACATTGGTTGTGGCACGGCGTCACTTTCCCTCTTTGGCGGACGGAGTCAAGTTCCAGGCCCACGCTTCAAATCGAACGGATTTTCCTAGTAATCCCCATGGGCTGGGTATATTCGCTCGTTCTCATTTTCAAGCGCCCGAGGCTTGACCCGGCAAAAGCATTCCGGGGTGGGGCGCAACGGCCGGAGCGACGCGGCGCCCGGGAGTGAGTCGAGATCGCCACGATCACGACCCGCGCGCCTGGCGGATCAGACGCAAGTACGACGCCTGGGCGCGGCCGGCGAGGTCGCCGATCTCGGTGACCAGCTGACTCGGCGGCGCGCTGCTGGTGATGTGGGCGTACACCAGGTTGACCGCGCGCTGCTTGACCAGCACCGGGACGACCAGCACCGCGAACGGCTCGGGCTGGGTCGAGAGCGCGGCCCACAGCTGCTTCTCGACGGGGCGTGCCGCGGACGGAGGCGTGCCAACGAACGGCTGGCCGGCGTCGTGCGCCGATTGCAGCGCCGACGCGCCGCCGAGCGGCAGCGACAGCTCCTCGATCGGCTTCTTGAGCACCGCCGGCGGTGCGACCCAGGCGCGCCAGCCGAGCGCGTTGCCATCGCGGATCAAGAACACGACCAGCGCGTCACACCGGCCCTGGGCATAGCTGACGAACGCCTCGGCGATCTGGTCGCGGTTGGTCGCCGTGTCGATCTTCTCGCACGCCGCGCCGTGGCTGATCGCGAACGGCACCGCGCCGGCCAGGGGCGCCTGCGAGCTCGCCCGACGGCTGCGGGGCTCGAGCGTCAGGGCCGGCGGCATCACCATGCCCATCGCAGGCTGTGTCCGCCGGCGCTCTCCGGTGATCTCGCCATCGCCGAGCTCGGCCGGACGCGCCGAGCGAACGAACCGGGCGCGGCGGGGCAGGCCGAACAGCTTCTCGAGGTAGTACAGCGCGCGGAGCTCGGGGACGACGTAGGGCGTGACGCCGGCGCCGAGCCGGGCCGCGACCTGCTCCACGATCCTGCCGTCGGACGGCTCGACCAGCCCGACCGCGACGGTGCCTGTGCCCTCGCCGAGGTAGCCGAGCGGGATCGCGCGCAGACGGTGCGCGTCCTCGGCGCCGAGCTTGTCGCGCAGCGACGGGTCGGCCTGATCGAGCAGGGTCGGCGTGGCGATCGGGAATCCGCTGAGCTCGGCGAGGTACGCCGACAGCAGCTCGAGGTCGATGTAGCCGAGCTCGACCAGGTTGGTGCCGAGCCGGCCGCCGTACAGCACCTGGTTGCGCAGCGCCGCCTCGAGCTGCGACAGCCCGATCGCCGCATTGCGCAGGAGCAACGTGCCGAGCTTCACGCCGCCATCTTAACCTACCGGGCCCCCGGTTCCGCGCCCGCATAATGCGTGGGATCCGGGACCCCGGCCTCGCTGAAGCCCTTTCGGCGCAGAACGCAGGCATCGCAGCGCCCGCACGCCGCCGTGCCCCGGGGATCGTAGCAGGAGTGCGTCATCGCATAGTCGACCCCCAGCGTCAGGCCGAGCGCGATGATCTGGGCCTTGGTGAGCTCGATCAGCGGCGCGTGGACCCGGAACCCACCGGCCCGGGTGGCGAGCTGCGCCAGGGCCTCGAACGCGCGCACGAACTCGGCCCGGCAATCGGGGTAGCCGCTGGCGTCGAGCACGTTGACGCCGAGGAACAGGTCGCGGGCGCCCAGCGACTCGGCCCAGGCCAGGGCCAGCGCGAGCAGCACGGTGTTGCGCGCCGGGACGTAAGTCGACGGGACGTCGCCGGGGGCGCCGATCTCGGCGAGCGAGCGGTCCTTGGGGACCTCGATCGACGCGGTGGTCAAAGCCGAGCTCGCCAGGGCGGCGAGGCCGACCTCGACGACGCGGTGGTCGCGGGCGCCGAGCGCGGCCGCCACCCGCGCCGCCGCCGCGAGCTCGACCTCGTGCAGCTGGCCGTAGCGCACGGTCAGCGCGTGGCACTCGAAGCCGCGCGACCGCGCGACCGCGAGCGCGGTGGTGGAATCCAGGCCGCCGGACAGAAGAACGACGCATGCGGGCACGGGCGCAATCTAGCGCAATGCGTCGCGGTTGCGCTTCGCGGCTGCCGCGACGGGCCCTCGGGCGACCCTCGGGCGACCCTCGAGCGACCCCCGGGCTAGCTGATCGGGCTAGCTGATCGACCGGCGCCACGGGCCGGTGGTGAACGCCGCCACCAGGGCGCGCGCCATGGTCTCGTCGCAGTGCCAGTAGCGGAATGCCGGATCGAGCAGCGGCCGGAGCTCGGGCAACGCGGCGAGATCCGCGGCGGCGACCCGCCCATGCCCCAACGACCAGTCGCCGAAGCTGCGCTCGGTGGCCGCCTCGTGGATCAGCCGGGCGATGAAGTGGTGCCCGGGGTCGCGCGCGATCGCCTCGTACAGGTGCACGACGTCCTCGGGAAAACCTTCGATGACCTGGAACACCGAGCCGGCGTGATGGAGCAGGAGGCCGGTGACGCCGTGCTCGGCGTTGCGCCGCCGCCACACCGACAGCAGGGCGTCGAGCTCGCCCCGCGGCAGAACGTCGCGCAGCGCGCTCGCATAACCGATCCGGGCCAGGTGAGGCGTCAGCATCCGTTCGACGAATCGCCCCGCGGCGAGCTCGTGTCGGGCGCGGCCCGGCGTCCGGCGGGTTACGTCCGTGGGGTAGTAGACTCGCAAGGTGCGGCAGCGACCTCCGATGTGGGTCAGGTTCGCCGGCCCCGGCGGCCCCGGGACCCCGAGCTCGCTCGGCGTGGCCGCGGCCCTGGCCGCGCTCGTCGCCTGGTCGTTCTGGCAGCGCTGGCAGCTGCTCGATGCCTCGCCGTTCCCGCTCGGCGTCGACGGCTACTTCTATCCGATCCAGCTCCGCGCGCTGCTCGATCACGGCCAGCTCGCGTACCCGGCGTCGCCGCTGGCGTTCTACCTGCTCGCGCCGCTGGCGGCGGTGACCGACCCGATCACGGGGGCCAAGCTCGGCGCGGCGCTGTACGGCGCGGCGATCGCCGTGCCGGCGTACGGCGTCGGCGCGCGGCTCGGCGGCGGCCGCGGCCCCGGCCTGGTCGCGGCGGCGCTCGCCACCACGAGCGCCGGGTCGGCGTACCTCACGGTCGAGTTCGTCAAGAACGGCATCGGGCTGACCGTCGCGCTGACCGCGCTGTGGCTCGCGCTCGCCGCCGCCGAGCGGCCGACGCGGGGCCGGATCGCCGCGGCGCTGGCCGGGATCGCCGCGGCGTGGGCCACGCACAAGATGGCCGCCGCGCTCGTCGGGATCGTGGCCGTGCCCGCGGCGCTCGCGGCCGCGACGGCCCACGGCCGGCTGCGCGGCCGCCGCCTGCTCTACGCGATCGGCGGCCTGGTCGGCGCCGCCGCGGTCGCGCTCGGGATCGCCGCGGTGTTCCCGCACCGCTTCCTGTCGGTCGGCGACGCGGCGCTGCTGGGCGGCCTGATCTCGACGACGCCGCGGTGGAGCGCGCCCGCGCTCGCGCTGCCGAGTGGCGACCTGGTGATCGGACACGACGCGCTGCTCGGCCTGGTGCTCGCGGTACCCGCCGCGGCCGTGCTGGCGGTCCGCCGGCACCGGCGCGCCGTGGTCGCGGCCGAGCCGGGCGACGCGCGGCCGTCCCCGCCGGTCGCGGCCGCGTCCTGGCCGATCCTCGGGCTGGCGATCGCGATCGGCCTGCCGCTGCTCGCGGTCACCGACCGGGACGGCCTGGGCTTCCGGCTGCGGCTCGCCGCGTTCGTCCCCGCCGCGCTGTCCGCCGCGATCCTGGCGCGCGCGGTGCTCGAGCGCCGGGCCCACCGCGGCATCGCGCTCGCCGCCTTCGCCGCCCTCGCCGCGCTGCTGGTCGCGACCCGCCGGCCCGGGAGCCGGCTCAACGGCGAGATCGTCACCCACCCGGCGCTGGTGTCCGCCGCGCTGGCGCTGCGCGGCCGCGTGCCGCCGGGCGCGACGCTGATCATCCCCGAGCGCCACATCGCGTTCCTGGTCGCCTGGTACACCGGCGCGCCGGTCGCGATCCGGCCCGACGCGATCGCACCACCGCGGCGCTACCGGCTGCTGCCGCTGCACTTCATCCGCGCCGGCTCGGCGCTGGATCGCCAGCTGATCGCCGCGCGCGCCGAGCCCGCGCTGATCCCGCCTCTCGGGGTCCACCCGGGCCACCCGAATGGCCTGGTCCTCGTCGCCGAGCCGACCTGGACGTGGGTCATCGACCACCTGCCCGCGGCCGAGCGCGCCCGGGCGATCGCCTGGCCGACGCTGTGACCGTCGCGGGTGGCTGCCGGCGGAGACGCCGGCCCGCTACTCCTTCTTGGCCGGGATGCAGGCGCGCAGCGCCGCGACATCCTTGGCGGCCTGCATGCAGGCGATCACGCCGCGGTCCTTGATCGCGGCGCACTGCTGGATGTCCTCGACCGGCAGCTTCGCGACCAGCGCCTCGATCCGCTTCGGATCGGTCTCGCCGCGCTCGGCGCCGGTCTCGCCCGGCCGCGGCGTGATCTCGAAGATGTGGGCCGCGAGCCGCTGGCACTCGGCCTTTTGCTCCGCGACCTCGGGCAAATCCTTCGGCGGCTGGCAGGCGCCCGCGAGGACGATGACCAGGGCCAGGGCGACATACCTCATGGAGATCCTCACTTCACTCCGCCGAAGCCGCGGCATCGGGTTTCTTCGGCTCGACGATCGCCTTGGGCAGATCGGCCGGCACCATGCCCTCG
>DASWRS010000536.1:0-15313 GCA_036403075.1 Kofleriaceae bacterium
GGGTCGGCCGCGCCCCCGGGCGCCGCGCCGGCTGCGGGCGACCCGCCGAAGCGCAAGACCAGGCCCCCGCGCGGGGACGGAGCCAAGCCATGACCACGAGCCTCGTCCGCAGCCGCGACTACCTCGGCGGCCAGCGCCGCGCGATCATCGCGCGCTCGCTCGCCGGCAGCCTCGCCGGCGCGGTGCCGGTGCCGTTCCTCGACGACTGGGCGCGCGCGCTGGTCCTGGGCGGCGGCTATCGCCGGATCGCCGCGGCGCACCACGTCGATCTCGACGCCACGGCGCTCAAGGCCCTGGTCCACGGCACCACGCCGCCGCCGAACCTGTTCGATCTGGCGGCGAGCAGCATCCTGCTCAAGGTCGCCGGCCGCGCCGCGCGGCGGATGCTGGTCGCGCTCGCGACGATCGATCGCGCCCGGTCCGCAGCCCGGACGTTCCTCACGATGACCCTGTTCGATCACTACTGCGCGCGGCTCCACACCGGGCTGTCGCTCGACGCGCCGACCGCGCTCGCGCTGCGCGACGAGATCGGCCGCGCGATCGACCAGACCCCCGGCGCGCTGGTGCTCCACCCGTTCCGCCGCGGCGCGCTGGCCGCCGCGCGCGCGACGCTGCGCGCCCCGCTCGAGCTCGCCGACCTCGCGACCCGCGGCGCGCTGCGCCGGCTGCTCGCCCGCCGCGCCGGCGGCAGCGAGGTGACCGACGCCGAGGCGGTCGACGCGCTCGACCAGGCAGTCGAGACCGCGCTCGCCACCAAGACCGGGTTTCTGTCGCGCACCGTCGCCGCGGTCGAGGTCCAGCTCTCGGCCGAGGCCAACCCGTTCCTCGACGCCGCGCTCGACGCGTTCGATCGGCGGTGGCGCGCGCGGATCGCGGCGGGCGTGCGATGACCGAGCGCGCGCCCGACAGCCGGTCAGGCCCGATCGTCGCCCCCGCCCCGCCGGCGACCAACCCGCGCAGCCAGCTGGTCTCTGCGCGCCGGGTCGTGGTCAAGATCGGCAGCCGGCTGCTCGCCGAGAGCCCGGCGAGCCGGCCCGCGGCGATCGCCGACCAGATCGTCGAGCTCCGCCGGCGCGACGTCGAGGTCGTGGTCGTCAGCTCCGGCGCGATCGCGCTCGGCGTGCGGCGGCTGCGGCTGCCCGGGCGGCCGCACGATCTGCCGGCGCTCCAGGCCGCGGCCGCGGTCGGCCAGAGCCGGCTGATGCAGTACTGGGAGCACGCGTTCGCGGTCCACGACCTGGTGATCGGCCAGGTCCTGGTCACCCATGACGACCTCGGCGATCGCCGCCGGTTCCTGTCGGCGCGGCTGACCATGCGCGCGCTGCTCGATCACGGCGTGGTGCCGATCGTCAACGAGAACGACACGGTCGCCACCGACGAGATCAAGTTCGGCGACAACGATCAGCTCGCGGCCCTGGTCGTGAACCTGATCGGCGCCGACGCCCTGGTGATCCTGACCGACGTCGAGGGCGTGCGCGACGCGTCCGGCGTGCGGATGCCGATCGTGCGCGACATCGAGCGCGAGGCCGCGCCGGTCGCGGGCGGCAGCACCAGCGGGGTCGGCTCGGGCGGCATGGCCTCGAAGGTCAGCTCGGCGCGGATCGTCACCCGCACCGGGGTGCCCGCGGTCGTCGCCCCGGGCCGCGAGGTCGACGTCCTGTCCCGCGTCCTGGCCGGCGCCGATCTCGGCACCCTGTTCGTGCCCGGCTCCGACGTGCTGTCGGCCAGAAAGCACTGGATCGCCTACGGCGCCCGCCCGTCGGGCCGGCTCGTGATCGACGACGGCGCCGCCCGCGCGCTGCGCGATCACGGCAAGAGCCTGCTTCCCGCCGGCATCGTCGGCGTCGAGGGCGAGTTCGATCTCGGCGATACCGTGAGCGTCATCGTCGGGGCCGGCGGCGTCGAGCTCGCGCGTGGTCTCACCGCCTACCCCGCGGCCGACCTCCGCAAGATCTCAGGCTTGCAATCCGCCGCCATCGAGGCCAGGCTGGGATACAAGAGCCTCGACGAGGCGATTCACCGAGATGATCTCGTCATTTTGTGACCGGCTGTGACCGGGGAAATCGAGCGCGCTCGGCGGATCCGCGCCATGGCCGAAGCAGCGCGCAGCGCCGCGCGCAGCGTCGCCAAGGCGACCGCGCAGCACCGGACCCGGGGGCTGATCGCGATCTCGGAGGCGATCGACCGTCACCGCGCGGCGATCCTGGCCGCCAACGCCCACGACATGGCGGCCGCGCGCGACGCCGGCACCGGCTCGGCGATGCTCGATCGCCTGCTGCTCGATGACCGGCGGATCACCGGCCTGGCCCGCGCGGTCGCCGACATCGCCGCCGCGCCCGAGGTCGTCGGCCGGATCGATCGGACCGAGACCCGGCCCAACGGCCTCGAGATCCAGCGGGTCCGGATCCCGCTGGGCGTGATCGCGATGATCTACGAGGCCCGGCCCAACGTCACCACCGACGCCGCCGCGCTGTGCCTCAAGGCCGGCAACGCGTGCATCCTGCGCGGTGGCCGCGAGGCGCTCGAGAGCAACCGCGCGCTCCTGGCCGCGGTGCACGATGGCCTGACCACGGCGCAGCTGCCGGTCGAGGCCGTGCAGCTCGTGCCCATGACCGATCGCGAGGCGATCGCCGATCTGGTCAAGCTCGACGAGCTGATCGACCTGTGCATCCCGCGCGGCGGCGAGGGCCTGATCCGGTTCGTCGCCGACCACGCGCGCGTCCCGGTGATCAAGCACTACAAGGGCGTGTGCCACATCTTCGTCCACGCCGCCGCAGATCCGGAGCTCGCGCTCGCGATCGTCGAGAATGCCAAGGTCCAGCGGCCCGGGGTATGCAACGCAGTGGAGACGGTGCTGATCGACCGTGCGATCGCCAAGCAGCTCGTTCCGGGGCTCGTCGCGCGCCTCGCCCCTGCCGTCGAGCTGCGCGGCGATGACACGGTGTGCGCCCTCGGCGGCGAGGCCGTGCGCCCTGCGACCGAGGACGACTGGTACGCCGAGTACCTCGACCTGATCCTCGCGGTCCGCGTCGTCGACGGTCTCGACGCCGCCATCGCCCACATCGAGCGCTACGGCTCCGACCACACCGAGTCGATCGTCACCACGGACCGCGACGCCGCCGAGCGCTTCGTGCGCGACGTCAACTCGTCCACGGTGATGATCAACGCCTCGACCCGGTTCGCCGACGGCGGCGAGCTCGGCCTGGGCGCGGAGATCGGGATCTCGACCACCCGGCTCCACGCCTACGGACCGATGGGCGCCGAGGGCCTCACCACCACGAAGTTCGTGGTACGCGGTACCGGCCAGGTCCGGTCCTGACCAACGGATGCAGATGCGAAACCGCCGCGACACAACGCCACCTGGAGCCCGATGACCCGGAAGAGCCAAGCGACGAGCCAACCGAAGACGCAGCGAGCCACCAAGCGCAACGATGCCGTCAAGCCGTCACCGCCGGCGACCCAGGGCAAGGCGCGCTCGGCCCCGCCGGAGCCACCGTTCCGCGCCCCGGCCACGACCGAGGGCCTCGACGGCGCGATGCGCGCGCTGACCCTGGCCCTGGAGAAGAAGGCGCTCGAGCCAGTGCTGCTCGATGTCCGCGAGCTGTGCTCGTTCTGCAACTACCAGCTCGTGGTCTCGGGCCGCTCGGATCGCCAGGTCGAGGCGATCTCCGACGGCATCACCAGCGGGCTCAAGCTCGACGGCCTGCGCCCGCTCGGCGCCGAAGGCGCGCGCACCGGCCAGTGGTCGCTGCTCGACTACGGCGACTTCGTCGTCCACGTGTTCCTGCACTCGGCGCGCGAGCACTACGACCTCGAGGGCCTGTGGAATGACGCGCCGCGGATCCCGCTCGAGGTCCCGTCGGACGCGCGGCTGCCGCCCGGCGATGCGTACGACGCGGCACCCTGAGCGGCGCCCCGAGCCGCGATGAAAGTCATCGTCGCCGCGGTCGGCCGGCTCAAGGAGCCCTACCTGGTCGCCGCCCATGACGAGTACACGAAGCGCCTGCGGCCGTACTGCACGCTGACCGTGCTCGAGGCCCGCGACGAGGCCGCCGTGCTCGCGGCGCTGCCCGACGGCGCACACGTCTACGCCTTCGACGAGCGCGGCGAGGCCCTGACCAGCGCGGCGTTCGCCGACCTGCTCGGCCACGAGCAGCAGCACGGCGGCGGCGCCCCGGTCGTGCTCGCGATCGGCGGCCCCGACGGCCACGGCGACGCGCTCCGCGGCCGCGCCCGCAAGCTGATCGCGTTCGGCCGGCTGACGATCGCCCACCGCCTGGTCCGCATCCTCGTCCTCGAGCAGCTCTACCGCGGCTTCAAGATCCTGCGCGGCGAGCCCTACCACCGCGAGTGACGGCGGCATCGCGCGGTGTGCGCACGCACCGTGACGGCGATGCGCGGCAGATCTTCGGAGCCGGCGTGCCGGCACGCTTCGTGCTGCCTTCCTGAGTCATCAGGAGAAAATGACTTATGAACGAGAACCAGCTGATCTTGCTGATTGCCGCCATCCTCATCGTCGCAGGCGTCGCGTTTGCGATCTACCGTAACCACAAGCAGAAGCTGATCGGCCGGCAGATGACGAGCCGGCTCGGCGCCGGCTACACCCGCCCGGTCCAGAACCTCGGCCAGCGGTGATGTGCGTGGCGCGCGCCCGGCGAGCGGATCACCGCGACTGCGCCTCCGGCTGGAGCAGCCGGCGCAGCGACCGGGCGAGCGTGGCGGTCGTGACGCGGCGCTCCGGCACGACGAAGATCGTGTCGTCGCCAGCGATCGAGCCGATGATGCTGTCCAGGCGCGCCTGATCGAGCAGCGCCGCCACGGCCTGGGCCGCGCCGGGCCGGGTGTGGATCACGACGATCGCGGCGCCCTCCCGGATCCCGAGCACCAGCTGCGCCATCGCGGCGAACTGGGACGGCTCGCCGCCGGTGCGCGCGGTGAAGCCGTCGACCTCGTAGGCGGTGCCGCCGCCCGGCAAGGCGACCCGCCGCGCGCCGAGCTTGGCCAGGTCGCGCGACAGCGTCGCCTGCGTGACGTCGTGGCCCCGCGCGCGCAGCAGGTCGCGCAGGTCGCCCTGGGTCGCGATGTGGCGCGTCCGCACCAGCTCGATGATCAGCGCGCGGCGCGCCCGGGTCTCGTCGAGATCTGCCATCACGGCTCCGCGCGCACGATCGTCCCGACGCCGGTGTCGGTGAACAGCTCGGCGATGATGTTGTGGGGGATCCGGCCGTCGATCAGGTGCACCGCGCGCACGCCGCCGGCCAGCGCCGATAGCGCCGCGACCGCCTTGTTCGCCATCGCGCCGGTGATGACGCCGGCGTCGAGCTTGCCGCGCAGGGTCGCCGGTGTCAGGTCGGTCACCAGCTCGCCGGCCTCGACCACCCCGGGGACGTCGGCGAGGTACATCAGCTTGTCGGCGCCGAGCGCGCGCGCGATCCCCGCCGCGACCGCATCGGCGTCGAGCTGGCGGCTCTCACCGCCGGCGCCCAGGCCCACCGGCGAGATCACCGGGATGTAGTGCTGGCCGATCAGCGACTCGAGGAAGCCGCGGTTGACGTCGACCTCGACCTCGAGGCCTGTGCCCCGGGTGCGCAGCAGCGCCGCGTCCTTGCCCGACAGCCCGACGGCGTGGCCGCCGGCGCGGTTCAGGATCGTCACCAGCTCGGTGTTGATCGAGCCGGTCAGCATCTCGATCACGCGGAGCTCGGACCCCGACGTGATCCGGATCCCGTCCGGGAGCTCGGCTGCGCCGTTGAGCTGCTCGAGCGCATGGGCCAGGTCCGGCCCGCCGCCGTGCACGACGATCGGCGACAGCCCGACCGAGTGCAGCAGCAGCACGTCGTCGCAGAACGACCGGCGCAGCGAGTCGCGCCCGAGCGCCGCGCCGCTGTAGTGGATCACGCAGCGCGTGCCGCGGAACCGCGACATGTAGCCCAGCGCCTGGACCAGCAGCGCGCGCTTGAACGCCGGCGAGTAGTTGCCGAGCCGGTCGTCCTTGCGCACGCCGCCGTCGGCCGCCTCGAACAGCACCGAGGTGTAGTCGGCGTTGAGCTTGACGTAGTCGTACGACAGGTCGCAGCCGTGGCCCTTGGCGCTGGCGGCTCCCGAGCGCAGATCGACCGCGATCACGACCTCGGGCTCGCGCAGCTTGGCCTTGAGCGCCGTGCGATCGAACGCCACCAGCGCGGCGTCGTAGACCACCGTGCCCTGCAGCACCACCGCCGCGCGCGCCGGGTCGATGTCCCAGCCCTGCGAGCCCGCGCGCGCCCCGACCGTGGCGAGGATCCGGCCCCAGTTCGGGTCCTGGCCGAACATCGCGGCCTTGACCAGCGGCGACCCGCAGATCGACCGCGCGAGGTCGCGCGCGATCGCCAGCGACGGCGCGCCGGCGATCCGGACCTCGATCCGCTTGGTCGCGCCCTCGCCATCCCCGGCGATGTCGCGGGCCAGCTCGTCGCACAGCTCGACCAGCGCGGCGACGAACGCGCGGTACCCCGGCGTGCCCGCCGCCAGCCGCGCGTTGCCCGCCAGGCCGTTGGCCAGCGCGAACACGCAGTCGTTGGTGCTCATGTCGCCGTCGATCACGAGCTGGCCGAACGTGTCGGGCGCCGCGTCGCGCAGCGCGGCGTCGAGCACCTGCGCGTCGACCGCGCAGTCGGTGACGATCACCGCGATCATCGTCGCGAGCTGCGGCGCGATCATCCCCGAGCCCTTGCAGATGCCGGCCACGGTCACGGCCTGGCCGTCGAGCTCGATCGTGCGCGACGCCAGCTTGCGGACCGTGTCGGTGGTCATGATCGCGTCGGCCGCCGGCCCCGGATCCGGCCCGAGCTGCGCGACGCACCCCGGCAGCACCGCCACGATCTTCTCGACCGGCAGCCGCATCCCGATCACGCCGGTCGCCGCGCTCGCGACCTGCGAGCGGTCCACGCCCAGCGCCCGCGCCGTCGCCGCGAGCATCGTGTCGACCGCCTCGGCCCCGGCCGCGCCGGTCAGCGCGTTGGCGTTACCGCTGGTCACCACGATCGCCCGCATCCGCTCGGCCGGCAGCCGGCGCGCGGCATCGGCCACCGACGCCGCCCGGGCGCGGTTGACCGTGAACACCCCGGCGCACGCCGCGTCGTGATCCGACACGAACAGCGCGACATCCGGCTTGCTCGGCCGGATCCCGGCGGCGATCCCCGCGAAGCGAAATCCCCGCGGCAGCTTCACGCGTGCCTCGCGAGGTGCGCCAGGCCGGTCATGCGAGCGAGGCCGAGCATCAGGTTCAGGTTCTCGACCGCCTGGCCCGCGGCGCCCTTGAGCAGGTTGTCGATCGCCGCCGTGATCACCACGAAGCCGCCGGCGGTGCCCTCCGAGGCCACGCCGATCGCGCAGGTGTTGGTCCCGACCACCCGGCGCAGCGACACCTGCTCGGCCGTGGCCGCGATCACCACCGATGGATCTCCGGCGTACGCCGCGCGGTACCGGGCGATCAGCGCCTCGGTCGTGATCGGCGCGCGCAGCCGCGCCGTGATCGTCGCGAAGATCCCGCGCGCCACCGGCAAGAGGTGCGTCGTCAACGCCACGCGCGGCCGCGCCTCCGGCCCCGGCGCGACGCGCGCGAGCGCCCGCTCGATCTCGGGCACGTGCTGGTGGCGCAGCACCTTGTACGCCCGGACCTCGCCGTACATCTCGCCCAGCGACATCGCCTCGTCGGCGGTGCGCCCGGCGCCGGTCACCCCGGAGCCGGCCGCGACCGCGATCGCCGGCTCGACCAGCTGGTCGCGGACCACGGGCGCCAGCGCCGTGATCACCGCGGTCGCATAGCACCCCGGGTTGGCCACCAGCGTCGCCCCGGCGACCTCGGCCCCGAACAGCGACACCAGCCCGTACACCGCCGCGGCCTCGGCGCGGTGCTCGTTCGACAGATCGATCACGCGGACGCCGCGCTGGATCAGCTGCGCCGCGAGCCCGCGCGCCGCCTCGGCCGGCGTTGCCAGCAGCGCGACGTCCGCCGGGGTCTCGAGCGCCGCCGCCGTGGTCACGAAGCTCGCGCCGCTGTGCGCCCCGGTCGGCTCGTCGACCGGCGTCCCGGCGCGCGTGTCGCTCGCGGCGCACGCGATCCGGACGCCCGGGTGCACCGCGAGGAGCTTGATCAGCTCGAGCCCGGCATACCCGCCGGCGCCGAAGATCGCGACGTTATACATGTATTGCATATTTATGCACGGCGCCTGGCGAATGCAAGCCTCCGCTGCGCGATCGGAGCCCACCATTTTCCGATGTTTTCGGCGGCGCCGCGCGCCGAGCTTTGCTAGGCCGGAATCACGATGGCGCGAAAGCCCGGGAGCCCCACACCACCACGCGGCGCCGACACGCTGTCGGCGACCACGTTGACGAGCCACCCGACGGTCAGCCGCGAGCCGGTCTTGCCGGAAGATGCCACCGCGCCGCCGTGGCACAGCACGTCGGACTGGGTCTGCGACCCGATGCGCTACCAGATCATGGGCGAGCACGGCCGCGGCGGCCTCGGCCTTGTGTCCCGCGCCCATGATCGCCGCCTCCGCCGCGACATCGCGATCAAGGAGCTGATCTCGCGCGGCGGCGTCTCCGAGGTCCGGTTCCTGCGCGAGGCCCTGATCACCGCGCGGCTCGAGCACCCCGGCATCGTCCCGGTCCACGAGGCCGGGCGCTGGCCCGACGGCACGCCGTTCTACGCGATGAAGCTCGTCGCCGGCCGCGCGCTGCGCGAGCTGATCGCCGAGCGCCCGACCGTCGCGCAGCGCATCGCGCTGCTCCACCACGTCATCGCGGTCGCCGACGCGCTCGCGTACGCCCACCGCCGCAACATCATCCACCGCGATCTCAAGCCGTCCAACGTGATCGTCGGAGAGTTCGGCGAGACCATCGTGATCGACTGGGGCCTCGCCAAGGAGGTCACCGCGCCCGAGCACTCCGCCGGCACCGCGCCGTCGCCGGTCGACGGCGACCGCGGCCTCACCGCCACGGGCAGCATCCTGGGCACGCCGGCCTACATGGCGCCCGAGCAGCAGCGCGGCGAGCCCGTCGATCAGCGCGCGGATGTGTTCGCGATCGGCGCCATGCTGTGGGAGCTGTGCGCGCTCGAGAAGGTGCCGCCGGCCGAGCCGACGCGCCGCCGCATCCTCCGCCGCGCCGGCATCGATCAGGACCTCGCCACGATCATCGAGAAGGCGCTGCACCCCGACGCCGACCTGCGCTATCCCGACGCCGGCGCGCTCGCCGCCGACCTCAAGGCGTTCAAGTCCGGCGCGCGGATCGCCGCGCGGAGCTACTCGCCGCTCGCGATGCTCGCCCACTGGACCCGCCGGCACCGCGCGCTCGCGTTGTCGGTGGCCGCGGCGCTCGCCGTCGCGGTGTCCGCCACCGTGCTCTACGTCCGCAACATCGCCGTCGAGCGCGACCGCGCCGACGCGGCGCTGGTCCAGGCCGAGTCGGCCAAGACCGCGGCGGTCAAGGCCGGCATCGCGACCGAGGCGGCGCTCGCCGATCAGATGCTCAAGCACGCCGAGCTGCTCGTGGCGACCGATCCCAGCGCGGCGCTCGACGTGCTCGCCCATTACCGCGGCGCCGATCAGGTCCAGCGCAAGCTGCTCGAGGCCGAGGCCGTGGGCCGCGGCGTGGCCCGCATGCACGCCAACCCGCACACCAGCGCGGTCCTGTGGGCCCGCGGATTCCCCGATCAGTCGGTCGCGACCCTCGGCGTCGACGGAGCGGTCGCGATCACCAGCGCGGCCGGTGCCGTCACCGTGCTCGCGCGCGACGGCGCCAACAAGGCGACCTTCGCCTACGCCGCCACGCGCCGGATCCTGGCCTACGTGTGCCGCGGCGAGCACATCTGCCTGGTCGACTTCTCCGGGCCGGTCCCCGCGATCTCGGCGCCGATCGGCGGTCTCGATCCCGACGGGCTCGCGTTCTCGCCGAGCGAGGCGCGGCTCGCGGCGGTGGGCCACGACGGCACGGTCAAGATCTGGGAGATCTCGGATCTGCAGCGGCCGGTCGAGCAGCTCCGCGCCCGCGGCACCGGCTGGAACGCTGCGTTCCTCGACGAGCAGACCCTCGCCGTCGGCGACGTGACGAAGATCTCGGTGGTCTCGGGCCCGCATGCGCCGGCGCAGATCGCGGTGTCCCTGACCACGCTCGACGTCTCGCAGGACCGGCACGCGATGGCGTTCGGCACGGGCGACGGCACCGGCCTGCTGGTGGACGCGGCGGCCCGCCGGATCGGCGAGGTCAAGCTGTGCGTCGGCTCCGTGGGCACGGTGCAGTTCGTGCCCGGCACCCCACAGATCGCATATGGCTGCAAGAACGGCATCGTCGGGCTCTGGGACCTGGCGAAGTCCACGGTCGCGCCGATCGCGAGTCTGCAGGGCGCGGTCGACTACCTCGCGGTGAGCTCCGATCGCCGGGAGCTCGCCGCGGGCGGCAGCTCCGGCATCGTGTCCGTGATCGATCTGCAGGGCGGCATCGTCACGTCGTACCTCGGCCACAACCTGCGGATCAGCGGGCTCGCGGCGCCCGACGCGGCCTATCCGTTCTTCGTGTCGAGCGACGTCAACGCGGCATCCGGGTCTGGGCCCGGCCGCGCACGCTGGCGCGGGTCGCGTTCACCGCGCCGCTGTCGGTGCTCGACATGCAGCTGCTCGGCGACTCCGCCACCGCCGTGGTGTCCACCACCGGCTCGCGGCTGCGCTTCGCGTCGCCGACTGGCGTGCGCGAGGCCGAGCACGAGCCCGCCGCGCCGTTTCTCGCGCGGTCGCCCGACGGAACCCACGTCGCGGCCTATGGCTTCGGCGGCAAGATCGAGCTGTGGGACGGCAGCCTGGCCCGGCGGCCCCAGCTGATCGAGACCGGGCAGGCCGCGACGGTGCGGGTCCAGTTCCTCGCCGGCGACGACATGATCTGGGGCGGCAACGACGGCCGGATCGCGCGCTGGTCCAGCGCGGCCGGCGGCTCGACCGTCGCGGCGTTCGCGCAGCCGATCGCGAGCCTCGCGCTGTCGCCCCGCGATCACGCGGTCGCGGTCGCCCTCGCCGACGGCGCGCTGTCGCTGGTCACGCTCGACGGCGCGATCCGCTCGCTGCCGCCGCCGTCCGCCGGGCGAGCCCGCGTCCTCGCGATCTCGCGCGACGGCCGCTGGCTCGCGGCCGGGACCAGCGACGGCGTCGTCGCGATCTATGATACGCGCAGCGGGCGGGCGTCGACCGCGCTCCGCACCTCGGGCGCGATCCGCAACATCGCGATGTCGCCCGGCGGCGACATGATCGCCGTCGCGACCACCGCCGGCGAGGTCCACCTCGCGCGCCCCGCCGCCGGCGCGGCCGGCCCCGCGTGGGACGCGGCGCGGATGACCTGGACGTCATTCGCGGCGCAGCCCCGCGACCTCGCGTTCACGCCCACCGGCGACCTCCTGATGATCTCGTGCGGCGACGGCGTCGTGTGGTTCTACGCGCCGGCGAGCAATCGCTGGCTCTACCACCCGACCGGCGTGGCGAGCATCACCGCGATCCGGCCCGCCGACGACGGTCGCACCGCCGCCACCGGGGACTCCGCCGGCCGCCTCATGACGTTCGATCTCGCCGCCGTGCGCGAGGCGCTCGCCGGCCGCGCCGCGCCCTGACCGGCGAGATCAACCTGGGTGCCGCTTCATCGCGCGATCGATCTCGCGCTTGTCATCGGCCTCGCGCTTCGCGGCGCGCTTGTCGTGCTGCTTCTTGTGGGTCACCAGCGCGAGCTCGACCTTGACCCGGGCGCCCTTGAAGTACAGCCCGAGCGGGATCAGCGTGTAGCCCTTGATCAGCGTCTTGGCGCCGAGCTTGTCGATCTCGCGCTTGTGGAGCAGGAGCTTGCGGACCCGCGCCACCTCGTGCTGCCAGCGGTTGGCCTGCGCGTACTCGTTGATCTGGATCCCGTGGACGTAGGCCTGGCCCTTGCGGATCTCGACCCAGCCGTCGGCGATCGTGACCTTGGCCTCGCGCAGGCTCTTGACCTCGGAGCCGACCAGCGCGATGCCGGCCTCGAGCCGCTCGTGGATGTGGAAGTCGTGCGTCGCCTTGCGATTGGTGGCGATCACGCGCACGGCATCGGCGGCCGGCTTGGCCATCACCACTCGCCGACGTTGGGCATCGTCGTCCACGGCTCGGCCGGGACGAGCGCCGCGCCGCGCTGCAGCAGCTCGACCGAGATCAGGTCGGGCGAGCGGATGAATGCCATGCGGCCATCGCGCGGCGGCCGGCTGATCGTGTAACCCGCGGCGATGAAGCGCCGGCACGACGCATAGACGTCGTCGACCTCGTACGCCACGTGACCGAAGTTGCGACCTGCGGTGTACGGATCTTTCTGGTCCCAGTTGTGGGTCAGCTCGAGCTGTGGCGAGTCGCCCTCGCCGCGCTCGCCGAGGAACACCAGCGTGTAGCGGCCCTGCTCGTGGTCGCGACGCCGGACCTCGATCAGGCCCAGGCCCTCGCAGAAGAAGTGCACCGCGGCGGGCAGGTCGCGGACCCGGATCATCGTATGCAGGTAGCGCATACGTTTCGTTACCAGATTTTGGGTATCCTGCGTGCGATGAGCGAGCCCAACGCCCTCGTGAATTTTCGCCTCGATCGCGACCGCCCGATGCGGATCAAGTGGCTGGCGACCGACGGGGTCCCGGGCGACGGCTACAAGGCGCAGGTCACGGTGATCAAGCTCGGCGACGGCGCGACGCTCGAGATGGACAGCTCGGCGATCCTCGAGCAGACCGCTCCCGATCCGAGCGGCGGGCTCGGGGCCTACCTGGTGACGTTCAACGGCATGGTCGGGTACGCGGCGGATCACCCCGACCGGCGGCGGGTCGACCAGCTCGAGGACGAGGAGATCGGCTACGACATGGTGTTCATCCGCGAGCGCGACGGCCAGCTCGCCGTCGAGGGTGAGGACTACGAGATCCGCGATCGGCCACCCGCGATGGCGCACAAGCCGACCCACCGCAATGCGTGACGACTCGCCGAGCCGCACGGCGCAGTGGGTCGCAGCGGCGCGCGGCATGGGCCGGCTGCTCCCCGAGACCGTCCGGCTCGCCGACGATCCCTACGGCCTGGCGTTCGCGTCGCCGGGCATCGCCCGCGCGGTCGATCGCACTCGCGATACCCGGCCCGAGCGCGCCGACGCGATCGCGCGCGTCCCCGGGCTGTCTTTGTGGATCGTCTACATGCAGGTCCGCACCCGCCTGCTCGACGACGCCGTGCGCGCGTTCGTCGCCGCCGGCGGCGGCCAGGTCGTGCTGCTCGGCGCCGGCTACGACTGCCGCGCGCTGCGCCTGCCCGAGCTCGCCGGCGCGCACGTGTTCGAGATCGACCATCCCGCCACCCAGGGCCACAAGCGCGCCGTGCTCGATCGCCTCGGCGCCGCGTCGCCCGCGCACTACCTCGCGTGGGACTTCGAGACCCACCCGATGGACGATCTGCCCGGCGCGCTCGCCGACGCCGGCCACGACCCCGCGGCGCCGACCCTGACGATCTGGGAAGGCGTCACGATGTACCTGACCGAGACCGCGATCGACGCCTCGCTGCGCGCGATCGCCGCGTGGAGCGCCGCCGGCTCCGAGCTCGCGCTGACCTACATGACGCGGACCCGGCTGACCCGATCGCTGGCGGTGCGCGTCGTCCGCACCGTGGTGCAGCGGCTCGGCGAGCCGTTCCGGTTCGGCTGGGAGCCCGACGAGCTGCCCGGCTACCTCGCCGAGCGCGGCTTCGCGCTGACCAGCGACGTCAGCGCGGTCGATGCCGCCCACCGGCTCCTGCCGCCCGACCTGGCGTCGCAGATCGTGCAGACCGATCGCGTCGCGATCGCGCGCCGCACGGCGTAGCGCACGACGGCTGTGCCCCGGATCGCCCGGTGCGTGAGGCCACCGTGACCTCGGTGCTGCTCCCGGCGCCGGCGACCAGGTTGTGTAGAGTCGCGGCGTGCGCGTCCTGGTGATCGGCGGCGGCATCTTCGGCGTGACCTCCGCCCTGGAGCTGTGCTCGCGCGGCTGTGACGTCACCCTCGTCGATCCGGGCCCGCTGCCCCACCCGCTCGCCGAGTCCACCGACATCAGCAAGGTCGTGCGCAGCGACTACGGCGGCGACGAGGACTACACCGTGCTGGCCGAGCTCGCGCTCGACGGTTGGCGGCGCTGGAACGCGGCCTGGCCGGTGCCGCGGTTCCACGAGACCGGCGTGGCGTTCCTCACCCGCCGGCCGATGCAGCCCGGCGGCTTCGAGCACGACAGCTTCACCCTGCTCGCCCGGCGCGGCCACCGCGTCGAGCGCCTCGATGCCGCCGCGATCACCGCCCGGTTCCCGGCCTATCGCCCGGGCGCCTACGTCGACGGCTACTTCCACCACGAGGGCGGCTGGGCCGAATCCCGCGCCGTCGTCGCCCACCTCCTCGCCGAGGCGATCGCCGCGGGCGTCACCGTCCTGGGCGACTGCCCGATCGATCGCATCACCGACCACGGCGCCACGTCGCGGGCCGGCCTGCTCCCGGCCGATGCCATCGTCGTGTGCGCCGGCGCCTGGACCCCGCTCCTGGTCCCCGACCTCGCCGGCGACCTCCGCGCCATCGGCCAGCCGGTCTTCCACCTCCGGCCCGCCGACCGCACCCTGTTCCTCGACAGCCGGTTCCCGGTGTTCGGCGCCGACATCGCCCGCACCGGCTACTACGGCTTTCCCGCCCAGCTCGACGACGTCGTCAAGATTGCCAATCACGGCACGGGCATTCCTCTGGCGCCGGACGCCCCGCGCCAGGTCACCACCGCCCAGGAGTCCGCGCTCCGCGACTTCCTGCGCGACACGTTCCCGGCCCTCGCCGCCGCGCCGATCGTCTCACGCCGGCTCTGCGTCTACTGCGATACCCGCGACGCCGACTTCTGGATCGCGCAGCACCCCGCACGCCCCGGCCTGACCGTCGCCGCCGGCGGCTCGGGCCACGCCTTCAAGTTCGCCCCGGTGATCGGCGCCGTGATCGCCGACATCGCCCTCGGCGTCCCCCACCCGCTGGCCCACAGGTTCCGCTGGCGCCCCGGCCAGGGCGCCCCGTGGCGCGGCGACCGCGCACGGTCGTCGTAGCGGCCGCACCGGCGCCGGCTCCGGCTCCGGCTCCGGCTCCGCCGCCGGCAGAGACCGGCACCCGCCCTCCGTCCTGCGCAGCCAATTGCAGCGGCCGCGGCGGGCATGGTTCACTTCGCCATGGCCGAGACCTGGTTACCGCAGGAGCCACCCCCCGCGCCGCCGCCGCGGTCCGCCGCCCGGCGCACCGTGTTCCTGTGGCTCGGCTT
>DASWRS010000537.1:0-22499 GCA_036403075.1 Kofleriaceae bacterium
GGTCGGCGCGCCGACCTTGAACGTCTCGTCGGCGAGCGCGCGGAACACGCCGTTGTGGTTGTCCATGTGGACGGTGATCGCGCCCCGGAACACGGGGATGCCGCTGAACACGCGCTGCAGCGTGACGTGGCTCATGTTGAGGTGCGGCTCGACGTCGACGCCGTTGACCAGGAAGTTCGACGCGTCGGCCGCGTCGAGCTTGAACACGTCGTGGTGCGTGGTGAGGAACTCGGTCGCGGCCTGCGCCGGGTCGGTGGCGTGCCCGCGGACCGAGAATTGCGGCGTCATGGCGACGATGCGCGTGGTCCCGAGCCCGCTGAGCTCGACGCTGACCGGCGCGCCGGCCTTGAGCTGGAGGATCTGGATCGCCGCGTCGCGCTCGTCGGCGGGCGCGAACCCGTCATCGGGATCGGCGGCGGTGGCGCACGCCGTGACCCAGAGTGCTGAGCTCGAAAGTAGTAGTGTCAGTCTGAGAGTTCTCATCATGTGGATTGTTCCCTCGCTTGCGGGGGCACAATGCCTGGTCTGGAGCGAATTGCTCCACCCCGGGCGGTGACAGATGCTCAACGCTTGTCCCGGATGTGCAGCGCCTGAAACTCTGGGCGCAAGCAAGTGCATGTGCGTTCGCGGATGACAGCGACGCGGCGCAGGCCCCGTCGCGGCGCGCAGAGAATTGATTCTGCGCAATCTGTGCAACGCGCGCCTGATCTCCCTCGAGACCTCGAGTAACTCGGCTTACTGCCGCATCACAGGTGCTCGGCCTACCGGCCGCTCGGGAAAGGAGATCACTTGAACGGCCGGCGAGGCGGCGGCGCTCGCTCCGCCGCGAGACGGCGAGCGGCATTGCGGAAATCGTGGCGCAGCGCCTGGAGCTCGTTGATCACCGCGCTGGTGCTCTGCAGCGACGGCGGCTGGAGATCGTCGTCGGCGATCAGATCGTACTGCTGGAGGGCGTCGTCGCGCCGGCCGAGCCGGTCGTAGGCCCGCGCGAGGAAGAACCCGGCGGGCCACAGCGCCGCGTCGAGGCACAGGCTGGCGCGCAGCGCCCGCGCGGCGTCGTCGACCGCGCCGCGGTGGTAATACGCGATGCCGAGGAACAGCCAGACCTCGGCGACCGAGGGGTGCGAGCGCGACAGCTGCTCGTAGCTCTCGATCGCGGCGGCGATCTCGCCGCGCTCGAACAGGGCGTGGCCGCGGGTCAGCGTCGAGACCAGGTCGTCGTCGCGCACCGGCGGGGGCGGCGGTGGCGCGGGCCGGGCGACGGCCTCGGGGGCGAGGATCGGGTGCGGTGACGTGCCACGCGTCGGCGGGGCGGCGGGCAGCGGCCGCGCGCGGCGGCGCAGCACCAGCCGGTTGCCCGATGACACGAGCTCGAGCCCGTGCGGCGGCTCGAACACGACCTCGCCGGCCCCGACCACGAGCGAGCCGCCCTCGCGCACGGCGCGGGCGAACCGTCCGAGCAGTCGGGTGGCGGCGCTCGGGGCGAAGTAGATCAGCACGTTGCGGCACACCACGAGGTCCCACGCGCCGCGCGGCGGCTGCGGTGGCGGCTCGACGAGGTTGTGGCGCAAGAAGATCACCGAGGACTGCAGCGCGGGATCGACCGCGAAGCCGGCCTCGCTCTGGGCGAGCCAGCGCCGGCGCTCGAGATCGGGCACGTCGCGCACCGCGAGCGCGCTGTACACGCCGCGGCGCGCCGCGGCGAGCGCGGTCTCGTTGATGTCGGTCGCGAGCACGTAGAGGTCGCGCCCGATGCTGCGTCCGATCATCGCCAGGGTGTACGCCTCCTCGCCGGTCGCGCAGCCGGCGACCCAGACCGCGATCGGCCCGGCGGGCGCGGCAACCAGGAGCCGGGCGATCGTGCGCAGCTGCTCCGGGTCGCGATAGAACCAGGTGTGCGGCACGGTGATCGCGTCGATCAGCCGGCGCTGCTCGGCTCCGGTCGGCTCGGCCGCGAGCGTGACGTAGCTCTCGATCGTGGCCAGGCCGAGCACGCGCATCCGGTCGGCGACGAAGCGATCGAGCGCGGTGCTGACGCCGCCGCGGTCGAGCGCCAGGCCGGTGGTCCGCTCGATCAGCTCGGCGAGCACCGGCGCGGTCACGGCCGTCTCCAGCGCCGCGAGCACGCGACCGCCGCCGAGATCGCGTCGCCCAGGGCGGCGACCGGGAGGACCTGCTGCACGGCGCCATCCTCGACCGCGGCGCGCGGCATGCCGTAGACCACCGAGCTGTTCGCGTCCTGGGCGAACGTCACGGCGTGGCGATCGCGCATCGCGCGCAGGCCGTCGGCGCCGTCGCGGCCGATCCCGCTCAGCACCACGCCGATCGCCGCGCCGCCGAGCGAGGCCAGCGAGCGCAGCAGGACCGTGCCGGACGGACGGTGGCCGTCGACCGGCGGCCCGCTGGTCAGCTCGAACCGGCCATCGATCAGCTCGAGGTGGTGATCGTCGGGCGCGAGCACCACGGTCCCCGGCGGCGGCACCAGCCCGGGCTCGGCGAGCCGGACCGCGAGCGAGCACCGGCTCTGCAGGAAGCTGACGAAGCTCGGCGCGAAGCCGCGCGGCAGGTGCTGCACGATCGCCAGGCACACCGGCAGATCGACCGACAGCGCACCCAGCACGGTCGCGAGCGCGCTCGGCCCGCCGGCCGATGCCGCGATCCCGACGACCACCGGGTCGTTCGAGGTCCGGGCGACCCGCGGCGCGCGGATCGCGGTGTCCGGCGGCCGGAGCACGTCGGCGTGGCGCCCCGACTCGGCGTGGCGCCCCGACTCGGCGTGGCGCCCGGACGGCTCCGAGGGCGCGCGGTTGCCGTCGATGTGGCGGACCACGGGCACCGAGGCGAGCCAGCGGACCTTGGCGCGCAGCGACCGGATCGCGTCGTCGTCGGTGCCGCTCGGCTTGAGCTGGAGATCGAGCGCGCCGCGGCGGATCGCCTCGAACGCGAGGTCGGCGTAGTCGCAGGCCGGAGCGCCGGTGACCACGAGCAGCGGCAGCGGCGACTTGGCCATCAGCTGGGTGACGACCTCGAGGCCCGACATCCCGGGCAGCCGCAGGTCGATCGTCGCGACGTCGGGGCGCAGCCGGGTGATCAGGTAGATCGCGGACTCGCCGTCCGCGGCCTCGCCGACGACCTCGAGATCACCGTCGGCCTCGAGCCACTCGCGGAGCTGGGCGCGGCAGATCGGCGAGTCATCGACCACGAACGCACGCGTCATGCGCTGATCTCCACGAACCGCCGCACGGTCTCGAGCAGGTGGGCGTTCTCGAACTCCGACTTGACGATCAGCGCGTCGGCGCCGAGCGACGCGGCCATCGCGCGGTCGGAGACCGAGCCGCGGGTCGTCACCATCACCACCGGGACGCGCTCGGCGCGGTCGCGCAGCCGGCGCAGCAGCTCGAAGCCGTCCATCACCGGCATCTCGACGTCGCAGACGATCAGGTCGACCGAGTGCTCGGCGAGCGCGTCGAGCGCCGCGGCGCCGTCGCCCGCGACCCGGACCTCGAGCCCGACGCTCGACAACAGCTCGCTCAGCAGGTCGCGCACGATCGGCGAGTCGTCGACGATCAGCACGCGGCGCCGGCCGCGGTCGCGGCTGGTGGACCCGGCGAACTGGGTGACCTGGCGCGGGTGCGACAGCAGCGCGTCGAGGCTGACGACCAGCACGAGCCGGCCATCGTCGAGCGTGCCGCTCGCGGCGAACGGACCGAGCGAGGCGACCGCGGCGTCGACCGGGACGCGCAATAGCTCGACGTCGCCGACCACCTCGGGGAGCGAGATCGCCCAGCGGTGGCCGGCGTGGGTCACGATCGCGGCGCGGGTGCTCCCGGCGTCGGCGCGAAACAGCGGCAGCGGCAGGAACGGGATGCCCTCGCCGCGGTAGCGCAGCAGCGGCGTGGCGCCGACCGACTCGACCATCGAGGCGGCGATCGGCACGATGGTCTCGACCTCGCGTGCGGGCAGCGCGCACAGCGCGCCGCCGACGTCGGCGATCAGCACGCGCTCGCGGAACACGGTCGACGGGATGTGGATCGCGAACCGGGTGCCGGCGCCCGGCGTGCTGGACACCGAGACCCGGCCGCCGATCGAGGTCAGACTCCGGCGCACCACGTCCAGGCCGACGCCGCGGCCGGACAGGGCGGTCGTGCTCTGCCGGGTCGAGAACCCCTGGAGGAACAGCAGCTCGTACGCCGCCTCCTCGGTCAGCGGGGTCGCGGGATCGGCCAGGCCGCGCGCCACCGCGATCGCCTGGACCCTCGCGAGATCGATCCCGCGGCCGTCGTCGGCGACGGTGATCACGACCTGATCGCGGTGGGCCTCGGCCGACAGCACGAGCTCGGCCGGCACCGGCTTGTCGCCGCGCTCGTGCGCCGGCTCGATCCCGTGGTCGATCGCGTTGCGCACCAGGTGGCCCAGCGGATCTTCGACCTCGTCGAGCAGCCGGCGCTCGACCATCGCGCCGCCGTCATCGATCCGGACCCGCAGCTGCTTGCCGTGAGCCCGGGCGATCTCGAGCGCATGATCGCCGAGCTGGGCCAGGGTCGGGTGCACCGGCGCGAGCCGCAGCGCCCAGGCCGACGACACGATCTCGTCGAGGTCGGCGCGCACCCGCTCGACGTCGTGCATCGTGTCGCGCGCCTCGGACAGCATGCCGCGCAGCGTGGCGTGGATCCGCCCGAGGTCGGCGTGCAGCGCCGACAGCCGCTCGCACACCGCGTCGACGTCGCGGGCGCTGACCCGGATCCAGCGCGTGGTCTCGGCGCGCTCCGCGGCGACCTTGCGCTGCTCGGACCTGACCTGCGGGCGGAGCTTGGCGAGCTGCTCGGCGGTCGGCCGGTCGTCGGCGGCATCGCCGGACGCGTCACCGGACGGGTCGTCGCGCGCGCCGCTGGACGCGTGATCGGCCCGGGCATCGGGCGCCGGTGGCGACGGGCTGGCCGGCGCCGGCGCGGTGGGCTCGCCCGCGGTCCGGGGCGCCGGTGCCGCGAGGCTCGCGAGCGCGTCGCGCAGGCCCTCCTCGGCACGCTCGCCGGCGTCGTCCTGCAGCGCGTGCTTGATCGCGTCGAGCGCGTCGCCGATCACGCGGACCGCCGAGCCCAGGGTGTGCGGATCGATCAGCCGCTCCTCGCAGGCGTGCGCGACCTTGCCGATCTGCACCATCCCGAGCAGGTGCGAGTCGCCCTTGAGCGTGTGGAGCTCGCGCCGGACCTCGGCGAGCGCCTCGGCGTGGCCGTCGGCGATCGCGGCGAGCCGCGTGTGGATCGAACGCAGGCGTTCGAGCGAGATCGCGCGATACCGCGCGATCAGAGCTTCGCGGCGCTGGTTCACGTCGGCGGGTTCTCGATGCGAAAGGCCGTGACCAGGCTCGACAGCTTGTCGGCCTGGCTCTTGAGCTGCTCGGCCGACGCGCGGGTCTGGGCCATCGCCGCGACCGACTGGGTCAGGGTCTCGGCGATCTCGCGCACGCTCTGCAGCACCTGCTCGGTCCCGCTGCGCTGCTGCTGGGTGACCAGCGTGATCTGGCGCGCCGCATCGGTCGTGCTCGCCGCCAGCTTCTTGGAGTCCTCCGTCGCCATCATCGTCGAAGACCCCGACGCGCGGATGTCGCCGACCAGCGAGCGCACGTCGTGCACCGACGACAGCACGCGCTCGGCGAGCCGCCGCATCTCGGCGGCGACGAGGCCGAAGCCGCGCCCGGCCTCGCCGGCCCGGCTGGCCTCGAGCGCGCCGTTGAGCGCGAGCAGATCGCTGCGGTCGGAGATGTCTCGAATGGTCTCGAGGATCTCACCGATCCGGCCCGCGTGGGTAGTGAGATCGCCGATCCGGATCACCATGCGATCGGTGGTCTCGAGTGTGCGCTCGGCGTTGGACAGCACACCGCGGACAGACTCCGACACGTGGGCGGCGGCCTCGAACAGCGACTCCATGGTCTGGCGGATCTCGACCATCGCGGTCGACTGCGACGCCGCGGCCGCCTCTTGCTCCTGCGACGCGGCGTAGATCTCGGTCGCCGCCGCGGCGAGCAGCACCGCGGTCTCGTGGATCTGGCGGACGATCTTGCCCAGGCTGCCGATCATCGCCTGGAACGCGGTCGCGACGTCGCCCTCGCCCGACAGCCGGGTCTGGAGGTCGCCCTTGGCGAGCGCGCGGGCGGCGCCGCTGAGGTCGCGCAGCATGTCGACCAGATCGTTGAACCGGGCGGCCAGCGTCCCGACCTCGTCGTCCTGGGTCACCGCGATCGCTGCGACCTCGTCGAGCTTGCCGACCTCGGTGACCTGGATGACCGTCCGGGTGATGTGCTCGAGCGGCTCGACCACGTCGCGCGCCAGGAAGTAGGCGCACATCGGCGCCCACACGATGATCACCAGGAAGAACGCGATCAGGGTGAGCATCATCGAGCTCGATGCCCAGTCGCTCACCGGCATCACCACGACCGCGAACTGGTCGTGGGCGGCCGGCGCGCGGGCCCCGACCAGGGCGTCGCGCGGGCTCGAGGTGTCGTCGCCCTGCGGCGCCGGCGCGCTCGCCAGCCAGCGGGCCAGCGGCGGTGACAGCGCCAGCTCGCCGGCGATGGGCTTGCCGGTGCGGTCGACGAACGAGGCCTGCACGCCGTGGAGCCGGCCCTTCTCGGCGGCGAGCTGGGTCAGGCGGGCGGCGTCGGCCGCGCCGGGCCCGCTGGCCTCGCGCGCCAGCTCGGTGGCCGCGGCGGCGCACCGCGCCCGCGACTCGAGCATCGCGCGCGCGGCATCGGCGGAGTAGCCGGTCGAGGCCATCCACAGCGGCCCGGCGAGCCCGGCGCTCGCCACCAGCACGACCAGCTTGGCCTTGAGCGACGCGCGCTCGCGCTGCATCTCGATCCCGGCCTTGTGGGCGATCGCGAACAGCCGGCGCGACGTGCCGTGGGTCAACAGCGACATCAGCGGCGCGGTGAACGGGATCGTGCCCAGGATGATCGCGGTGGCCATGAACCCCACGGTCACCAGCGACCGCAGCGAGATGCCCGCGCGGTAGCGATCGACGAACAGCAGCACCAGCATCGCCAGCACGAGCTGGGCGAGCCACAGCGTGATCACGGCGACGGTGAACCGCCGCGGGCCGGTGCGCAGCGTCTCGTCGACGTAGCGGACCTCGCGGGCGTCGGGCTGGCCCGTTGCGACCGCGATGAAGTGCGCGGCGGGTCCGAAGATCCGCTTGATCATGAACATGATCCCCGCGGTCCGGCCGAGCCCGAACAGGTAGAGCACGATGAGCGCCCAGGTCGAGTCCTCGGGCTCGATGCCGTTGACCACCGCGAGCGGGATCAGCACCCCGAACATCAGATCGCACAGGAAGTAGATGAGCCGGATACGGGTCACGAGGGACTTGGGCATAGTTCTTCACCAACCACGATGTCGCTGGAGGGGATCACGGCAGAGGGCTCGATCAGAAGCGACAGTGATGCGTCGGATGCGACGACGATGGCGGAGACCTGCGGCACGGCGCCGGCGAGCGCGACCGGCAGCGGCAGCACCGTCGCGGGATCGACGTCGGCGATCTCGAGCGCGCCGGCTGCGAGCAGCGCGAGCTCGCGGCCGCCGGCGCCGCGCAGCACGAGCACGCGCCGGCTGCGGACCCAGGGCACCGGCCCGAGCGCGGCGAGCACGTCGGCGGGCGGCGCGGCGACCCACTCGGCGGCCGCGACGATCCGCATGACCTCGGACGCGGACACGCTCCAGCGACCCCGGGGGTCGTCCACGTGGACCATCGCGACGCGCGACGCCAGGGGCTGATCAGTGCAGACCACTTGTCACCGCCGGACGATGGCCGTCCAGGAGCGCCCCGAGATCGACGAGCAGGGTGGTGTGCCCCTCGACGTCCAGCTCGCCCGTGCAGAACGCCTCGGTGCGCACCCGGGGCGGCCGGATCTCGGTCTCGGGGATCGTCAGCGGCTCGCGCACGGCGTCGACCGGCACCGCGAGCGTGCTCGCGCCCTGCTGCAGGTACAGCGTGCGGAAGCGGCCGGTCGGCGCGGCGAGCCGCTCGCCGGCTCCGAGCAGCGCGGCGAGATCGGCGACCGCGACCGCGCGGCCGCGCCAGGCCGCGACGCCGGGGAGGGTCGCGCTCGCCGTCGGCAGTGCGATCCAGGTCAGCGGCCCGCCGATCTCCCGCACCGTCGCCATGTCCACCGCAACCCACGTCGAATCGATGGTAATCGGCACGAACGATCGCACGTAATAATTCTGCCGACGGCGAACTCACAAATCCAGCGCTACTGCCCTGTTACAGCCGGCCTACCGCCGGAACGCACCCACGAGGTCGCCGGCCGCGGGCTCCGTACGCCGCGCTACCGATGCAGGACACGCAATGGTTGCGTCGCGGCCTCTTCGAGGTGCAACGCGTTCGCGTCCGGGCCGCGCTGCGCGTTCAGGATGATGAACTTGCGAAACGAAACCATGCCGCGTCGACGGAACCGGAGGACGCTGAACACATCTTCCAGGCAGTTGCCGTCGCCACACGCTGTCCACATGCCGTTGCGAAGCTGCAAGCGACAGGCCCGCCCGGCGCGCGCGTGCGCGCGTCCTACATGAGCGGCGCTGTGCGAGCCGCGTGTGTTGCGCTCCCACTCGAGCGCCCGATGCGTTGACACCGCGCGGGTCCCTCCGCACACTCGCCGCGTGGTTGTTCGTCGCCGTCGCGCCGGCCAGCGAGTGTCGTGACCCGCGCCGAGGTCGATCGCGATCGGATCGCGGCCACCGAGCCGGTGATCCGCCGCCACATCCGCCGCACGCCGGTGCTCGAGGTCGACGGCCGCGACTTCGGGCTCGGTGACGTCCGGCTGGTGTTCAAGCTCGAGCTGACCCAGAAGGGCGGCTCGTTCAAGGCGCGCGGCGCGTTCGCGAACCTGTTGCTCCGTCCGGTGCCGCCGGTGGGCGTGGTCGCCGCGTCCGGCGGCAACCACGGCGCCGCCGTCGCGCACGCGGCGCGCGAGCTCGGGATCCCGGCGCGGATCTACCTGCCGACGATCTCGACGCCGGCCAAGGTCGAGCGGATCCGCGCGACCGGCGCCGAGCTGGTGTTCGCCGGCGAGCGCTACGACGACGCGCTCGCCGCCAGCGAGGCCTGGGCCCAGGCCTCGGGCGCGCTCCGGGTCCACGCGTTCGATCAGGACGAGACCATGATGGGCGCCGGCACGCTCGGCCTCGAGCTCGAGGATCAGATCGGCGTGCCCGACGCGGTGCTCGCCGCGGTCGGCGGCGGCGGCCTGATCGGCGGGATCGCGGCGTGGTTCGGCGGGCGGACCCGGGTGATCGGGGTCGAGCCCGAGCTCGCGCCGACGCTGGCGCGCGCGCTCGCCGCGGGCGAGCCGGTCGATGCCCCGGCCGGCGGCATCGCGGCCGACTCGCTCGCACCGCGCCGGATCGGCGAGCGCGTGTTCCCGATCGCGCAGCGCCACGTCGAGTCGGTGCTCGTGACCGACGACGCGATCGCGCAGGCGCAGCGCGCGCTGTGGGCCACGCTGCGGATCGCGGCCGAGCCCGGCGGCGCGGCGAGCCTCGCTGCCGTGCTGTCCGGCCGGTTCGCGCCGCCACCCGGATCGCGGATCGCGATCGTGGTCAGTGGCGGCAATACGTCTGCTGTGCAGTTCGCCTGACGACACACATCGCATCCACGCAGCCTCAAAGATCTGAGGCGCTCGCCGTGACGGCGATTTCCGGCGGCACGTGGTCCCGCGACCGGATAGACTGTCGGCGTGATGCGATCGGGGTGCATCGTCGTGGCCCTCATGGCCCTCGTGGTCCTCGGGGGCTGTGGGTTTCAATCCAACCCGCAGGTGACGCCGATCGACGGCAACAACCCTCCGGTGATCGATGCATCGCCGGGCAAGGACGCCGGTGCCGATGCCACGCCGGGCGACGCGCGGCTCTGCTTCGGCCGGGGGCTGGTCACCGTCTGCCTCGACAAGGCGCCGACCGACGCGGTGCTGCTGGGGAACTCGATCGACACCACCGGCAGCAGCTGCATGCAGGTCGTCTCGCAGGCGTCGGGCGGACCCGAGCTGTGCGTGATCGCCGGGAAGTCGGTGACCGTATCGGCGACGGTGGTCGCGACCGGATCGCGGGCGCTGGTCCTGATCGGCGCCGACCTGGTGCACGTCGTGGGGACGCTCGATGCCTCGAGCAAGCACCCCGTCGGCGGTCCCGGTAGTGGACGCAAGGGTGCCGCGGCGGGCACCGGGACGTGCGCGGCGGCCGGCGCCGGCAAGAACGACGCGGGCGGCGGCGGCGGCGGCGCGGGCGGCAGCCTGGGGACCACGGGCGGCGCGGGCGGCGACGGCGACGGCAACAACACCGGCCAGCCCGTCGGCAAGTCCACCGGCGGGAGCCCGGGCGCGGCGCAGACCCCGCCGGCGGTGCTGCGCGGCGGATGCAGCGGCGGTGCCGGCGGCGATGGCGCCAACACCGACGCGAGCCACACCGGCGGCGCGGGCGGCGAGGGCGGCGGCGCGATCTACCTGATCGCGGGCCAGATGATCGTGGTCGATGGCGACATCTTCGCCTCCGGCGCGGGCGGCAGCGCGACGAGCGGCCCGCAAGGCGCCGAGCAGGGCGGCGGCGGCGGCGGCTCGGGCGGGATGATCGGCCTCGATGCGCCGACGATCCAGGTCTCGGGACGGATCGCGGCCAACGGTGGGGCGGGGGGCGGCGGCGGCGCCGACCGCGGCGGTGGCGACGGCGGCGATGGCTCGACGGCTCTGTGGAACACGCGCGCGCCCCCCGGCCAGGGCGACACCAACCCGCAGGGCAACGGCGGCAACGGTGCCGCCGGCACGGCGATCGGGATGGCCGGCCAGCTCGACGTCGCTGATGCGGCCGGCGGCGGCGGCGGCGGCGGCGGCGGCCTGGGCATCGTCTGGATCGACGGCATGCTCTCCGCCGGCGCGATGATCTCGCCCGCGCCGACGCCGCACTGACCCGGGCGCCGTCGCGGTTCTTCGGCGACCTGGTCCGCGCGCCGTCGCCGCGAGCTTCCCTCGGTCATCGCGATGTAACGCGCGCGCCGGCCGCGCCCGATCGTGCCTCGCCGCGAGCGCCTCGTCGGTGTTTGACAGGCAACCCCGGCATGACGGCGCTGCGCAACTTCTACGACGTGACCCTGCTGTAGCAGCAGGCGCACACCTGCGAGCCGCCGCGTCTGCCGTGACCGCCGGGGCGGGTCAGTCGTCGGCGCCGGGATCGTCGGGCCCCGGATCGTCGCGCCCGGGATCGTCGCCATCGACGGCGCCGTCGCCGGAGCGGATGCCGAGCCGCGCGACCATGCGCTGCAGGAATCGCCGGCTGACTCCGGCGCGCTCGGCCGCGCGGGTGACGTTGCCGCCGACCAGCTTGAGCATGGTGCGGACGTAGACCAGCTCGAAGCTCTCGGTCCAGGCGCGCCGGGCCTCCTTGAGCGGCAGGTGGAGCGCGACGAAGCTCTCGATCGAGCCCGGCAGCACGTCGCCCGGCGGCGCGGTCGCCTGTGCACCGGGCGCGGCGGTGCGCGGCGCGGGCGCGATCGTCCCGAGCGACACGCTGCGCTCGATCGTGTTGCGCAGCTCGCGGACGTTGCCGGGCCAGCCGCGACCGACCAGGCCGGCGACGAACTCGGCCGGCAGTCTGCCGTGCTCGCCGGCGAACAGCCGGAAGAAGTGCGCGGCGAGCACGGGGATGTCGTCGCGGCGCGCCCGCAGCGGCGGCAGCCGGACCTCGACCACGGCGAGCCGGTAGTACAGGTCCTCGCGGAAGCTGCCGTCGTTGATCGAGCTCGCCAGCGAGCGGTTGGTCGCGGCGACGATCCGGACGTCGACGGTGCGCGCGCCGGTGCCGCCGACCCGGCGGATCGACCGCGACTCGATCGCGCGGAGCAGCTTGGGCTGGAGCGCGAGCGGCATCTCGCCGATCTCGTCCAGGAACAGCGTGCCGCCGTCGGCCTCCTCGAACACGCCGCGGCGGTCGGAGATCGCGCCGGTGAACGCGCCCTTGACGTGGCCGAACAGCTCGCTCTCGACCAGGTGCTCGGGGATCGCGCCGCAGTCGACCGCGACGAACGGCCGGTCGGCGCGGCGCGACGCGGCGTGCAGCGAGCGCGCGAGCACGTCCTTGCCGGTGCCGGTCTCGCCCTGGACCAGCACCGTCGCCGAGGTCTCGGCGAGCCGCTCGAGGATCGCGTAGACCCGGCGCATCTCGACGCTGGCGCCGACCAGCTCGCCGAACCCCGAGCGTCCGGAGATCTCGACGAACGCCGGCTCGTCGCCGAGCTCGACGCGCAGCGCCGAGCCGCCGATCCGGACCAGCGTGCCGGGTGGGATCTCGGCCTCGCGGATCCGGACGCCGTCGATCAGCGTGCCGTTGGTGCTGCCGCAGTCGCGGATCACGATCGTGCCGCCGCGGACCGAGACCTCGCAGTGGAACCGCGACACCGTGCGGTCGGCGAGCACCAGGTCGTTGCCGTCGGCGGTGCCGATCCGGGCGATCTCGCTGCCGACCTGGGCGCGCGCGCCGCGCGACGGGCCATCGACGACGGCGAGCACCACCGCCCAGATCCGCATCGTGTGCGCCGGTACGACGCGCGAGGTGACGTCCTGTTCAGCGTCGCTGCTCAGAGGTGACCCTCCTGTGGGAGTCACCGTCACCCTATCACCGGGCTGCGTAGCGTGCCCTCAGCACCTTCTTGTCGAACTTGCCGACGGAGGTCTTGGGCACCGCCTCGATCAGCTCGATGCGATCGGGCAGCTGCCAGGTCGCGAACCCGGCGGCCCGCAGGTGGTCGCGGATCGCCGGCAGCGCGAGCGTATGGCCCGGGCGCACGACCACGCACGCCAGCGGCCGCTCCTGCCACTTGTCGTCGGGGATCGCGATCACCGCGGCCTCGGCGACCTCGGGCAGCGCCATGATCGCGCGCTCCATGTCGACCGACGAGATCCACTCGCCGCCCGACTTGATCAGGTCCTTGGTGCGATCGCCGATCACGAAGTAGCCCTCGGGCGAGGCGATCGCCATGTCGCCGGTCTTGAACCAGCCATCCGCGGTGAACTGCTCCTTGCCCTCGCCCTTGTAGTAGCTGTCGACCACCCACGGGCCGCGGACCAGGAGGTCGCCCATGGTCTTGCCGTCGCGCGGGACCTCGGCCCCGTCGAGGCCGCGGATCGAGATCTGGATGCCGGGCAGCGGCAGGCCGGCCTGGGCCCGCACCGTCTGGGTCAGCCGCTCCGCCGGCCAGTCGCGCATGTACTCCTTGGGCCACGCGATCGAGGCCAGCGGCGAGGTCTCGGTCATGCCCCAGGCCTGCTGGATCGTGACGTCGAACTCGGTCCGGTAGCGCTCGATCAGGCTGGTGGGCGGCTGGCTGCCGCCGCACAGGATCCGCCGCAGGTCGGGCAGCTTGGTGCCGCGCCGGGCGAGCTCGTCGGCGACGCCGAGCCACACCGTCGGGACGCCGGCGGACAGCGTGACCCGCTCGCGCTGGAGGAGCTCGATCAGGCTCGGCGGCGACAGGTCGCGCCCGGCCATCACGAGCTTGGCGCCGACCATCACCCCCGCGTGCGGGATGCCCCAGGCGTTGGCGTGGAACATCGGCACGACCGGCAGGATCGCGTCGCCCGGGCCGAACGCGTTGCCGGCCGCCGACGTCGCCGCCAGCGAGTGCAGGAACGTCGAGCGGTGCGTGTACACCACGCCCTTGGGCCGCCCGGTCGTGCCCGACGTGTAACAGATCCCGAGCGGCGTGGTCTCGGGAATGTCGCGCGGCGGGTAGTGCGCCGGGTGCGGCCCGATCAGATCCTCGTAGGCGACCAGGTTGGGCAAGGTCGAGGCCGGGACCTCGGGCGCGAGCACCACGAGGTGCGCGACCCGCGACAGCGCGCCCGGGGTGTGCGCCTCGAGCCGCTCGAGCGTCGCGACCTGATCCGGATCGACGAAGATCACCCGGTCATCGGCGTGGTCGATGATGTAGATCAGGTCTTCGGCCGAGAGCCGGAGGTTCAGCGTGTGCAGCACGCGCTCGGTGCACGGCACCGCGAAGTACAGCTCGAGGTGGCGGTAGCTGTTCCACGCCAGGGTTGCGATCCGCTCGCCACGCGCGACCCCGAGCGCGTCGAGCGCGTGCATCAGCTGCTGCGCGCGCCCGGCAAACTCGCGATAGGTGTAGCGGTGGGTTCGAGTCGCCTCCTTGCTGACGATCTCGACCTCGCCGAAGTGCGTCGCGGCGTTCTGGAACAGAAGCCACGAGGTGAGCTGCGTCGGCATCATCTGTCGTTACCTCCTCGGCGGATGACCGCCCGGAGATACTAACCGATCACCGGGGGGCTTTCCCGCCCCCTGTGCCGCCATGGACCGGGCCGGATGTCCGGCGATGCGCCGGCCAGAGCCGGTCTAGAAGTAGCCGAGCTGGAGCTGCAGCTGCACCGCGTTGACGTCGTTGCGCAGATCGACGGTCGGAGCGATCAGGTCGGGGAACTGCGTCAGACTGTACTGGAGCGTGATATTGGCAATCTGCTCCGCGAGGAAGTACTTGAGCCCGACGCCGTAGATCCGCTGGTTGTTGGGCTTGAACGCGTCGTCGTAGAACCGGCCCTCGAACTTGCCGAACAGCGAGAGCCTGGCGTTCTTGTTGTAGTAGCCGAGCTCGACCAGCAGGGCGTTCTGCTTGAGCAGGGCCGACGCGGGCGGCAGCCCGCCGCCATGGAAGTGCAGGTACTCGACCTGGCCGCCGATCTCGTCGCCGCCGTTCTTGGGGTCGGCGCCCTTGATCGGGATCGCCGCGAACCCGGTCAGCGAGGTCGCGAAGTACGGATTGTTACTCGACAGCGGCTGGTAGTCGACGCCGGCCGCGATGCCGGCGATCTTCTTGCGGCCGAAGTACTGGCCGTTGAACACGTAGCCGGTATCCGGATCGAGGAAGTTGTACTGGGCGAACGCGGTGAGCCGCGGATCGTTCTTGCCGGGGTTGCGGGCGGTCGGTGGCAGCGGCATGTTGGCCGACGACGCCGTGGTGTCGGCGAGCCGGACGCCCTCGGACACCATGCCGCGGAGCTCGAAGTGGTTCTCGAGGGCGTTGATCTTGACCTGGACGCCGGGGTCGCGCAGCGTCGAGGTCTGGGTCGCGGCGATGTAGCTGGCCGACACGCCGCCGATGTCGAGCGACCAGTACGTCGAGGTCGACTGCAGGATGTTGCGGGTGAACGGGATCAGCTGCAAGCCGGCCTGGATCGAGAAGTTCGGGTTGACCTTGTAGTCAAGGAACGCGTCGTTGAACGCGAAGGTCGTGAACTGCTTGTTGATGCTGCCGTCGGCGTTGACGATCGGCTGGCCGACGTTCGCGCTCTCCCACAAGAGGAAGTAGGTCAGGTCCTTGCCGATGCCGCCGCCGATGAAGAACCGGGCGCGGCGCAGGTAGATGTTCTTGGAGAACGCGCCGGCGTCGCCGCTGGTCTGCTTGAACGCGTCCTGCGTGAAGTTGCCCCAGATCTGGAGGAACACGCCCGGGCGGATCGAGAACAGGTCACCGAGCCGCAGCGCCGGGCCCGCCATGCTCGGGAACGTCGTCGGCGGGGGCGCGGGAGGCGTGACCGGAGGCTGGGCCGCGACCGGCGGCGGGCCAGGCGTCGGCGGGTTCGCCGGGTTGCCCGCCGGCTGATCGGCGGGCGGCGTGTCGCCGGTCGGCTGCGTCGGCTGGCCCGGGTCGGGTGCGGGCTGCGCGGGCTGCGCGAGCACGGTGCCGGAGGCGCCCATCGCGGCGCCCATCGCGGCGACCACAAGCAGAGCGCATCGTGTATTTCGGTTGCCTGGCTGGATCACGTCGTGCTCCTCGTTAGGGAAGGTTCGCTTTCGAGAAATTATCGTCGCGCTGATTGGCGCATCGGTCTACTTCTGTTCGCCGAAAAAGAGCTTTCCACCTCGCAGGAAGCTGTTCCACCTCGCAGGAGAGCGTTCCACGATGCGGTTCGGGCCTGTCCGCGCGCGTCGGACGGCAAGGTGATATGTACAGCCCACCAGGATTCATGGCGCCCGACGTCGCGTCGGAGGTTTCGAGCTCGATTGCTAGTCTGCCCCCGCGGACGACTCCACCCGCGTCGCGGCCTTCCAGGCGCCCATATATCGCGCTTTGCCCGCACCGCGCGAAAAAAAAGCATGCGCCGCGCGCGACCCGATGCGGCGATCGCCGGTGTCCCGGCGGCGACGCGACGCGTCAGGCGGACGACCGGGAGCAGAGCGAGGCGTCAGGTGCCTCGAAAAACCGTCGCTGCGTGCGGCCGCCGCGGCGCGCGCTACTGGATCAGGATCTGATCGATCACCGCGGTCGCGCTGGTCACCGTCGACGACGGATCGCTGGCGGTCACCACCAGCTTGAGGGTGACGGTCTTGCCGGCGAACGCGGACAGGTCGATGTTCGACCGTGCGGTGAAGCTCGCCTCGTTGTACGACGTGAATCCGGAGATCGACCGGGCATCGACGACGTGATCGGTGCCGTCGTTGACGATGACGCTCAGGCCCGCGCTCGCCGTGGTGTTGGCGTCCGACAGCGCGAGCTGGCGCTGGTAGCTCAGCCTGGGGGCCGAGCCGAGCGCGAGGCTCGCCCAGGTCGCGGTCCGGGTCACCGTGTTGAACCTCGGCGCCGCGGTGGCCGTGATCGACCGCGAGCCCGCCGTGCCGGTCGCGTCCTTGGTCGACAGCGTCCAGGTGCCGAGCGTCCAGCCCGGGTTGTCCGGCCCGGCGCCGGTCGAGAACGTCTCGAGCAGCCGGCCGCCGCCCCCGCCGCCGGCGTTCTGGACGGTGACGGTGATCGCCGGCGTGGTCGCGGCGTTGCCGGCGGCGTCGAACGCCCGGGCCGCCAGCGTGTGGCTGGCATTGGTCAGCCGGGTGGTGTCGACGGCGACCGAGTACGGCGCGGACGTGTCGCTCCCGGCCACCGCGCCGTCGACCAGCACGTCGACCCGGGTCACGCCGACGTTGTCGCTGGCGTTCGCGGTCACGGAGGCCGTGCCGCTCAGCGTCGCGCCGGCCGCGGGAGCCGTCAGGGTCACCGAAGGTGGCGTGGTATCGCCGCCCGTGGCCGGGGTGGTCAGGCCGAAGAACTGCGCCGCGTAGAACGACGAGTAGATGTCGTGGTCCTCGGAGAATGCGCCGGTCGCGCCGCCCTGGTCGGCGGCCGTACCGACATCGACGGTCAGCGCGTGGCCCATGCCATTGACGAGGTAGGTCTCGATCATCGACCGGCCGCCCGCGTTGCGGAAGACCTTGTGGGTCGCGGTGCGAAACGTCTCGTTGACCTCGGGGGTCTCGTCGATCCCGAGCACGTTGCTCCATTGATCGACGGTCTGCTGCAGGTCGGCGGGGGCGACCGTGGCGTCGGTCGAGCCATGGAACGCGATCAGCCGCGGAAACGCCCCGGTGAACCCCGGGAACGCATTGCGTACCAGATCGCCCCACTGCTGCGGCGTCCGGTTGACACTGCCCATCTGACACGTGTTGGCGTCCGTCAGGCTGGTCGCACAGCTGTACGGACCTCCGGAGTTGACCGCGCCTCCCGCGAACACGTCGGGGTAGGTCGCCATCATGACCGTGGTCATGAAGCCGCCGGCCGACATGCCGGTCACGAAGATCCGGGCCGGGTCGCTGCCGCGGGTCGACTTCATGTTGTCGACCATCTGCTTGATCGACAGCGCCTCGCCCTGGCCGCGCGAGATGTCGCCGGGCTGGAACCAGTTGAAGCACGACAGCGAGTTGTTGGCGCTCGCCTGCTCGGCGAACACCACGGCGAACCCGAAGCGCTGGCCGAGGTTGCCCCACTCGGTCTGGGTCGAGTACGAGCTGGCGCTCTCGGTGCAGCCGTGCAGCACCACGACCAGCGGCGCGCCCGATGGCAGCCCCGAGGGCACGAACGTGAACATCTTCAGCGCCCCTGGATTACTGCCGAAGCCGGTGACCTCGGTCAGCGTCACCGCCTGGGCGATGCCGGATACCGCCGGGTCGTCGCCGGGCGGCACCGCGCACGCGGGCGCGAGGCCGAGCAGGCCGAGGGCGCCAAGGGCGCCGAGGGCGCCGAGGACGACTGCGGGGATGACGACCGGAACACGAGGGACGGCGCGCTGCATGGCTCACTCCGGGGCAGGGGTTGGCGCCGGCGGCGCCGACGGTGCCGACGGCGTGAGTCGCAGACGGTCGGGCTCAGGGCGCGAGCAGCTGCGCGCAGTGGCCGGGCTGCGCCGGCCCGTCGGCGATCGCGCCGCCGCGCGGGATGCACTGGCTGGGCGGCAGCTCGGCGTGGTGCTCGACGTGCTCGACCAGCAGCTCGAACGCGCGCTGGGCATGCGGCTGGATCAGCTCGAGCTGCGGGAACGTGCGCTTGAAGGTCTCGATGTGGTTGCCGTTCTGGACCTCGTAGAGCCGGTACGCCGGGCCGTGATCGCGATCGCGATCGTCGTCGCGCTCGCCGTGGCCGCGGCCGTGATCGCGGTCGTGATCGTCGTCGCACGCGCCATGGCCGTGGCCGTGGCCCTCGCACGCGGCGCGGCGGACCAGCGCCTCGTAGACCCGCGCGTCGCGCTCGATCGGCAACAGCGCGTCCATCGTGCCGGCCACCGTGATCAGCGGCCGCCGGATCCGGCCGGTGGTCGCGACCTGGGCGAGGCGCTGGGCGATCGCCGGGTCGGCCGCGGCGCGGGCGGCGTAGTCGTAGCCGCCGGTGCCGGCGATGTCGTTGACGCCGCCGGTGTAGGTCGTGAACACCGGGTCGAACCGCTTCTGCCACTGGCACTGGGTGACCTCCCAGAACTGGCCCCAGTACAGGCCCCACAGCGACGCCGTGCCGCTGACCAGATCGGGCGGATAGCCCGCGGCCTCGATGTTCCGGGCGGCCGTGCTGTTCGGATCGAAGCCCGACGCCACGTAGGCCGGGAAGTTGGCGATCGCGGGCGGCAGGTCGATCAGGAGGTTCGGCCCGCGCGGGTCGATGAACGTGCCCTCCCAGTCGACGCCGCCGTCGAACAGCTCGGGAGCGTCCTCGACCGCGCGGCGCACCTGGTAGCCGCCGTTGGACGTGCCGACCGCGTAGGTGAAGCGCGCGTGGCGGTGGTAGTTCGCGAACACCGCGCTCCGCGCGAGCCGGGCATCCTCGAGCATGTACTGCGTCCACTGGGTGAACGGCTTCTCGGCGTCGTCGTCGAAGAAGTGGACCCAGATCTGCGAGGCCGGGTTGAGCCGGCACGACGCGGCGTCGGGCGCGGTCGGCGACGCCAGGCTGACGATCCGGAGGTTCAGGACGCCCTTGTTCTGCGACGCGTAGGCGTAGCCGCGCTGCAGCACGTAGTCGCTCCACGCGAAGTCGCCGTTGTGCTCGCTGCGCGTGCCCGACGCGCCGGCGACCACGAGCCGGCCGTTCCAGTCCGCCGGCAGGCGCAGCAGGAACCGCGCCTCGCCGGTCGGGTCGCCGGCGAACCGGCCGCTGACCTGGAGACCGGGCACGGCGCGGGTGATCGGCGTGCGATCGGGCGCGTCCGGCGAGATCACGTTGCGATCCGTGGTCGGCGTGAACGCCCCGGGCGGCAGGCCGGCGACCGAGTTGTCCGCCGGCGTGGTCGCCGGATGGGCGGTGGTGAGATCCGGGCTGGCGACGCAGGTCGCGTCGGCGATCCGATCGCCGAGCGCGGCCAGGACGGCCGGACAGTCGGCATGAGCGGCCCCCGGAAAGGCCGCGACGGTGAGTCCCAGGAGCGGGACGAGGTACAGCTGGTTCATGGTCATTGCTGGCTCCGCGGCGCGTTGCAGGGTGCGCGCCAGGCACGATGCTCGCCGAGATCCGCAGAACTTCGCGGTGAGGTGCGTCATGATCGACGCTCCCATCCGCGGCGGCGCCGCGTCAGCGCTGACGCTGTTGGGTGGGTTTGGCCACTGTGTCGTTGGCGCAACGGGTGGGTTGCGATACCGTTTTCGATGCCCAGGGAGGGTAGCGCGGCATGCCGACACCCGGTCCCAGCGAACAGCCAAGCCTCGCGCCGCCGGCTGCGCCCGATGGGGTGCTCGGCCGCTACCGGCTGTTCGCGAAGCTCGGCAGCGGCGGGCAGGCCGACATCTATCTCGCGATCGCGCGCGGCACGCTCGGGGTCGACAAGCTGGTCGTGATCAAGCGGGCCCGGCCCGCAGCCGACGCCGCGGTGCTCGGCATCTTCCTCGACGAGGCCCGGCTCGCGCTGCGGCTCAACCACCCCAACCTCGTGCACGGCTACGAGGTCGGCGAGGACCGCGGCACGCACTTCCTCGCGATGGAGCACGTCGAGGGCCTGTCGCTCCGCGAGCTGTTCCGCGCGCCGCGCGCCCGGAGCTTCGGCCCGGCGATCTGGCTGCGCGTGGTCGCGGACGCGCTGTCCGGCCTGGCCCACGCCCACGGCCTGCGCGACTACGACGGCAAGCCGCTCGGCGTCGTTCACCGCGACATCTCCCCCCATAACATCCTGGTCAGCTACGACGGGGTCACCAAGCTGCTCGACTTCGGCATCGCGCTGACGAGCCACGGCGCCGCGCCCGACGCTGCGGTCGCGCCGGCGTCGGTGCTGGGCAAGGTCTGGTACATGGCGCCGGAGCAGGCGCGCGGCCAGATCGACCACCGCAGCGACCTGTTCGCGATGGGCGTCGTGCTCTGGGAGATGCTGGCGGGCCGCCGGCTGTTCGAAGGCGACGCGGCGGCCGTCCTGCACCGGCTGGCGCACGAGCCGGTGCCGCGGCTCGCCGGCGTGTTGCCCGGCGTCGACCCCGAGCTCGACGGGCTCGTCGCGCGCGCGCTCGAGAAGGACCCCGCGGCGCGGTTCCAGACCGCCCACGAGATGCGCCAGGCGATCGAGCGCTACCTGCGCAAGGCCGGCCACGTCGTCCGCGAGCTCGAGGTCGGCGAGGCGATGGCAGCGGCGTTCCACGACGTGCGCGCCGAGCTCCAGGCCCGGATCCGCCACGCGATGGCCAGCCTGCCGGGCGATCCGCCGCAGAACCGGAATGCCGGCGAGATCCGCGAAGCGCCGGACAGCCTCGCGTCCCCTACGACGCGCCCGGCCGTTCACCCGTCGCTGGCGGCGGCCGCGGCGCTCGCGACCGCCGCCGTGCTGGTGTGGATCGCCGCGCGGACCCCGCGCCGCGGTGACGTCGCCGGCGGCCGCGGCGCCGCGATCGTCGCGCCGATCGTCGCCCCGGTCGTCGCCGCGAAGGTCGCGCTGGCGCCGCGGGCGCCGTGCCCCGGGCCGATCCGCGTCCGCGTCATGTACGACATGACCGGCGACACCAAGGAGGTCGGCACCGCCGCGGGCAAGGGCGAGTACGACTACCTGCGCGCGATCGACGCCGCCGGCGGGATCGGCGGCTGCCGGCTCGACATCGACGTCCAGGACACCCACTATGACAAGCGCGCCTCGCTCGAGGTCTGGGGCGCGTGGCGCGCGCGGCCCGACTGGCCGGAGGTCTCGACGATCTTCCTCCAGGGCACGCCGATGACCCAGCTGCTCGGGCCGCTCGCCGCGGCCGACGGCAAGGTGATCCTGTCGGGCGCCTACGCCGGCGAGCTCGCCGCGGCGGGGCCGACCGCGGTCGACGTCGCGGTCCCGTCGCTCAGCAGCGCGTTCGCCGAGGCCTCGGTCCTGGTCCGCAAGCAGTCACCGGGCTACCCGTCGGTGTTCTTCCAGGGCACCGACTACACCACTGCGGCGCGGGTCGCGGCCAACTTCGCGTGGCGCCAGGGCGCGCGCCGCATGGCGTTCTTCTACTGCTCGACCAGCGCGTTCTGCACCGATCCGGTCGACGGCGCCAAGACCTTCCTCCAGCAGCTCGGCGGCACCCGCGTCGGCCGCGACCTGTTCCTCGAGCTCGGCGACGACGCCGCCACGATCGAGCGCAAGGTGTCGCGGTTCTTCCAGGAGGAGCTGCGCCACAAGGCGACCCACCCCGACTACGACATCGCCGACTGGATCTGGTTCGGCAACACCAGCCCCAACGCCGCGTCGCTGGGCAAGGCGCTCGACAAGGCCCGGGCGCAGTACGGCATCGCGGTCCACGTCATCGGCAACAACTGGTCGGTCGACGAGTCGCTCTACGACCGCTGCGGCGACGCCTGCGTCGGGTTCCACGTCGTCCAGCCGTTCGCGCTGTTCGGCGATCCGACCGCGGCCGGCACCGCGGGCCTGCTCGCCGACCACGCCCGCCACCGCGCGCTCGACGGCGATCCGCCCGGCGCCTACAAGACCGTGCAGTACGTCTATGGCCGGGTCGCGGTCGCGACCTGGAAGCTCGCCGTCGCGCGGCTGCTCGAGCGCGGCGAGCCGGTGACCGGCGCCAACCTGCGCGACATGCTCGAGGGCTTCCGCAACGTCGACGTCGAGGGCTTCGCCACGATCGGCTACACCCGGGCCGACCACCGGCCGCAGTCGGGCGCGCGCATCACCCGCCTCGGCCCGCACGGCCGGATGGAGACCATCGGCCAGCCGCTGTCCTTGTCATTACAGAGCG
>DASWRS010000538.1:0-5356 GCA_036403075.1 Kofleriaceae bacterium
GCGTCGAGCGCGCCCGAGAGCGCGAGGTCGAGCGGCAGCCAGAACGCGGCCAGCGCCTCGGGGCCGCACACCGGCTCGAGCGCGACCTCGGTCGCGAACACGAACGGCATGACCTCGATCCCGGTCGGACCCGAGGTGAACGGGTGCAGCGGCTCGAGGTTGCCCAGGATCCGCGTGCCCGTGAGATCGATCCCGAGCTCCTCGCGGGTCTCGCGGATCGCAGTGACCCGCAGGTCTCCATCGCTCGCCTGGTAACCGCCGCCCGGGAGCGAGATGTGACCCGACCACGGATCCCCCAGGCGCTCGGCGCGCTTCATCAGCAGCACGCGCGGCGCGGACGCGTCATGCAGCACCACGGCGACCGCCGCGCGCCGCCGGCCATCCGCGGGCGGCCGGGCATCACCGAGCGACAGGCGCGCGGCGAGCGCCTCGATCAACTTCGACACGATCGGATGATAGCGCCTGCCGGCGGGAGTAGGATGCCGGCCATGCACGCCCGGCGATTTGGCGCCTCGGGTCCCGAGGTCCCGGTGATCGGGATCGGCACCTGGAACATGGAGGACGACGATCGCACGGCGGCGATCGCCGCGATCCGGCGCGCGATCGAGCTCGGCATGGTGCACGTCGACACCGCCGAGATGTACGGCGCGGGCGAGGTCGAGCGCCTGGTCGGCGAGGCGATCGCCGGCCACCGCGACCAGGTGTTCCTGGTCTCCAAGGTGCTGCCGCGCCACGCGAGCTACGCCGGCACGATCAAGGCGTGCGAGGCGAGCCTGGCCCGGCTCGGCACCGACCACCTCGACGCGTACCTGCTGCACTGGCGCGAGGACCTCCCGCTCGAGGACACGTTCCGCGCGTTCGAGGCCCTGCGGTCGCAGGGCAAGATCCGGAGCTGGGGCGTGTCGAACTTCGACGCCGCCGACCTCGACGAGGCCCTCGCGCTGGTCGGTCCGGCCCGCGGCGCCGGCGCGCTCGTGTGCAACCAGGTGCTCTACCACCTCGCCGAGCGCTCGATCGAGCATGGCGTCGTGCCTTGGTGCGAGCAGCACGGCGTCGCGGTGGTCGCGTACAGCCCGCTCGGCAGCCGCGGCGGGTTCCCCGAGACCGGCGCGCTCGATCGCATCGCCCGGCGGCTCGGCGCAACGCCGCGCCAGGTCGCGCTGGCGTTCCTGGCGCGCCGGCCGTCGACGTTCGTGATCCCGAAGTCGTCCCGGCCCGCACACGTCGACGAGCTCGCCGGCGCCGACGGCGTCGCGCTCGACCCCGCCGCGATCGCCGAGATCGAGGCCGCGTTTCCGCGCCGTCCCTGGCGCGGCCTGCCCACCCTGTGACCCGCGAATTCGACATCATCGTGTTCGGTGCGACCGGCTTCACCGGCCGGCTGGTCGCGGACTACCTCGCCGGCACCGCGGCGCGCGAGGCGCTGCGCTGGGCGATCGCGGGCCGGAGCCGCGACAAGCTCGAGGCGCTCGGCCGCGGCGTGCCGATCGTGGTCGGCGACGCGCTCGATCCGGCCGCGATGCGCGCGCTCGCCCGGCGCACCCAGGTGGTCTGCACCACCGCCGGGCCGTTCGCACGCTACGGCAGCGAGCTGGTCGCCGCCTGCGCCGAGGCCGGCACGCACTACTGCGACCTGACCGGCGAGGTGCCGTGGATGCGCCGGATGATCGACGCCCACCACGAGCACGCGCGGCAGAGCGGCGCGCGGATCGTGCACACCTGCGGCTTCGATTCGATCCCGAGCGACCTCGGCTGCTGGGCGGCGCAGCAAGCGTTCATCGAGCGCCACGGCCACCCGGCGCACAAGGTCACGGCGCTGTTCGGCGAGCAGAGCGGCGGGTTCTCGGGCGGCACCGCGGCCAGCGCGTTCGACCTCGCGCGCGAGGCCGCCGGCGATGCCCAGGTCCGCGCAGTGCTCCGCAACCCCTACGCGCTCGATCCCGATCCGTCGGCGCCGCGTCCGCCGGCGCCCGACGAGGCCGCGATCGGCTGGCAGCCGCGGCTCAAGCTGTTCACCTTCCCGTTCATGATGGCGCAGGTCAACACCCGGGTGGTCCGGCGCGGCCACGCGCTCGCCGGGCTGCCGTGGGGCGAGGACTTCGTCTACCGCGAGGTGATGTCGACGCCCGGGACGCTGCGCGGCGCCGCGATGGCGGCCGGCATCACCGGCGGCCTCGCCGCGCTGGGGTTTGCGATGAACCGCCCGAGGCTGCGCGACCAGCTCGCGAAGCGCGCGCCGCAGCCCGGCGAGGGCCCATCGCCCGAGGTCCGCGCCCGCGGCCACTGGCTGGTCCGGCTGCTCGCCGAGGACACCCAGGGCAACGCGCTGGTCTACGTCGCTTCGGACCGCGCTGATCCCGGCTATGGCTCGACCGCGAAGATGCTCGGCGAGTCGGCGCTGTGCCTCGCGCGCGATCCGCTGACCTCGCCCGGCGGGGTTCTGACACCGTCGGTGGCAATGGCGCAGCCGCTGCTCGACCGGCTGCGGCGCGCCGGCCTGACGTTTGCGCCGAGCTGAGCTGCGCACGCTGCGCGGGATCGCCCGGTCCCGAGTTTACGCGCCGCGTCGGTTACGAAATTGCCGCCGCCGTGTTACACGCTCGCGTAGGAGGCTGCATGTTCGGTCGGTTCCTGCCCCGCGAGACCAGCTTCTTCGACTTCTTCGAGCAGCACGCTGCGCTGACCATCGAGGGGACGAAGGAGTTCCTGTCGCTCGTGACCACGGGCGCGAACATCCCGGCCAAGTGCCGGCGGATCTCGGACATCGAGCACGAGACCGACACGATCACCCACCGCTGCGTCGAGGCGCTGCACAAGACGTTCATCACGCCGATCGATCGCGATTCGATCCACCGGCTGATCACGCGGATGGACGACGTGATGGACTTCGTCGAGGCCGCCGCCGAGCGGCTCGAGCTCTACGAGCTGGTCGTGATGACCAACGATGTCCGCGACCTCGCCGACGTGCTCCATCGCTCGGCGATGCAGGTCGAGGTCGCCGTTCGCGGGCTGCGCTCGCTCAAGGACACCCAGGCCACGCTCAAGCTGTGCATCGACATCAACCGGCTGGAGAATGAGGCCGACGCGATCCTCCGCCGCTCGGTCGCCCGGCTGTTCAAGGAAGAGAAGGACCCGATCGTGGTGATCAAGTGGAAAGAGGTCTACGAGAACCTCGAGTCCGCCACCGATCGCTGCGAGGACGTCGCGAACATCATCGAGGGCGTGATCCTCGAGCACGCCTAGGGTCCGCGCATGTCCACCTCGGTCATCGTCATCGTCACGATCGTGGCCGCGCTGTTGTTCGACGTGATCAACGGCTTCCACGACGCCGCGAACTCGATCGCCACGGTGGTGTCGACCCGCGTGCTGTCGCCCAAGATCGCGGTCGTGTGGGCGGCGGCGTTCAACTTCATCGCGCTGTTCATCTTCCACCAGGGCGTCGCCGACACGATCTCGAAGATCATCTCGGTCCAGAAGAGCGATGCCTACGTCATCGTCGTGGTCTGCGGCCTGGCCGGCGCGATCCTGTGGAGCCTGTTGACCTGGTTCTGGGGCCTGCCGTCGTCGAGCTCGCACGCGCTGATCGGCGGGATCTCGGGCGCCGGTGTCGCGTTCGGCGGGTTCGGCGTCCTCGAGTGGGACAACCTCGGCAAGACGCTCGAGTTCATCCTGCTCGCGCCGCTGATCGGCCTGGTGCTCGGCAGCCTCATGATGTTCGTGGTGTTCTGGCTGTTCCGCAAGGTCCGGCCGCAGCGCGTCGACCGCACGTTCCGGGTCTGCCAGCTGATCTCGGCCGCGGCGTACTCGATCGGCCACGGCGGCAACGACGCGCAGAAGACGATCGGCGTGATCTGGGCGGTGATGATCGCCGGCGGCACACTCAACGCCAAGGTCCACTCGGCGCCATCGTGGGTCGTGATCGCCTCGTACACCGCCATGGCGTTCGGCACCGCGGTCGGCGGATGGCGGATCGTCAAGACCATGGGCATGGGCCTGACCCACTTGAAGCCGGTCGGCGGGTTCTGCGCCGAGATCGCCGGGGCGATCACGCTGTTCACCGCGACCCTGTTCAAGATCCCGGTGTCGACCACCCACACGATCACCGGCGCGATCATCGGCGTGGGCTCGATGACCCAGGCGCGCGGCATCCGCTGGAGCGTCGCGACCCGGATCGTGTGGGCGTGGATCTTCACGATCCCGGCGGCGGCGACGGTCGGCGCCCTCGGCGTGTACGCCGCCCGGGCGCTGGGCGCCTTCGGGGTCCCGGGCTAGATCTGCCGTCGTGGGCCAGCGCTGGGACGTGATCGTGATCGGCGGCGGCCACAACGGCCTGGTCGCCGCCGGCCTGCTCGCCAAGCGCGGCCGCCGGGTCTGCGTGCTCGAGCGCCGCCACAAGGTCGGCGGCGCCGCGGTCACCGAGACCCCGTGGGGTCCCGACTACAAGATGACCGCGCTGTCGTACGTGGTCAGCCTCCTGCCCAGGGCCGTGCTCGAGGAGCTCGAGCTCGCACGTCACGGCTACAAGATCTATCCCCAGTTCCCGTACTTCGCGCCCCGGCGCGACGGCCGCTATCTCATGATGTGCGACGACCCGGCGCGCCGCGCGGCCCAGGTCGCCAAGTTCTCGACGCGCGACGCCGCGGAGATCGCGCGCTGGGACGACTGGCTCGGCCGGCTCGGCGCGCTGCTCGGGCCGATGCTGACCCAGGTCCCGCCGCGGCTGGGCAGCAAGCGCCCCGGCGACCTGCTTGCGGCGCTGCGCACCGCCTGGCGGTTCCGCACGCTCGACGAGCGCGGCGTTGGCGACGTCACCCGGCTGATGACGATGAGCGTCGCCGACCTGCTCGAGGAGCGGTTCGAATCCGACGCGGTCCGCGGCGTGCTCGCGGTGTCGGGCGTGATCGGCACCTGGGCCGGGCCGCGCTCGCCGGGCACCGCGTACGTCATGGCGCACCACAAGATGGGCGACGTCGGCGGTGGCCCGGGCGATGGCCGGGGCGGTGGCCCGGGCGATGGCCGGGGCGATGGCCCGGGCCATGGAACGACCGGCTCGTGGGGCTTCCCCGAGGGCGGCATGGGCGGCGTCACCGGGGCGCTGCGCGCGGCGGCCGAGGCGCTGGGCGCGACGATCCGCACCGACGCCGAGGTCGCAAAGATCAAGGTCAGCGACGGCCGCGCGACCGGCGTGGTGCTCGCCGGCGGCGACGAGCTCGACGCCGACGCGATCATCGCGACGACCCACCCCAAGATCACCTTCCTCCGCCACCTCGAGCGCGCCGATCTCCCGGACGACTTCGTCACCGCGATCGAGCGCTGGAAGTCGCGCAGCGGCACCGTCAAGGTCAACCTCGCGCTC
>DASWRS010000539.1:0-30807 GCA_036403075.1 Kofleriaceae bacterium
GGTAGCGGTGGCGATAGGTGTGGTTGCCGAGCTCGTGGCCCTCGCGGGCGATCCGCGCGACCAGCGCCGGGTTGGCGTCGACGTCGCGGCCGACCACGAAGAACGTCGCCGGCACGCCGAGCTCGGCAAGCGCGTCGAGCAGCGGCGCGGTGTGCACCGGGTGCGGCCCGTCGTCGAAGGTCAGCGCGACCCGCGGCCGGCGGCGATCGCCGTGGGTGTCGGTGCCCATCAGCCAGTCGACCGGGCCTTCGAAGCCGCCGTAGCACAGCAGGTAGAGCAGGCCGATGACTGCCGCGAGCGTGGCGACCGAGAGCACGATCAGCATGTCTGTCCAGAGATGCGAGGGCGATGCCGGGGCGTGCCGGCCACCAGATCTCGCCTACTTGGCGCTTCGGGGCCGCGCCGAGCGGCGCCGGTCCGAGCGATTGCCGGGACTTGCCCGAAGGCGGCGCAGCCCATTGTGATGGACCTTCGACGCCGCGTGTCAATGCTCCTGACAGTCGCGCGCGCCGCGCGGCGGAACGCCGGATTCTGCCGCCGGCACCCGGCGGAATGCCGCGCAGGATGCGCCCGATCGCGAGGACCACGCCGACGGCGATCCCGCTGCTTCACGCCCCAGGACGCGCGCGGACGAGCTGCCGACGACGCCGCGATCAGCGCATCGCCAGGGTCAGCGCGAGCGCGAGCGCGGCGGGCAGCGCCTGGGCGAACAGGATCCGCCGCGACGCGGTCATCCCGCCGTAGATCCCCGCGACCACGACGCAGCCGAGGAAGAACGTCCGGATCGGCAGCGCGATCGCGTCGCTGCCGACCAGGGACCAGATCAGGCCCGCGGCCAGGAAGCCGTTGTACAGGCCCTGGTTGGCGGCGAGGACCTTGCTCCCCTCCTGCTCGTCCCGGGTCCGGCCGAACACCCGCTGGCCGGTCGGCGTGGTCCACAGGAACATCTCGAGGACCAGGAAGTAGACGTGGAGCGCGGCGACGAGCCCGGTGAGTACCTGCGAGGCAACGGCCATAGCGGCGACTATCGCACCGCGATGCGGATCTCCGCCATTGCCCGGGCGTGCGAGCGCTCGAAGGTTGCGCGATCGATCACCATCGTGATGTCGCCGGGCTCGTCGGCGTAGACCCGCGCGGCGGGGCTGGCGTCGACCCGGTAGCCGAGCTTGTCGAATACCCGGCGCGACGCGACGTTGGCCGGGATGACCGACGCGTAGATCCGCGCAAGCCCCAGCGTCCGGAACCCGAACACGTGGACCATCATCGCGATCCGGGTGCCGAGGCCCTGACCCTGCGCGGCCGGCGACGTGACCAGGAACGCGAACTCGGCGGCGCCGCCCTTGACCTTGCGCAGGTCGGCGTCGGCGACCAGCTCGCGGTCGCGCAGCACCAGGAAGTTGCGGCCGCCGCCGCCGGCGATGTCGCTGTAGTGGGCGACCACGTCGTCGGCGCTGACCCGCTCGGTGTGGCCGAGCAGCGGCGCGTTGTGCGGATCGTTGTACGCGACCGCCAGCGCGGCGGCGTGGCGGACGACCTCGTGGGCACGGGGCTCGATCGCCACGAGCTCGGCGCCCGCGGTCGACCAGCTGATCTGGTACGGCGTCCGCTGCAAGCGCCGCGAGCCTACCCCAGGCCGCGGGCCCTGGTCACGACGCAATGGCGCGGTGCTCAGGGCAAGATCACTCCAGCGGGCCGACCGAGCTGAGCTTGCCTCGCTCGCGGTACATGCGCTCGATCGTGGCGCGCAGCATCTCCTCGTCGATCTCGGTCTTGCTCGCGCCGGCGACGTACGCGGCGCGCTCGCAGGCGACCTTGATGAAGCCGCCCGAGAGCTCGTAGCGATCGGCGAGCGCCTCGAAGTCGATCGCCGCGGAGCGGGCGCGCTCGGGCAGGGTCCGGCGCCACAGCTCGGCGCGCATGTCGGGGCTGGGGAAGCTGAAGAACACGTCGTAGGTGAACCGGCGCTTGAACGCCTGGTCGATCGCCGAGGTCATGTTCGTGGTCAGGATCGCCAGGCCGCCGAAGCGCTCGAGCCGCTGCAACAGGTAGTTGGTCTCGAGGTTGGCGTAGCGATCGTTGCTGCTCTTGACGTCGGAGGTCCGCTTGCCGAACAGCGAGTCGGCCTCGTTGAACAGCAGGACGACGTGACCGGGCTCGGCGGCGTCGAACACGTCGGACAGGTTCTTCTCGGTCTCGCCGAGCCACTTGGACACGACCTGGGACAGGTCGACCTCGTAGATGTCGAGGCCGAGGCGCCGGGCCAGGACGGTGCCGGACATGGTCTTGCCGACGCCGGGGTGGCCAGAGAACAGGACCGAGATGCCCTGCGCGCCGCGCAGCTTGAACGCGTCGCGGATCGCGCGGCGCTGGCTCGCCGCCGCGACGATCTCACCGAGCGCCGCGCGGGTGTCGTCGTCGACGATCAGGTCTTCGAGATCGAACGGGGTCGGCAGCTTCTTGCCCAGCCGGGAGATCCGCTGGTGGAGCTGGGCGGCGACCGCGCTGCCGAGGTCATCGGCGTCCGGCGGCGCGGCCTCGGGCATCCGGCCGGCCGCGGCGGCCTGCGCGGCGGCGACGATGATGCCGCCCGGGATCGCGAACCGCCCCGACAGGCTCTCGGCGGCCTCGGCGGCCAGCGCCGGGATGATCTGGCGCCACAGCCGGGTGCGGACCGCGAGCCCGGGGACCTCGAGCGTGAGGTGGACCAGCGGGCGGTGGTGGATCCGGGGCATGCGCTCGCGGTTGACCGTGATCGCGATCGGCCCGGTCCAGGTGTCGAGCAGCATGCCGACGAACCCCGGCAGCTCGTCGCGGTCGCCGTCGCGCACCAGCACGTCGTCGATGTCGGCGAACACCGGCACGGCGTCGAGCAGGGTCAGCTCGCGGACCAGCGCGCGGATCGCGACCGCGAGCGCGGTCGGGTGCATCGTCGCGAGGCGCTTGCCGTCGATCACCAGCACGCGCTGCTTCCAGTGCGCGGCGGCGCGCTGGAGCAGGAGCTTCTTGCCCAGGCCGCGCTGGCCCTGGACCGCGAGCACGACGTCGGGCGAGCGGATCGCCGCGGTGGCGAGCTCGACCGCGACGTCGGGGAACTCGCCGGGCTGGTCGCTCGAGACCAGCTCGGCGAGCTCGGCGAGCTCGGGATCGAGACCGATCGCGGTGCCGTCGAGCAGGTGGACCAGCCGGCTCGCGGCGCGGATCCGGCGGAACAGCAGCGAGTCGCCCGGCGCGAGGTCGACGAGCTGGTAGCGCACCAGCGGCGATGCGTTCGACAGGTCGCGCGCCATCAGCGACCGGCTCTCGGGCGTGTCGTAGACCAGCTGGGCGAGCAGCCGGCCGTCGAGCCCGCGGCAGCTCGGATCGCGCGCGAGGTAGCGGTAGGCCTGGATCAGGCTCGGATCGGCGTCGGGCAGGAGCGCGAACATCAGGGTCGACCACTGCCGCGGTGTCAGGCCGAACGCCCGCATCAGGCCGATCAGCGGCGAGCGGGTCCCGGCGGCGAGCGACGCCGCGATCCGGGCATCGACCGCCTTGTGGAGCTCGAGCCACTGGGTCAGCACGGCCTGGGCGCCGGCCTCGTCCCCGGCGCGCTCGCCGCGCGCCGCGGCGAACAGCCGGCCGATGTCGGTCGCGCTGACCACGTCGGTCGGCGGCGCGGCGGCCGCGCCGGTGGTGATCTGGCCGCGCGCCCAGCCGATCCGGATCTCGTACTCGACCCGCAGCCAGGCGCGCCGCAGCTCGTCGCGCAGGTGGCTGGCGGCGTCGCGGTACGGCTCGGCGGCGGCGGTCACCCGGCTATCGTACGGTGACCCTCGTCGCGCTCGCTACTAGACCAGCTCCTGTTCGCGCTGGATGCCCATCTCCTCGGCGATCATCTCGGGCGCCGGCTGAGCGGTCACGCCGCCCTCCTGGGGCTTCTCCTCGACCTGGGCGGCGACGTCGGGGGCCTCGGGCTCCTCGGTCACGGCGAGCGCCTGGTCCTGCTCGGCGGCGAGCTGCTGCATCTGGGCGCGGAACGGGACCGTGTACATGCCCGGGGTGATCTTGAGCCGCTGCGAGCTCGACACCTGCGCGTCCTCGCCGTCGAGCGCGGATCCGAACAGCCGATCGAACTTCTGATCGCCGAACTCGTCGCGGATCTCGTCCATCTCGGCCGCCACCGCGATCACGCGATAGTCGGCGATCGTCGGTCCGGCGACGAAGTCGCGCACCGCCTGCGACGCGCTGTGGCCCGCCTTGAGCGTGAAGGTCATGTCGTAGCGGCCCTCGTAGGGCTGGTTCCACTGCCGGGCGCTGGTGTGGCCGTGCGCGAACCGCTCCTCCCACTTGTCCGGGGTGCCGGCCGCCTGACACGCGGCCTGGTACTCGCCCGGCTCGTACATGCCACCGCCGATGTCACCGGACTGCGCCGTGGGCTTGTCGCCGAACGCCTGCTCCGACGCGGTCGCGCCGGGCTCGACGATCGCGCCGCTGTCCGCGACCTCGGGGACCGCGCCCTGGGTCGAGAACTCCGCGCTCATCGGATCGGCGACCGCCGGATCGGCGACCGCGGCTTCCGCGAGCTCCGGCTCCGCGACCTGGGGCGCAGCAGCCTCTTGCTGTGGATCGACGAGTTGCTGGGCGAGGTCGGCGAGTGCGGGCATGGCGTGCGATGATACGGGAACCGGTGGGGCGATCTTCCTGAAATTGGGCGGGGAACGGTGCGGCCGATCACCCCGGATCTCCGCGGGTTGCGTCGCCGGAGCCGGGCGGACCGGTCGCGCGGGGATCGCTCCCGGCCGCGCCCAGGGCAAGCGCTGCCGGCGCCCCGCCCGGCCCTGCGCGCGCCGGGCCGCTGATCTACACTCGAGCATGTTGAGGTCGCTCGCGTTCGCCGTGCTCGTCGCCGCCGGCGGCGCGTGCTCGTGGTTCGACCTGCCCGCCGCGCCCGATGCCGCGACCTCCGCGTGGAGCGCCGGCCCGGCGATGCCGCGGCGCGCGCTCGATCCCGGGGTCACCGCCCTCGGCCTCGAGCTCGTCGTCGCCGGCGGGTTCGACACCAGCGCCGCCGAGGGCCAGGACATCACCAGCCGGGTCGACGTCTACGACACCGGGGCCGGCACGTGGAGCCGGCTGCCCGACGCGCCGGTCCGCTGGACCAGCATCAACCTCGCCGCGATCGGCGGCACGCTCTACCTCGTCGGCGGTCTCGAGGGCCCTCAGCGCGTCGCCCGCGGCGACAGCTTCGCGCTCGATCCGATCGACCACGTGTGGCGCGCGCTGCCGCCGATGCCCCCTGGGTACGAGCGCGGCGCGGCCGGCGTGGTCACCGCCCCCGGCCGGATCTACCTGCTGGGCGGCGCGTCGTCGACCGGGCCGGTCGCGAGCTGCCTCGAGCTCGACATCGCGACCCGGACCTGGAGCCACCTGCCGGATCTGCCGGCGCCGCGCGCGCACCCCGCGGCGACGCGGAGGTCGGACGGCACGCTGATCGTCGCCGGTGGGCTGGCCAGCCTCGACGCGTCGCAGCCGCGCGGCGAGGTCTGGGCGCTGCCGCCGCCGGGCGCCGTGCCGCGCGCCTGGACGCCGCGCACGGCGATGCACGCGCCCGGCGATCCCGAGATCCGCGGCGACTGCGCCTACGGCCTGGTGCTCGGTCAGCTGGTCTGCGCCGGTGGCGAGGGCGGTCTCGGCGCGCACCGCGAGGTCGAGAGCTACGATCCATTCCTCGACATCTGGCGCCGCGACCTCGAGCCGATGCCGGTCGCACGCACCGGCACCCCGGGCGCGGCGATCGGCGGCCGGCTGTTCGTTCCCGGCGGCGCCGCCACGCCGACCGTCGATCCGAGCGACACGCTCTACATCTACACGCCGCTCGCGACCGCGCCGCGGTGATTTAACCAGCGCACCGGCCGGCGCGTCTGGTCTGGCACCGTCCGCTGGAGCCTGCATGCGCAATCCCTGGAAGCTGACCTCGTTCGCCTTGATCGCCCTCTTGACCGTCGCCGCCGGCCGCGGCGCCTTCACCTCCGCCTCCGCCGAGCCGCAGCCCCGGATGCACCAGGCGCTCGACGAGCTGCGCGCTGCCGCGGCGAGCCTCGAGGCCGCCGATCGCGACAAGGGCGGCCACCGCGCCAAGGCGCTCGAGCTCACCCGCGCCGCGATCGGCCAGGTCGAGGCCGGCATCCGCTACGACAACCGGCACTGACGCTTTCCGGTTCGCCGCGCCGGTGCTCGGTGCTCAACGGGATCTCGACGTCGAGCACCGGCGCGGCGCGATCGGCTGGCAACTCGCAGGTCACGGGTGCTACCCTCAGCGCGAAGGCCTCAGCACCTGGATAGCGAGGCGTCTTGATAAGTTAGCCATCAGGATATCGGTAGGCCGATATTTTTATCGGGAAACCGATACAGTATACGGTAACAGCATGGAAGACCTGGAGAAAACCAGGCGTCAGATCGCCGCCAAGGTCCGCCAGCATCGCCAGGCCCGCAAGTGGACCCAGGCCGAGCTCGCCGAGCGGCTGCAGCTCTCGCAAAACCGCCTGAGCGACATCGAACGAGGGGACGGCTCCTTCACAGCAGAGCAGCTCTTGTTGCTCTCGAAGCTGTTCAACGTGGCGCCGGGTCAGTTCGTCGGCGAATCCAGCGACCCCGGTCTGGTGATCCAGAACGCGCTCGCGCGCCTCGGCGCGCTTCATGTTCAGGAGAGTGTACACGTCCTCCCCAGCGAGGAAATCCAAGAGGTTCATGATGTCGTGCGTGAGGCTCTCCTGGATGGCTCCCCGCGAAATATCACGGCGCTGGCGCCCGTGCTTGTTCGCAACGCCGAGCGTATGAACCTCGCCAAGCTGCATGGTGAGCTGGAAGGTATAGGCCGAGAGCGACGACTCGCATGGGTGATCGACAACACGCTCATCGCGATGAAGCAGCTCAGCCGTAGGCCGACGGACGCCAGGCAATGGTCAAAGCTGTACCGTCGGGCCGAGATGGAGCTGGGCTTGTTCCTGAAGTTCATCGAGCCGCCGCCAGGCCGCCAGTTTTCGCCGGATGTTCTCGATGCAACGATTCGCAGCCAGCGTACGCTCGACGAGGTTCAGCGCGCGGCGTCGCAGCAGTCCCGGCGCTGGGCGATCATCACGAGCTTGCAGCCCGAGGACTTTCTCGAGGCGCTGAGGGCTGCGCGTGTCGCTCACTAGCGAGTTCTTCATCGAGATCGACCGACTCTGGCCGCGACAACCCGCCGGCAAGGTCCAGCTCTCGATCATCGGTTCGGGCGCCCTCATGCTGCAGGTGGACTACGAACGCGGTACGAAGGACAGCGACGTGTTCGAGACGACGGCTCTGACGGATGACACGAAGCAGCGCCTCATCGCGGTCGGAGGTCCGGGACCGACCTGCACCGGCGCTGGAACCTGTACATCGACATCGTGCCCAGCGGCCTGCCGTTTCTTCCGGATGAGCCGTTGTGGCACCCAGTGCCAGCCTTGAACGGTGTGCTCGAGCGCCTGGAGGTGGTCGCGCTGGACGTTGTCGACGTGGTTGTCAGCAAGCTCAAGCGCTTCAATGGGAACGATCGAAGTGATATCGACGCCATGATCTCCCGCGAGCTGGTGTCTCACGAGCTGCTGCTCGAGCGATTCCGGGCCGCAGTCGATGCGTTCAGCGGAGATGCACGCGCCGGTGATCTGCCGAAGTACGTCGCCCGCCTTCACCATGTCGAGCGCGACATGCTGGAGGTCGACGAGTCCGAGATCGACTTGCCCCACTGGATCTGACGTTCGCTACCTCGACCGCCGCGCCCCCGCGCGCGGACCTCGGCGATCGCGCGCACCGCGTACATCGACGACGCCGTGCGCGACGCGATCGCGTCAGGGATCGACCAGGTCGTGATCCTCGGCGCCGGGTTCGATTGCCGGGCCCAGCGCATGCCCGAGCTACGCGGCGCGACCGTGTTCGAGGTCGATCGCGCCGAGACCCAGGAGAGCAAGCGCGCGCGGCTGCCGGCGAGCGCGGTGCGCTATGTCGAGGTCGACTTCCTGGGCGATCAGGTCGGCGCCGTGCTCGAGGCCGCGGGCTGGGCGCCGCGGAGGCGCAGCCTGTTGCTCTGGCAAGGCGTCACCAACTACCTGACCGCGACCGCGGTCGCGACCACCCTGGCGTGGATCGGCACGACCGCGCCGGGCGGCCGCGCGGTGTTCACGCACATCCATGCCGGGCTGCTCGACGGCACGGCGGCGTTTCCCGGCGCCTCGGTGGTCATGGACAACGTCCGCCGGCTCGGCGAGCCGTGGACCTTCGGGCTGGATCCCGACGCGCTGGCCGGGTTCGTCGCGCGCTGCGGGCTGCGCCTGCGCGAGGACCTCGGTGCCGACCAGTACCGCCGGCGCTACCTCGGAGACCGCGCCACGCCGGGCTACGCGTTTTACCGGATCGCCGTCGCCGAGGTCGTCGCGCCGGTCAGCGCGTGATCCGCGGCGCCGCCGCACATCCGAGCTACAGTCGGGCCATGACCTGCCCGCACTGCGGGACCCCGGACCACCTGCTGGCGTCGGGCTGGTGCCGCGACTGCGAGCGCGCGTTCGGCGTCTGGGGCCGGCGCCACGCCGGCGACATCGCATCGACCGTGCTGGTCGGCATGGTGGTCGGAATCGCCGGCGGCATCGGCATGCCGCTGCTCGGGTTTGGCTGGCTGATCTCCGCGGTCAGCATCCTCGCGTCGCTGGGCGCGATGCTCGGCGTGTACCAGCTCCACGATCGCCGCCGGCGCCGGCAGTTCCTCCACGCGCGGCTGCCTCGTGCGTACCTGACGAGCAAGACGTAGGCTCTCGCGATGCTCGGGATCCCCATCGGGTTGGCGATGTTCAGCGCGGGCGAGTGGGCGACGCACCGCTACCTGCTGCACGGCCTGGGTCGCGATCGCAAGAGCCGGTTCTCTTTCCACTACCACGAGCACCACCAGGCGGTCCGCCGCAACGGCGGCTACGACCCGGCGTACGAGGGGCCGGTGTGGAGCACGCCGACGCAGGCCCGCGAGGCGATCGGGCTCGCCGTGATCGGCCTGCTCCACGCGCCGCTGCTCCCGATCGCGCCGCTCTACACCGCGACGATCTGGTACTGCCTGGTGCGCTATCGCCGCGACCACCGCCACGCCCACCTCGATCCGCTGTGGGCCCGCGATCACCTGCCGTGGCACTACGACCACCACATGGGCGATCAGGACCGCAACTTCGGCGTGGTGTGGTCGTGGTTCGACGTCGTCGCGGGCACCCGCGAGCTGTTCACCGGCACCGAGCGCGAGCGCGCCGGCCTCGCCAGGCACGTCGCGCGCGCCCACGTCGCGTCGTCGGGCGCCGCGCTTCGCGCCCAGCGCCGCAACCCGCTGCGCCGGCTGTTCGGCCGGCCGGCGTAGCGGGTTTTCCGCCAGGCCCCGCGGTCAGCCGCGGGTCGGCGGCGACGCGATGGTCCGGGCGATCGCGGCCTCGGACGTCGCGGCGATCGTCTGCGCGATCGCGGTCTCCGAGGTCGCGGCCACCGGGCGCTGATCGGTGCGGCCCGGCATGATCACCTGGACCTCGTCGCTCGACACGCCGGCCGCCGGCCGCGCCGGCTGGTAGGCGCGCCACCACGCCTCGGCGTGGTCGGCGGTCCAGGCGAGCTCGGCCGGGACCGGGATCGCGCGCAGCATCGCCGCGAGCGCGCGGGCGTCGGCCGGGCGGTCGGCGACGTCCTTGGCCAGGCACGCGGCGATCACGGCATCGAGCTCCGGCGGGCACCCGCCCGGCATCGCCGCGGCCAGGCTCGGGACCGGATCGTGGATGTGCTTGTGGAGGATCCGGGTGTCGGCCGGCTCGCGCGAGAACACCTCGGCACCGGTGAGCAGCCACCACGCGCAGCAGCCCAGCGCGTACAGATCGGCGCGGCCGTCGAGCTGCATGCCGAGGATCTGCTCGGGCGCCATGAAGCCGGGCGTGCCGAGCATCGCGCCGAGCTGGGTCAGCTTGGCCGTGGTGTCGATGCCGCCGCCCGCCGGCAGCGCGCGCGGCGCCGGCGGCTGCGCGTCGTGGACAGTCTGGACGATGCCGAAGTCGAGCAGCTTGACGATGTCGACCTCGTCGGCGGCGCGGCACAGGAACAGGTTGGGCGGCTTGATGTCGCGGTGGAACAGCCCGGCGTCGTGGGCCTCGGCGAGCGACGCGCAGGCCTGGATCAGCAGCTGGATCACGCGCGGCGCCGGCTGCGGGCCGTAGCGGCTGACCAGCGACTCGAGGTCGAGCCCGTCGAGCAGCTCCATTACGTAGTAGAACACGCCGAGCTCGGTGACCCCGTAGTCGTAGATCGCGATCGTGTGACGCGACCGCATCGACGCCAGGGTCTGGGCCTCGCGGCGAAACCGCTCGAGGATCTCGTCGACCGAGCGCGGATCGTGCATCGCCTCGGGGCGGATCAGCTTGATCGCGGCGGTGCGCGCGAGCAGGCGGTGCTCGGCGCGCCAGACCTCGCCCATGCCGCCGGCGCCGAGCCGCGCGACCAGGCGGTAGCTGCCGAGCTCGCGGGCCCGGGCCTCGGCGCTCCGGGCCTCGGCGCGCGAGCGCGCGACCTGGCGCCGCATCCGCACCAGGTTCCAGGCCAGCACGACGGCGAGCCCGACGGCGATCGCGAGCGCGCCGGCGCTGGCGATCGCGCTCGAGCGCTCGAGCGCGTGGGTCGGCCCGAGCAGCGTGCGGGTCGGCACCAGCGTCGCGACGTACCAGTCGAGCGGCACCGCGACGCCGGCGCGGCGGCCACCGACCGGCGCGACCGCGGCGAGGTAGCCGCCGTCCGCGGTCGCCAGCTCGGACACCCGGAGCTCGGCCGGCGGCGCGGACGCCAGCAGCGCCTCGAGCGCCGGATCGCGCAAGTCGTCGTGGCGCAGCAGCTTGTCGCCGGCGGGCAGCGCCAGCTTGTCCGCGGCGGGGTACGCTAGGATGATGCCATCGCGGGTGTAGACCAGCGAGCGCGCCTGATCGAGCGCCGGCCGGGCGACGTACTGCGACAGCGCGCCGACGTCGAAGTCGACGGTGAGCACGGCGCGCAACGCGCCGCCGGCGGGCTCGCGAACCGGCTCGGTGCAGGTGATCCCGGTCTCGTGGCTGGCGAAGAACGTGTACGGCTCGGTCCACGTGCGCGCGCCGGTGGTCTCGGCGAGCCGGTAGAACCCGCGGCGCCGCGGGTCGTAGTCCGTGGTCTCGCGGCGCAGCGGCACGAGCGCGCCGGCCGCGACGGTGTAGCGCCGGACGTCGGTGCCCGCGGCGGCGAGCTTGCTCTCCTGGACGGCGACCTTGCCGCCGTCGAGGTATGCGCCGCGGAACGTGCCGTCGGGGAAGCTGACGCTGGCGTAGGCCACGCCCGGCCGGCCGACGACGAGGTCGTGGATCCGGACCAGCGCATCCTCCGCCGGGCGCTCCGGATCGGCGAGCGCGCGCAGCTGCTCGAGCACCGGGCCGGCCTGGTCGAGCGCGAACGCGACGTCGGACTGCACGCTGGTCGCGTTGCTGGTGAGCAGGCGCCGCGCCATCTGGTCGGACGCCGAGCGCGTCGCGTCGCGACCGACCAGCAGGATGCCGACGCCGACCGCGACGACCAGCGCCGGGATCGTGATCAGCACGCCGACCGGCGACGCGAGCATGCGCGCGAGCCGCGCACCACGGCCGTCGCCCGTGCGCCGCGACGGCTCGGTCACGAGGCTCGCCCCCGCGAGACCGATCCGGCCGAGCCCTGGGCGATGCGAAACACCACAGCGCGGAGCCGCGCGAGCTGGTGATGCAACACCGCGACATCGCCGAGGATGTCGCCGATCGCGAAGGCCCGACCACCCACGCGGCCATCCTAGTGTAGGAAGCCGAGACAAGCACGGTCCGCCGTGTGGGTTCTCGCGACTCCTCGCGCGCGTCGTTTCGCCGACTTGGATTGGCACGCAGCGTGGAGCCTGTCCGGGCATGCGCCTTCGGACCCTCGCCTTCTCGCTCGCGCCGCTGCTCACCGCCTCGCTGGCTCATGCCCAGGCTCCCGGCGAGGTCGCCGTCCAGCCGGTGGTCGTCGCGCCCGTCGTCGTCGCGCCCGTCGTCGCCCAGCCGGTGGTCGTCGCGCCCGTCGTCGTCGCGCCCGCGGCCGGCGCCGCGCCGATCGCTGCGCCCGGCACTGCACCGGTCGATGCCGGCTGCGCCCAGGCTGCCGGCCGCGAGTCGGTGATGGCGAACCGCTGGTCGATCGGGCTGTCGGTCGGCTCGATGAGCCTGGCGCCCGAGGGCGCGCCCGACGACCAGACCGCGTTCGCGCTCGGCGAGCTCGCGCTGCGGTTCCGCGCGACGCCGCACCTCGAGCTCGAGCTGTCCGCCGGCGGCGGCCGCGAGCGCACCGCCGACGATCAGGACGGCGATCTCCAGGTCAACACGGCGGCGATCGCGGCGCGCTACCGGTTCCGGCCCGAAGCGGCGTGGAACTGGTTCGTGCTCGCCGGCATCGGCGGCGCGTCGGTCACGCACCACGACGCGACCCAGCAGGAGCGCAGCGACGCGACCCAGCCGTTCGGCATGCTCGGCATCGGCGTCGAGCGCCGGTTCCACCACCTCGCGCTCCAGGCCGAGCTGCGCGGCGTCGGCCTCGGCAAGGCCCGGCAAGACGCGGCGCCGGGCGCGGCCGTCGAGCCGCCGATGACCGAGGCGGCGACGGTGATGACGCCGACCACGACGTCGGCCAATACCGCGCGCTCGGGCGGCGCATTCTCGATCGGCCTCAGCTACTACTTCTGACCTGCACCGGGCGCGGGCGCCCGACCAGGACTCGTGATCAAGGGGCCCGCGGGGCCCCCTTGATCGTTTTCGCCGCGCGCGATCACGGCCGGGGCTTGGTCCGCCGGGCGTCGCGCTCGGCGGGCGTGCCGCGAGCCTCGATCTCGCCGGCGACCTGGACGAGCTCGGGCTCGCGCTCCTCGATCCGGTGCGCGATCAGCAGGGCGCGGCCGAGGTCGTCGAGTCCGATGACCTCGGCAATCGCCGGGTGCTCGCGCGGCTTGGAGAAGCCGCGGTACGGTTGCGCGATGCCGAGCACCAGGACCTCGCCCGCGCGGCCGAGCGCCGGGTTCGGCGGAAACCACGCGAACAGCGACGCACCGGCGACCGCGGCGCCGACGTGGGCGGGGTCGATCGGGCTCGCGAGCCGCGCCGCGGTGTTGGCCGGCGCGGTGACGTCCTGGTCGACCAGCACCGGCACGTAGCTGCGGACGAAGCCCGCCCCGTGGCGCGCGACGCCGACCAGCGCCGCCGGCGCCCCGCGCGTATCGAGGCTGCCGCTGACGGCGCCGAGCTCGAGCGGGCGAACGTCGAGCCCGGGCTCGATCGGCGCCGCGAGCTCGATCAGCGCCAGGCTGGCATTTCGCGACAGCCCCCAGTGCCCGACCGGCACGCCTACCGAGCCATCGAGCATGGTCGCGACGGCGAGCTGGGCGCCGACGTGCGCCCGGAGCAGCTCCGGATCCGTGGCCCCGATCACCTTGTCGGCGTTGCGCACGAGCGTCACGGCGCCGACGAGCTGGCCGTTGACAAGCAGCGGCGCGACCGAGCGAAGCTCACGAGCGTCCCGTTCGCGATCGTGCACCTTGCAACAGTTGCACGACCGCCACCGCGGCCTCAACTGAATGCGGCGGATCGCCGTGCGCCATCGCTCGATCAAGCTGGCCGAGCCCCGGTCGGAACCCGGGCGACGCTCTAGGCGAGACTCGCAACGCGCAACCGCGGCACGCAGGATGCACCGTATCGCGCGACATGGACCCACAACGTGAACCCATCATGCTGGATGTGCCACGTCGCGCGCGCCGGTACCGCATCGTCGTCGGGATCGACCTCTCGGAGTATGCGGACATCGTGATCGAGCACGCGCTCGATCAGGCCGCGCGCCATGACACACCCGAGCTGCACTTCCTCACCGTGTGCGAGAGGCGCACGATGTCGGCCGAGGATTGCAAGCGCGCGCTGTGGGAACGCGTCTATCCGACGCTCGAGACGTTCAACCGCCACGGCACTGACTGGCGGGCGCGGCTCCATATCCGGCGCGGCAAGCCCGAGATCGAGATCGCCCAGCTCGCCGCCGAGATCCGCGCGGATCTCATCGTGATCGGGCAGTTCGGGCTGCACACGCCCCGGAGCAGCGACAAGAACCTGCCCAACCGCGTGCTGCAGCAGGCGGTGTGCCCCACGCTCGTGGTCGGCATGCCCGAGGCGGTCGACAGCCCGCAATGTCCGATGTGTGCCGCCGTGCGCGAGGACACCGACGGCGAGCGCTGGTTCTGCTCGCAGCATGCCGGCGACCGCGGCCGCGATCACATCGTGTCGCCGATGACGACCTGGTCCGGCGGCGCCCTGATGTGGTAACGGCCTGAACTGGTCACGGCCTGAACTGGTCACGGTCTGAGCTGACCATGATCAAGTGACGCGGCCCCGCGCCGTGCTCAGTCGCGCCGCGGCGCCACCACCGGCAGCAGCGGCCCGTCGTCGACCTCGGCGTGGGTCGCGACGCGCCCGTTGCGGGTCAGGACGCGGAGCGATCGCAGGATGTGATCGGCGGCCGGCCAGTCCGGGCTCGCGCAGCGGACCGTGATCAGCACGCCGCCGTCGACGATATCGTCGGGCGCGATCGCGAACACGTGGCGGTAGGGCAGCGGCGTGTTCTGCACCGCGTCGGCGCGAAACCCGCTCGCGCCGGGCAGCCGCACCGCGACCGCGGTGGGCTCGCCGCGAACGCTGGCCTCGCGCACGATCGTGTCGCGCGCCTTGTCGGCCAGGACGCCATCTCGATCAATGATCAGCCCTCCGGCGAACACGGTCACCTCGAGCTCGCCGAGCGTCCGGCCGTCCTGCAGCACTTCGCGGCAGTGAAGGACCGGGCCGTCGCATAGCTCGACCTCACGAGGGGCCTCGAGCTGAAACCCAATCATGGGTCGACCACGAGGCGGGCGCCGGTACTGCGTGGGCTCCGACATGGCGTAGACATATGATTCTATTGCGGGAGTCGCCCGGAGGCATCTGAAAAGATCCCCAGCGATCTCGGTAAGATCTGCCTATCTTACATGCCCCTCCCGCAGCCCTGTTCGTCGCGGCGTGCGCCAGCGCACATCGCAGCCCAGCGCTGCCACGCCGGTGCGTGCCGGAGCCGCGCGTGCCTCAGACGTAGATCATCTTGCGGGTCATCCCGCCGTCGATCACGAAGTTCTGGCCGGTGACGAACCCGGCCTCGTCCGAGAGCAGCCAGGCGCACAGGCCGGCGACGTCGTCGGGACGGCCGACCCGGCCGACCGGGTGCTGCGCGTGGTCGGCGCGCGACAGCCGCGGCGTGCGGCGCTGGTCGCGCGGCGCGAGCTCGTCGGTGGCGATCCAGCCCGGGCTGATGCAGTTGACCCGGATCGCCGGGCCGAGGCTGATCGACAGCGCGTGGCTCAGGGCGACGATCGCGCCCTTGCAGGCGGCGTAGGCCTCGGAGTCGGGCTCGGACTGCAGCGCGCGGGTCGAGCCGAGGTTGACGATCGCGCCGCGGCTGTTCCGCAGGTGCCGGACCGCGTGCTTGACGATCAGCAGCGCCCCGGTCAGGTTGACATCGAGCGTGCGCTGCCAGGTGGCGAGCCGCAGCCGCTCGACCGGGCCGCTGTGCGGATCGGCGATCGCCGCGTTGTTGACCACGCCGTCGAGCCGCTTGCCCCAGCGCACGCAGCTCGCGACCGCGCGGCGGACGTCGGCCTCGCGCGCGATGTCGGCCGGCACGAACCACACCGGGTCGCCGAGCTCGCGGGCGGCGTCGCTGCCGGCGTGGCGATCGCGATCGACGATGCACACCCGGCCACCGTCGGCGGCGAGCCGCGCCGCGATCGCGCGGCCGATGCCGCGCCCGCCGCCGGTGACGAGGAACACCTTGCCGGCTGCCTGCATGGCCGGAGGCTGGCCGCTCCGGCCCCCGCGGGCCAGCCTCGTGAGTTGGCCATCACCTGCCAGGCCGCGCGCGATATGCTCGCGACGATGGCCGGCGGCGACGACGAGACTGCGAGCGGGGCGACCCTCGCCGATCGGCCCGGCGCCAAGCTCGTCGCGTGCCCGGCGCCCGTCACCGCCGAGCCCGCCGCTTCGGTCGAGCCGACGATCCAGGCGCCCGGCCCGCCGATCGAAGCGCCGATCGAAGCCGCGCCCGGGGCGGCAACCGGGGCCGCGCCCGGCGCAGCAACCGGAGCGGCCACCCGGCCGGCCACCGCGCCTCCGACCCGGCTCGACAGCGCGCCGCCGGTCGGTCCGCCGACCCAGCTGACCACCGCGGCCGATGCGATGCACAACGAGGAGATCGAGCGCACCCGGCTGTTCATTCGCATGGGATGGGGGATCAGCGTCGCCGCGATCGCCAGCGTGCCGCTGCTCCACGCGCCGCGGGTGATGAGCCTGGGCTTTGTCGCGGCGCTCGCGCTCGGCATCGTCGTCAGCGCCTGGTTCCACCGCGCGTTCGCCGACCCGCGGCGGTACTCCCCGCGCGCGCTGGTGGTCCTCGCGGTGATGTGCCTGGTCAACGCCCACGTCGCGGTCCTGTACTACGGCACGTTCACGGTCGCGCCGCTGATCGTCGTGATCGGGATCCACTTCGTCGCCCGGACCGAGGCCGAGCAGGCGGCGCGCGGGATCATCGCGACCGCGGTCGCGCTGTACGTGGTGATCGCGCTGCCGATCGTCACCGGGGCGATCGCCGATCCCGGCGTGTTCGCGTCGGACCGGCCGGCGAGCCCCGGCGCGCTGGCGGCCGGCGCCGGGTTCGTGCTCGGCAGCTACGCGCTGGCCTATGTCACGGCGCGATCGTTTCGCCGCGCCTCGCTGCGCGCGATCGACAGCCTCGCGCGCGCGACCCGGCTGGCGTCGCAGCGCGAGGCGCTGATGGACGAGCTGCGGCTCGATCTCGAGCGCGTGCTGCGGGTCGGCGGCCCCGGCCGGCACTCGGACCACGTGGTCGGCGAGTACAAGCTCGGCGCGGTGATCGGCCGCGGTGCGATGGGCGAGGTCTACGAGGCCGTCCACCTCGCCACCGGCGAGCCCGCCGCGGTCAAGCTGGTGCGCCGCGAGCTCCTGTCCGATCCGACCCACGTCGCGCGGTTCCTGCGCGAGGTCCGGGTCAGCGGCGCGCTCGACACGCCGTACGTCGCCCGGCTGCTCGACGCCGGCCACGATCCACCGTACCTCGCGATGGAGCGGCTGCGCGGCGAGTCTCTCGCCGAGGTCCTGCGCCGCGACGGCAAGCTCGCGCCCGGCGCGATCGCCGAGCTCGTGCGCCAGGTCGGCGCCGGCCTCGACACCGCGAGCCGCGCCGGCATCGTGCATCGCGACATCAAGCCGGCCAACCTGTTCCGCGATCGGGTGTGGAAGATCCTCGACTTCGGGGTCGCGGCGCTGGCCGAGGACAGCTCGGGGACGCTGACCCAGGGCGGCGTGATCGGCACGCCGAGCTACATGGCGCCCGAGCAGGCGCAGGGCCAGCGGCTCGATGGCCGCGCCGATCTCTACGCGCTCGCCGCGGTCGCCTACCGCTGCGTCACCGGCCGGCATCCGTTCTCCGGCGCCGACACGCCGGCGCTGCTCTATGCCGTGGTCCACCGGATGCCGGCGCGCCCGGGCGAGGCGACCGAGCTGCCCGCGGATGCCGATCGCTGGTTCGCGCTCGCGCTGGCCAAGGCGCCGGCGGAGCGGTTCGCGACCGGCGCCGAGCTCGCCCACGCGCTCGACGACGCGCTGCGCGGTGCGCTCGATCCGGCGCTGCGCCGGCGCGCCGATGCGCGGCTGCGCGCGCTGCCATGGGCGTGACGCACCCGGCCGGTCGAAGTTGCCGGATCGCGATACCCCTGCCGGGGCTGCACCGTTATGCTGCGCGCCGTGGAACGCGTCGCCGCCACCACGCTGACCTGCGCGGCCGATGCGCTGCGCGACGAGGAGCTCGAGCGCACCCGGACGTTCCTGCGGATCGGCTGGGTCGTCGCCGCGGGCGCGATGCTCGCGGTCACCGCGGTGCCCGGCGATCGCCGGATCGCGGCCGCGCTGCTCGCCTGCCTGATGGTGTCGCTCGCCGGCAGCATCTGGATCTACCGCGAGCTCGGCCGGGCCGCCGACCCCCACGTCCGCCGGGTCCACACCCTGGCGTTCGCGGCGATCGTGTGCGGCGAGCTCGGCACGCTCTACGTCGGCGCGTTCTCGGCGGCGCCGGTGATCGTCGCGCTCGGCGTGCTGCTGTTCTGCCGCACCGAGCACCGCGCCAGCGCGATCGCGGTCTACCTGGTCGCGGCGGGCACGCAGGCCGTGGTCGCCGGATTGATCATGACCGGCGCGATCGACGACCCGGGGTTCTACCCGGTGCGGCGCGACTGCTCGCTCGAGGCCCAGATCGCCGGCCAGGTGATCCTCCAGCAGGCCTACGGCATCTGCTTCTTCCTGGCCCGGATGACCCGCAGGAGCTCGCTGCGCGCGATCGAGCACCTCCAGCGCGCGACCCGGCTCGCCGCGCAGCGCGACGCCCAGGTCGCCGAGCTGCGCTCCGACCTCGACCGCGCGCTCAAGATCGGCGGCCCGGGTCGGTTCTCGAGCCACGTGTTCCGCGGCTGGGAGCTCGGCGCGGTGCTCGGCCGCGGCGCGATGGGCGAGGTCTACGAGGCCCAGCACCTCGCGTCCGGGCGGTCCGCCGCGGTCAAGCTGCTGCGCCGCGAGCTGCTCGGCGACCCGCGCCACATCGAGCGGTTCCTGCGCGAGGTCCGGATCGCGGGCTCGATCGACTCGCCGCACGTGGTCCAGGTGCTCGACGCCTCGACGCCGCACGACCCGCTGCCGTTCCTGGCGATGGAGCGGCTGCACGGCCGCACGCTCGGCGACATCCTGCGCGCCGGTCCGTTCACGGGCGCGCAGCTCGCCCGGCTGGCCGCCCAGGTCGGCGAGGTCCTCGACCGCGCGCGCGACGCCGGCGTGGTCCACAGAGACCTCAAGCCCCACAACCTGTTTCTGACCGATCCGGGCGCCGCGGGTGCCGGGATCGGTGCCGGGATCTGGAAAGTGCTCGACTTCGGCGTCGCGCTGCTCGGCGAGACCTCGGGCACGCTGACCCGCGGCGCGGCGATCGGCACGCCGGCGTACATGGCGCCCGAACAGGCGCGCGGCGAGACCGTCGACCACCGCGCCGACCTCTATGCGCTCGGTGCGGTGATCTACCGCTGCGTCACCGGCCGGGTCCCGTTCGTCGCGCGCGACACGCCGGCGCTGCTCTACGCGGTGGTCCACATCATGCCGATCCGGCCATCGGCGCTGGCGCCGGTGTCGCCGCAGGTCGAGGCGTTCCTCCAGATCGCGCTGGCCAAGTCGCGCGATGCGCGGTTCGAATCCGGCGCCGAGCTCGCGATGGCGTTCGCCGCCGCCGAGGCCGGCACGCTGCCCGACCTGCTGCGGCGCCGCGCCCGAAAGCTCGGGCAGCAGCTACCGTGGACCGAGCCCGACATCGCCGGTCACAAGGCGAGCTGACCGCGGCGCCGCGCGCTGGCCGGGCCCGCCGCTCGCCAGCGCGCCGAGCAGGTCGAGGTCTGGGCCGATCGGGTGTTGTCGGCCGCGACGCTGACCGAGCTCCTGGCAGACTGAAGAAAGCGGCTCGTGCGGCCGGGTAGCTGCCATGTCGATCCGGAATCGACAGTGGAGGCTCCGTGGAAGCGAGATCGCGAGGCGTCAACGCGACCTCGCCGGGGGCGCCCGCGAGCGGATGGGGTCGGGGGCCGCGACCGTGACCTGGATTGGCAGGCCTTGCTCCGCACATACCAAGGGCTGTTCGCGCAGGCGCCGGCGGTGATTCGGCGGGCGCGGTCCCGACACCCATCCGCGCAGCAGCCCCCGGCGAGTCGCGTGTCCGCGTTCTCCCCGGCGCTCCCCGGCGCCACGCCCTGCCGAGTCGAGTCTCGGGCCCTGCTACGCCCGCAGCATCGGTCGCGCGGCGATCCGCCGCTGCAGCTCCTCGTCTTGCTGCGGGTGCGGCAGGAGGCACACGGCGACCAGCCAGTCGGTGGCGCAGACGTGATCGGCCAGGCCGCTCTGCTCGGCGCGCCAGCGCAGCATGATCGACGGCGACGCGCGCTCGACCACGCGGATCAGGTTGTTGACGTAGCCCTCGCTCTTGGCGATCGCCCGCGCGATCCGTGGCCCCGACCAGCCCTTGTCGTGGAGCAGCTTGCACCAGATCGCCAGGTCGCAGGTCCCGGCGAAGTCGAGCCCGTTGTGTTCAGACGTGAAGGGTTCCATGGGAATCATCCGTGGCGCTCACTACTCAGACGCCCGCGATGGCACGATCATTCCATGGCAAGCGCGGGCTACTCGGGGACACCGCTGGTGCAGAAGCTGGGGATCAAGGAGATGCACCGCGTCGCCGTGCTGGGCGCGCCGCACGGGTTTGCGCTCGGCGTGCTGCCGGCGGGGACCCGGCTGCAGCACACGCTCGCGGGCAAGGCGCTCGACGTCCTGGTGGTGTTCGTGACCCGGCGCTCGGACCTGGTGGCGCGGATCGCGACCTGCCGGCAGCGGATGCAACCGGCGGCCGGACTGTGGATCGCGTGGCCGAAGCGGGCGTCGGGAATGGCGACGGATATCACCGAGGACACGATTCGCGAGGTCGCGTTGCCGACCGGCCTGGTCGACAACAAGGTCTGCGCGATCGACGACACCTGGTCGGGGCTGCGCCTGGTGATCCGCAAGGAGCTCCGCGAGGGTACGCGCACGACACCTCCGGGTACGCGCGATCGCTAGCGCCGGACCGCGCGTGGCGGCGTGGCGGCGATCACGATCCAGCGGCCGCGCGTGCCCGGGCGAACACGCGATCCAGCATCGGCTCGGTCAGCCGGCCGGTGAACGTGTTCTGCTGGCTGACGTGGTACGACGCGACCAGCTGCCACGGACCGATCCGCGCCTCGGCGGCGTGGCCGAACTTCGGGCGCGGCCGCGGGATCGGATGGCCGAGCGCCGCGGCCGCGGCGAGCACGCCGTCCCACGCGAACCCGCCTAGCGCGACGATCGCGCGGACGGACGTCAGGAGCGTGAGCTCGCGGGCGAGATAGCCGACGCAGCGGTCGCGCTCGCGCGGCGTCGGCTTGTTGCCCGGCGGCGCGCAGCGCACCACGCAGGATACGTAGGCGCCCGACAGCGCGAGGCCATCGCCGTGCCGCACCGACGCGGCCTGGTTGGCAAAGCCCGCCCGGTGGAGCGCGGCGTACAGCCAGTCGCCGGAGCGATCGCCGGTGAACACGCGTCCGGTGCGGTTACCGCCGTGCGCCGCCGGCGCGAGGCCGACCACCAGCAGCCGCGCCGCCGGATCGCCGAACCCCGGCACCGGCCGTGCCCAGTAGGTCTGGCCCACGAACCGTCGCGGCGGCTCCTCGGCCGCGGCCGTGCAGCACCGCACCAGCCGGGAGCAGCGGCGGCACGCGGTGATCTCGGCGGTCAATGCGTCGAGGCCCGGCACGCGGCGAGTGTACGCGGCGCGGACGCGTGAATGCAGCCGCTGCACGCCGGGGTCGCGCCCGGCGCCAGCGATGAGGCGGCGCCGCACCGTCGCGCAGGCGGTGAGACGTCGACGCTCGCGGCCCGCGCGTGAGTTGCAGTATCCTGGCTCGCTTGTCCGGAATGGATGTTGCTGAGCTGGCAGGGAGCCTCATGAGATCGATTCGCAAGATTGTCGTCATCGGAGCCAATGGTGCGATGGGCTCCGCGGCGGGCGCGGTGTTCGCCGCGGCCGGGATCCCGACGGTGCTGCTCGCCCGGACCCAGGACAAGGCAGAGGCCGGGCGCGCGCGCGCCGAGCAGCTGACCCGGGGCCGGATCCCGCCCGGCACGATCAGCTGCGGGACCTACGCGTCCGACCTCGGCCACGCGCTGGCCGAGGCCGACCTCGTGCTCGAGGCCGTGTCCGAGGACATGGCGACCAAGCGCGGGCTGTTCGCGCTGATCGATCGGCTGCGCCGCGCCGACGCGATCATCGCGACCGGGACCTCCGGGCTGTCGATCGCGACGTTGTGCGCCGAGCGCAGCGCGAGCTTCCGTCGCAACTTCCTGGGCATCCACCTGTTCAATCCCCCGACGGCGATCGTCGGCTGCGAGCTGATCCCGCACGCCGGCACCGATCCGGGCACGGTCGCCGTCGCGCGCGACTTCCTGGCCCGCTGCGTCGGCCGCGAGGTGGTCGAGACCTCGGACACGCCGGGCTTCGCCGGCAACCGGATCGGCTTCAAGGTGCTGAACGAGATCGCGCAGCTCGCCGAGGACCACGGCGTGGCGTTCATGGATCAGCTGGTCGGTCCGCACACCGGCCGCGCGCTCGCGCCGCTGGCGACGATCGACCTCGTCGGCTGGGACGTCCACAAGGCGATCGTCGATCACCTGTACGCATCGACCCACGACATCGCGCACGACCAGTTCCGGCTCCCCGCGTACCTGCAGCGCGGCATCGACCGCGGCCACCTCGGGCGCAAGACCCGCGACAAGGGCGGATTCTACCGGCTCGACGGCAGCGGCGCCGGCGCGCGCCAGCTCGTGCTCGATCCAGCGACCGGCGACTACCGCCCGGCCGCCGAGCTCGCCCGGCCGATGCCGGCGTTCGCCGACGCGATGAAGGCCGCGATCCGCTCGGGCCGCGACCGCGGCTACCGCGGCGCCATGGAGATCCTGTGCGCCGCGACCGGCCCCGAGGCCGACCTGCTGCGCCGCATCCTGCTCGGCTACATCTCCTACGGCCTCGGCCTGGTCGGCGACGTCGTCGAGCGGCCGCGCGACGTCGACCGGATCATGGGCTTTGGCTTCCACTGGGCGCCGCCCAGCGTCCTGGTCGACGCGATCGGCCCCGGCCGCACGATCGTGCTGCTCGAGCGCGCCCGCCTGCCGGTGCCGAGCGCCGTCCTCGACGCCGCCGTCCACCAGCGCGCCTTGTTCGACGAGCCGCGCGTCGATCGAGCCCGGTTCTTCGTCGTGGCCGCGTGATCAAGATGAGGCAGGCAAGCACATGTCCGGCAGCCACAGGGCCGCGCGACGCGACGCCCGGCGGGGTGAATCGCTCGGCTTTGCCGGGCGATAGGGGGCGGGAAAGCCCCCTGTGGATCAACGAGCCGCGCGTCGACCGAGCCCGGTTCTTCGTCGTGGCCGCGTGACCCGCATGGGCTTCGGGCGCGCGGCGCGTATCATGGTGCGGCAAGCGATGGCCGAGGCTCGGTTCTTCACGCGCGAGTACGCGGAGCATGCTGTGCTCCGCGACGGCACCAGGGTCCTGATCCGCCTGCTCCAGCCCGAGGACCGGGAGCTGCTCCGCGCCGGCTTCGAGCGGCTGAGCCCCGCGTCGCGCTACACCCGGTTCCTCGCGCCCAAGGTCCAGCTGTCCGAGGACGAGCTGCGTTACCTGTGCGAGGTCGACCAGGAGGACCACGTCGCGATCGGCGCGGTGCGCGACGATGGCGGGCCGCCGGTCGGCCTGGGGATCGCACGGTTCATCCGCCTGACCGATCGGCCCGACGCCGCCGAGGCCGCGATCGCGGTGGTCGACGAGGTCCACCAGCAGGGCCTGGGCCGGCTGTTGCTGCTCCGGCTGGTCGCCGCCGCCGCCGAGCGCGGCATCACCCGGTTCCGCAGCGAGATCCTGGGCTCGAACGCCGCGATGATGGCGCTGCTCGAGCAGATCGCGCCCGACCGCAGCATCGAGGTCCGCACCGGCGTGGTCTCGGTCGAGATCCCGCTGCCGAGCATCCCGCCGACCCAGCCGCCCGCCGGCGAGCCGCTGCACAGCTCGATGTACCGGCTGTTTCGCGCCGCGGCCCAGAACGCGGTGGAGTGGACCGAGGCGGTCCGCAAGCTGTGGCGACACTGATCCCCGTGCTACCAACGAGCATGGCCGACGACGACCTTCGCCGGTTCCGGTCCAACCGCCAGGACGAGGTCGATAGCGCGGCGCAGTACCACGCGATGGCCGCCGCCGAGCCCGATGCAGGCGTCGCGCGGATCTACCGCGAGCTCGCCGACGTCGAGGAGAAGCACGCCGGGTTCTGGGAGGCGCGGATGCGCGAGCGCGGGGTCGAGCCGGGGCCGCGGCGGCCGAGCTGGCGGGCGCGCGTGCTGGCCTGGACCGCGCGGCGGCTCGGCCCGCGCGCGATCTTGCCGACCGTGGCGGAGCGCGAGGCCGTGTCGCGCAACGACTACGCCGGGCAGTCCGAGACCGCGCACACCCGGATGCCGGCGCAGGAGCGCTCGCACGCACGCGTGCTCAAGGTCATGCTCAAGCGCCCCGAGGGCGTCGCCGGCAGCGAGCTGGCGCGCGTCGAGGGCCGCCATCGCAACGTCGGTGGCAACGCGCTGCGCGCCGCGGTGCTCGGCGCCAACGACGGCCTGTGCTCGAACCTGGCGCTGGTGATGGGCGTGGCCGGCGCGTCGACCAGCTCGCACGCGATCCTGGTCACCGGGCTCGCCGGCCTGGTCGCCGGCGCGTGCTCGATGGCGCTGGGCGAGTGGGTCTCGGTGACCTCGTCGCGCGAGCTGGCCCAGCGCGAGCTCCGGGTCGAGAGCGACGAGCTCGCCGCCGCGCCCGAGGAGGAGCGCGAGGAGCTGCAGCTGATCTACGAGGCCAAGGGCGTCCCCAAGGACGAGGCCAAGCAGCTGTCGCAGCGCCTGCTCGACGGTGACCGCGGCGCCGCGCTCGACGTGCTCGCGCGCGAGGAGCTCGGCATCGATCCGGGCGATCTCGGCGGCTCGGCCCGGGTCGCCGCCGTCACGTCGTTCCTCTTGTTCGCGTTCGGCGCGATCTTTCCGGTGCTGCCGTACATGCTCACGAGCGGCACCATGGCGTTCGTCGCCAGCCTGGTGCTCAGCAGCGTCACGCTGTTCGGCATCGGCGCGGCGATCACGCTGTTCACCGGCCGGCCGGTGTGGATCTCGGGCGGCCGGCAGACCGCGCTCGGGCTGGCCGCGGCCGGGCTGACCTACGGCCTGGGAAGCCTCCTGGGGACCACGCTTGGCTGATTGCTACCCCAGGTAGACGTCCACGCCGATCGGCACCCCGGCGCTTCCCCCGGGTTGCAGCGGATCTCGCCGGGATCGCTCGTGCATCGCGCATGGCACGACGGCTGCTGTGGTGAGAGGTCGACGTAAACGACAAAGGACACCACCCATGTCGAACCAGGAGCTCCAGACCATCGACCCCGCTGCCCTCGCCCAGGTCAGCGGCGGTGCCGCCGCCACTGCGCCCCCCTCGGGCAACGATCAGGTCCTGACCGCGCTGACCGGGATCCTGGATACCCTCAAGACGCTGTCCACGCACCAGAGCAACGGCGGCTTCAACTCGCAGGAGATGCTGATGCTCATGATGATCATGCAGCAGCGCAACCAGCAGGTCCTCGTGGCCCCGGCTGGCCCGTCCCCGTGGGGGCAGGACCCGATCATCCGCTACTATTGACCGTCGCGCACGATGTGCGCAGCCTCGGGAGTCTGGGGCTGTGACGTTCACGCCACGTCGCAGTGCGCACGCGCGCTCACGCTGCGCTGGATAACTATTGATTTCACGAGGGATTGACGGTGGCACGCAGCGTGCTCAAGTTGATTGCAGCTTGGAGGCAACGAACATGCGTGGACTCATCCTTTCCGCCGCGGTCGCCGCGGCAGCCCTCGCCGGCTGTTTCACTAGCGGCGAGGTCGGCTACTCCGCGACGTACAGCGGGGGCGCTTACGCCACCTCGCCAGACCTGGTCGAGGTCAGCCCGGGCGTCCAGGTCGTCGCCGACTACGACGAGCCGGTGTTCTACACCGACGGCTTCTACTGGCGGTACTACAACAACGGCTGGTACCGCTCGAATAACTACGCGACCGGCTGGTTCTACGTCGACGCGCCGCCGGTCGTGATCTCCCGGATCGACCGGCCGTACGCGTACGCGCACTACCGCCCGCAGGGCTACGTCTCCCGGCGCACGACTCGCTACCGGGCACCCGAGCCGATCGCCCGCGACCGCCGCACGTACGCGCCGCCGGCGTCCCGGGCCCCCGCGCCGCAGGGCGCGTACGTCCGCGACCACCGCACGTACACGGCGCCTCCCGCCGCGGCGCCGCCGGGCGCGCAGGCTCGTGATCGCCGCTCACCCCCGCCGGCCGCCGCGCCGCCCCCGGCCGCCCGGGCTCCGGTTCGCGACCACCGCGCGCCGCCGGCCGAGAACGACGACAACACCCGCGACCATCGCCATCACTGAGCGACCCGTGTGGTAACGAAGGCCATGAGCAGAACGCTCGTGGCCTTTGGTTGTATGGCCATGGTGATCACCGGCGCATGTGGCGCGGGCGGGCCCCGGCCGTCGCTGATCACCACCGCCGAGACCACGCGCTACGTCCAGACCGGACGCTACGACGAGGCGCTCCGGCTGTGCCATGACTTCGCCCGCGCGTACGATCGCGTGCGCTGCGATCGGCTCGGCGCGACCGGCGAGGGCCGGCCGATCGTTGCGCTCCACATCGGCCGCGGCGACCGCCCCGCGATCTACTTGCAGGCCGGGATCCACGCCGGCGAGATCGAGGGCAAGGACGCCGGGTTCTGGTTCCTGCGCGACCTGCTCGACGGCAAGGTCGCGCGCGGCGCGCTAGACGTCGTCGACGTCGTGTTCGTGCCGGTGGTCAACCCCGACGGCCACGAGCGGTTCGGTCCCAACAACCGCCCCAACCAGCGCGGCCCCGCGGAGATGGGGTTTCGCACCAACGACGCGCGGCTCAACGTCAACCGCGACTACGTCAAGGCCGAGACCCCGGAGATGCACGCGGTGCTGCACGCGTTCCTGCGCTACCGCCCGGTGCTGCTGGTCGACCTCCACACCACCGACGGCGCCAAGTTCGAGCACGACATCAGCATCAACATCGCCCCGCTCGCGCCGCGCGGCGACAAGCTCGAGGTCACCGCGGACCGGCTCGCCGGCGCCACGGTCAAGCGGCTGACCGAGCTCGGCCACCTGCCGGTCGCGTTCTACCCGTCGTTCGTCGCCGACGACGATCCGGCGTCGGGGTTCGCGGTGTCCGAGGCCGCGCCGCGGTTCTCGCAGATCTACGCCGGCGTGCGCAGCCGGCTCGGCATGCTGGTCGAGACCCACAGCTGGCGCAGCTACCGCGAGCGCAGCGAGAGCACGTACCACGCGCTGCAGGCGATCTTCGAGGACGCCCGGCAGCACGCCCGCGACTGGGTCGCCGCCGAGGCCACGGCCGATGCCGCCGACCGCCAGCTCGGCGGCGCCGAGGTGACGCTGGACTGGGCGACCGGCCCGCACACCACCGAGATCGCGTTCCGCGGCTACGCGTACCGCCGGACACCATCGGAGATCTCCGGCCGCGACTGGATCGTCTACGACGAGCACAAGCCCGAGATCTGGCGCGTGCCGCTGTACGACCAGCTGGTCCCCAAGGTCACCGTCCGGGTGCCGCGCGGCGGCTACGTGATCGACGGCGGGTTCGCGGCGAGGGTCGCCGCCGTGCTCGATCACCACGGCCTGCGCTACGTCCGGCTCGACGGCCAGCCCCGCGCGGAGCTCGGCGTGTTTCGCGCGACCAAGGTCACCCCCCAGGCGGGGTTCGAGGGCCACGTCCCGGTCGTCGTCGATGGGGCCTGGGCGCCCGAGACGCGCACGCTCGAGCGCGGCGCGATCTTCGTGCCGATCGATCAGCCCGGCGCGCGGCTCGTGCTCCACCTGTTCGAGCCCGCGCTGCCCGACTCGCTCGCGCAGTGGGGGGTGTTCAACGTCGTGTTCGAGCGCAAGGAGTACATGGAAGCCTACGTCGCCGAGCAGGTGGCGCGCGACATGCTCGCCGCCGATCCCGCGCTGCGCGCCGCGTTCGATGCCGCGCTCGCCGCCGATCCCGAGCTCGCCGGCTCGCCGTCGCGGCGGCTCGACTGGTTCTACCGCCGGAGCCCGGCGTGGGACGAGCGCGTTAACCTGTTGCCGGTGTACCGCAGCGACGCGCGGCTCGGGCCCGCCGTCCGGTAGCGTCAGCAGCGCAGGACGATCTTGCCGAACCCGGCGTTGCTCGCCATGCGCTCGTGCGCCGCGGCCGCCTGGTCGAGGTCCATGACGGTGTCGATCACCGGCGCGATCAGGCCGCGCTGGAGCAGCGGCACGACGTGGCTCTCGAACGACCGCATCGCGGCGATCTTCTCCTCGAGCGGCCGGGCGCGCAGCACGGTGCCGAAGATCCGGAGCCGCTTGCGCAGGATGCCGCCGAGGTCGACCTCGTTGCGGCCGCCGGCGAGCAGGCCGACCAGGACGATCCGGCCCAGCACGGCGACGGCGCGGATGTCCTCGTCGAGGTAGGGCCCGCCGATCAGCTCGAGGACCACGCCGGGCTCGCCGTGCTTGCGCACCGCATCGGCGAACTTGCCGCCCTGGGCGACCACGCCGGCGCCCAGGCCGAGCTCCCGGGCGCGCTCGAGCTTGTCCGCGGTCCGCGCGGTGCCGATCACGAACACGCCGAGCGCGCGCCCGAGCTGGACGGCCGCCGTGCCGACACCACTGCCGACGGCATGCACGAGCAGGGTCTCGCCGCCGCGAAGCCCGGCCTGTCCGACGATCGCATCGTGCGCGGTGATGAACGCCTCGGGTACCGCCGCGGCGTGCTCGAACGACATGCCCTCGGGGATCTTGGCGACGGTCCGCTCGTGCGCGACCAGGGCCTCGGCGTAGCCGCCGCCGCCGACCAGGCCGAACACGCGGTCACCGACGGCGAGCCGCTCGACGCCGGGCCCGAGCGCATCGACCTCCCCGGCGTACTCCAGGCCCGGGATGTCCGGCGGCGCGTCCGACGGTGCCGGATACGCGCCCATGCGCTGCAGCAGGTCGGCGCGGTTGATCGCCGTCGCGCGCACCCGGATCCGGACCTCGCCGCGGGACGGCTCGGGCGCGGGACGGTCGACGACGGTGAGGACCTCTGGTCCACCTGGTTTCGTGATCGCGATCGCTCTCATGCGGGAACCATCCCGCAGGAGGTCGATCACCAGAAGGGACGGCGGACGAAAACGTTGACCTGGCGGTTCTGGTTCATCAGCATCCCGAGCATCAGCACCTCGGTGGTCGAGAACCCGGTCTTGTTGGCCGTGGTGCCGATGTCCTTGATCGTGCTCGACAGGCTGGTGAGCTGCTGCAGCAGCTGGTCGCTGGACGCGCAGCGTGGCGACGCGGTCGCGGTCGCGGTGGCCGTGGTGGCGCCGCCGGTGACGGCTTCGAGGATCCGGGGTTCGACGGAGGTGAGCAGGTTCGACATGGCGCTGTCCTTGGTGGTGTAGGCGACGGTCAGAGCAGCCGGCGTGCCAGGTGTAAGTCTGCAGCTCGTCACGGATCGACCGCCGTCGATCCCGGCGCCGCGGGTTACAGCTCGCCGACCCGGGGTGACAGCGCATGGCCTGGACGACCGCCGCCGGCCGGCCCCGCGCATCGCGAGCGGTTCGCGGGCCTTGCCGGCGAGCTGGCGTATGATGCCCGCGCGATGGAGCCGTTCGTCCAGGGCTGGGGCCTCACGATCTTGCTCTGCGGCTTCATCATGGTGGTGTTCCTCGCCGGGTGGTGGCATGTCCACCGCGAGCTGGCCTGGGTCCGCGCCCTGACCGATTACCTCGGCGAGGGCATCGTGGCGGACGCCACGGGCAGCGAGCCGCCGGGCGACGCCCGGCCGCCGTCGTCGCTCGAGGTCCACGCGATCCGCGATGAATCGCACGCGATCCTAGAGGCCAGCGATCCGGCGTGGGCGCAGAAGCAGGTCCGGAGCTGGCAGATGCGCGCGCAGCGGCTCGAGCCGGCGCTCGCGTTCTGGACCGATCTGCTGCGCCAGCTCGGCCTGCTGGGCACGGTGCTCGGCCTCGGCCTGTCGCTGGCCTACACCGGCAGTGACCTGACCAAGCTGCTCGCGCCGCTCGCGCTCAAGGTCTGGACCACCGTCGCCGGCCTGGCGTTCAGCATCCTCCTGTCGGCGAGCTTCAGCATGCGGCTGACCGCGTGGGTCGACGCGTGCGAGAAGAACCTCGAGGCGTGGGACGCGCGGCGCCGCGCCCGGCGAGGCCTGCCGTGAGGCCGCGCCGCCATGTCCGCCGGCCGCCCGATCTGACCTCGCTGTTCGACGTGCTGTTCATCGTCGTGTTCGCCGCGCTGATCCGCGCCGCCGCGGTCGAGAACGCCGCCGCGCATCCCATGCCGGTGCCCCGCGCGCCCGCGCCCGAGCCGACGCCGGCAATCGCGGCGCTGCGCCAGCGCGCGCTCGCCGATCTGGGCACCGCGCTCGCCGCGCGCGCGCCGCTGGTCGTGCGGATCACGCGCGACGGGACGATCGAGGCGCTCGAGGCCGACGGCAAGCGGATCGCGCTGGTCGCGCCGCTGCTCGAGCACAGCGCGGATCCGGCCGCCCGGGTGACGTACGCCGGCGACCGCGCTGCCGAGCTGCGGGTGTGCCGGATCGCCGCGCAGCGCCTGGGCACGGCCGAGCTGTCGCGGTATCTCGTGATCATGGCTCCCGCGGTCGGGCTCGAAGATCTGCCGGAGGCGCTGGTCGACGGGCTGCACCGCGACCTCGATCACTGCCAGTCCGAGCAGCACGGGCTCGCGGCGCTGGTCGATCCCACCGCGCTGCCGCCGCCTCCACCCCGACCGGCGCCGCCCGCGCCGCCCGGAGCCACGCCATGACCCGACCCTCCCCGCCGGTCGATCGCGAGCTCGCGCGCGACGTCGCCAAGCAGATCGATCGCCGCCGGATCAAGCGCCGGCTGACCCTGTGGAGCGCG
>DASWRS010000540.1:0-2897 GCA_036403075.1 Kofleriaceae bacterium
CCCGACGGGACCACCGCCTCGAGCGCGCGGGCGTACTCGGGGCTGACCAGCCAGATCCGGTGCCCGGCGTACAGCTGGACGTTGTTGCTGCCGCCGCCGAGGACGCCCGGATCCTGGTACACGCCGGCGATGCCGCGCCGCCCGCGCTGCCGGTTCACGTACAGAAGGACGTTCTCGTAGTAGCGGAGATCGCGGCCGTCGCGCACCGCGCCCCCGAACTTCTCCCTGGCGAGCCCCTCGGCGGTCTCCCCGCCGACGAGCTGGCGAAGCTCGGCGAGGGGCTCGGGCAGGTCGATGTTGACGCGGAACGCCTCGACATACCCGCGCACCATCGCGCTCGGTAGATAGGCAGTGACGTACCACCACATCGGCGCGCCGGGGTGTGTGCCGCTCACGAACACGCGTGTCGCGGGCGGCAGCGGCGCATCCCTGACGGTCCGCCCGCGTGCGGCGGTGGAACCGGCATACAGCTTCGCACCGTCGGAGCTGTCGATGAAGCCAGCCTTCTCGACGCCGGCCCGCGGCGGCGTGATCTCGGGCGCCGCACCGCCGCCCGGCGCGTCGCTGCCCCGCTCGACGACGCGAATCACCGTCCGTGAAGCACGGCACGAAGCCTGTGGCTGTCCCATCTCGCCCGTCCTACGCCCCGAGCAGTCCAGCGCCTCCTACCCGCCACACCGAAAGACGGCTCGTGCTGAAGATCGACAAAACCCGTCACCTGCGGGGCGTCGCTCGGGTTCCCGCCGATCCGGGCGCACAAGCACGGCGCGGCACAACCGCGCCGCCCGGCGAAGCGCAGTTACGGAGAGTTACTGCACAGTGATCGTGCCGGTAAAGCTGTGGGACGTGCACAGGAAGCCGAAACTTCCTGCCTTGTCGAACTCCAGGCACGCGGTGGCGCCGAAGTCCACCCTCAGCCCTGAATCGGTGTTCCGCATCGAGTTCGGTGCCACGTTGTGGTCCGCCGGCATGATGAACTTGACGATCCCGCCGACGCTGACCATGGCGGACATCGGCGAGTACATCGGAGTCGTGGTGCCTGTCGTGGTGACCGTCGGCACGATGCCTGGCGGGCAGGCCACGGCCCGCACGCTCGGTGGGCCGGCGTCGGACTGGCCCGCGGCGTCGATCGGCGTGGAGCTACCGCCGCCGCAGGCGGCGAGCGGGATCAACAGGGCAAGCGAAGCGCGTGCGAGCATCGATACCTCCTCGGTGTCGAGGCTACGATAGTCGCATTCGCGAGCGAATTCGCGGTCGCTAGCGCACTTGCGCCGGATCGGTCACAGGGCCGCCGCCGGGCGCAGCCGGGGCGTCGCCGCCGGATGTGTCCGGATGTTGCGGCGCTGGCTTCTTGCTCGCCTCGGCCGTCGCGTCGTCGTCGGGGACGCCGCTGCTCGTGGTGTGCGCCGCGCGGGAGCCGGTGACCTTGCCGCGCCGGGCGCGCGGGGTCTTCTTCCACTGGTCGTCGGCGCGCTTGGACCGGCTCGGGTCGGCGACCTGGTAGACGATGATGGTCTGGCCCTTGGCGAGCACGGTGTCGTACGAGATCCGGTTGATGCGCGCCAGATCGTGCGAGCCCATGCCGAATTTCTTGGCGACGTCGGCGAGCTTCTCCTTGCCCTGGGCGGTGTACTCGGTGCGGACCCGGCCGGTGCGGGCCTCGGCCAGGTCCATGTGCTCGGGCGAGCCGCGGGTGACGACGACGAGCTGGGCCTCGTCGAGCAGGTTGACCGCGTGCTTGTCGGGATCGAAGTCGGGCGCGACCCAGGCGAGCAGCACCATGCGGGGCTGGAGGTTGCCGTCGGGCTCGAGCGCGTTCCACCGGGCGAGGTCGGCGGGCTTGACCGCGAGCGCCCTGGCGACTGCGCCGAGGGTGTCGCCAGCGACGACACGGTAGAACACGCGGCGCTTGCCCTCGACCACCTGGGTCTTGTCGGGGACCGCGACGATCAGCGGCTCGCCGTCCTTCTGATCGATGCCGGAGGCGTGCAGGTTGGCCTTGGCCTTGGAGCGGTTCCTGGCGCGCTGCTCGTCGCTGATCCGCGGCACGACCAGCACGGTGCCGCCCTCGATCTCGGCGTCGTGGGTGACGTCGTTGAGCTTGCGCAACTGGGCGACCGTGATCCCGAAAGTCGTCGCGACGTCCTCGAAGCGCTCGCCGTGCGCGATGACGTACGCGTCGTAGCTCTTCCAGTCGGCCTCGAGCTCGACCAGCCGGCGCTGGGCCTCGGCCTTGGTGCCGCGCGGGATGCGCACGACGTAGCCGGTCTCGCCCGGCGGAGTGCGGCCGTGGCGGAGCTGCGGGTTGAGCCGCTTGACGTCGGCCTCGGCGACGCCGGCGATCCGTGCGATCCCCGCCAGCGACGCCGAGATCGGCAGCGCGACCTCCTCCCAGGCCTCGGCCGGCGCGACGCCGAGCTTGTCGAAGCCGAACGCCGCGCGGTTATGGCCGACGATCGCGGCGGCCAGGACCTTGGGCGTGTACAGGCAGGTCTCCCAGGGGATCGCGTTCTCGTACTCGCACAGCCGGTAGTAGTCGTTGGTGTTGTAGCGCGTGATCGAGCGCAGCATCGCGCCGTAACCCATGTTGAACGCCGCGAGCGCGATGTGCCAGTCGGCGAAGCGCTGGTGGAGATCGGCGAAGTAGTCCATCTGCGCGATCGTCGCGCGCAGCGGGTCGCGGCGCTCGTCGACCCAGCGGTCCTCGCGCAGGCCGTAGATCCGTCCGCCCTCGGGCATGAACTGCCAGACCCCGAGCGCACCGGCCGACGACGAATCATTCGGATCGTAGCCTGACTCGATCATCGCGACGTAGAGCAGATCCTCGGGCAGGTGGGCGGCGCGCAGGTGCTCGACCATCATGTCGGCGTAGCGGCCCTGCGCGATCAGCCAGTCCT
>DASWRS010000541.1:0-9831 GCA_036403075.1 Kofleriaceae bacterium
CTTTCCCGCCAGCACGACCAGCGCGAACGCGGCGATCGTCGGCGCCTCGCCCGCGAGCTCGCCCGGCGCGATCGTCATCCCGACCGAGACGAAGAACACCATCGCGAGCACGTCGCGCAGCGGACGGACCAGCGCGAACACCTCGTGGCCGTGTCCAGACTCGGCGATCAGGATGCCGGCGACGAACGCGCCGAGCGCGACCGAATACCCCGCGCGATCGGCGAGCGCCGAGATCGCGAAGCACAGCGCCAGCGCGCTGATCACCAGCGTCTCGGACCGCGCCCGCCGCGCGATCCAGCGGATCGCGCGCGGCACGACCACGAGCCCGCCGATCATCGTCAGCCCGAGGAACCCGGCGAGCCGCGCGATCAACAGCGCGATGTCGTCCGCGGCCAGGCCGGTCCCCGACGCCACGCTGCCGAGCACCGCGAGCAGCACGATCGCGATCAGGTCCTCGAACACCAGGATCGCGAACACGACATCGACGAAGCCGCCCCTCCAGCCGCGATCCTCGAACGCCTTGGCGACCAGCATCGTGCTCGAGATCCCGAGGCACGCGCCGGCGAACACCGCCTCGGTCGGCGCGAAGCCGAGCCCGCGTGCCACGAGCGCGCCGATCGTGACCACCAGCGCGACCTCGAACACCGCGGTCAGCGCGGCGGGCACGCCGACCCGGGCGAGCGTCGACAGCCGCAGCTCGAGCCCGACGGTGAACATCAGCAGGATCACGCCGAGCTCGGACAGCAGGTGCACCAGCTTGGGGTCGGCGACCAGCGGGACCGGGACATGCGGGCCGATCACCAGGCCGGCCAGCACGTACCCGAGCACGACCGGCAGGCGCGCGGCCTGGAACACGACTGTGATCACCGCCGCGGTCCCGAGTACGACCACGAGCTCGACCAGGACGCGCGACGCGTTCATCTGCACTCGAACATAGCTCGCGAGCTGTCGGGGGCGAGACACTCCCGGAAGCCTTGCACTCGCTCTCCTCCGGAGCCCGCTAGCGACCCGCTAGCGACCCGCTAGCGATCCACCAGCTTCGCGACCGGGATCAGCCCGAGGCGCAGGTCAGCCGGCCATCGCGATTGGACAGGTCGTTGAAGCAGCGGCCGCTCCAGCTCTGCGGGCCGGTCTTGGTCCCGTTGATCCGCTTGCACCCGTTGGCGGTGGCGGAGCTGATGAACAGCCGCATCGTGCTGGTATCGAGCGACTGAACGAAGCTGCCGGAGTCGCAGCTCAGGAGGAAGCTCGCGCTCAGCTGTTGCGTGGTCTCGCTCTCGGTGCCGGTGGGATCCGGGGCATCGTCGGTCGTGGCGCATCCCATCGGCAACGCCAGCAGCGCCGCGAGGGCGACGCCGAGCAATGTGTGTCTGGGGCGCGAGTTGCAGCTCGGAGTACGCATGGAGATCTCCTGTCAGGTAAATAGGCCGGCCCACGGCCGCCGTCCCCGACGGGGACGCGACCACCTCCGGCTCGGTGATCAGGAGCTATCACTGGCGATCGATCGCCGGCAACGATGCGCCGGTAAAACGCGGTGAACCGGCGCGGCCGAGCTCGAACGCGGACAGGAACACGAACACGTGCGGCGCGACGGCGTCGAGGCGGTACCCCGGATGACCGCACACGATGGCGATGCCGCTGCCGGTGAGCACGCGGCGCAGGTGGAGGACGTTGGCCTTGATCAGGTCGTCATGGCGCAGCGGGTCGTACGCATCGCCCCACACGGCCTCGACGAGGGCGTCCTTGTCGAGCACGCTGCCGGGATGGCGCGCGAGCGCGTAGAGCAGGCGGCGCCGCACGGGGTAGCGGTGGAGCGATCGCCGCGCGCCGCGCACCGTCAGCTCGTCGCTGCGCGCGTCGAGCACCACCGCGTCGGGCGGAAGCACGAGCGCCGACGACGACGCGAGCCGGCGCCGTCCCGTGCCGGTCACCACGATGACGTCGCCGAGCTCGCGGACCGCCGCCATCACCAGCTCGGGATCGACCCGGTCGCTGACCGCGGCGTGCAGCGCCTCGGTCAGCTCGGTGTCGGCGTCCGCGGCGCGTCCGTCGAGCGCCAGCACGGTCGCGCGGGCGACACGGGCGAGCGCGCGATCCACGGCGTGGCTCGGCCCGCGCGCGCTGCGCTCGATCTCGCCGAGCAGCACGGCCAGCTGCCGCTGTTCGCCGCATGCCGCCGCGCGCAGCGCCGACCGCGCGAGGGTCCTCGTGTCGGTCTCCCGCTGATCCTCCAGGAACATCGCTCGCAATGCGCTCTCCATGCGGACCGGAGGAGGGCGCGACGCGCGGTGATGGCGCACGAATTCTCACAGTGTTCGAAGATCGTTTTGGATTGCGCACCGTGCGCCGGCGGATCACCTCGCGCGATGCAGCGCTCGCGACCCGATGCGCGCCGCACCGCCGCGTCCGCGCGGCGTGCCGGCCCGACGGTGACAGACCTTGCCACCAGGTGCGCGCTGCGCGGCTGCATCGCGCGATACAACATTGCCGCGACCTGACGTGCAGTGAGTTGCATGCAGTGATGCCGCGATGCCGTCGGCTGCATCGAGCTTGCGATCTGGCCTCGCGTGGAGGAGATCCATGCTGCATGACAGCGGCGGGCGGCAAGCGGATCGCGGCGTGCTCCGGGCACGACGATGCCGGGCTCGGCACCACCGTGATCGACATCGTCGCCGCCGCGCGCGCGGTGTGGCCGGCGATCGAGCTCGCGGACGAACGCTTCGTGGCGTACCTCGCCGAGCGTGTTCCGGAGGACACGGTCCCGGCTGCCGCCCTGCGCGCGCTGCACGTCTCCGACCTCTACCTCGCGTGCGCGTGCGTGCACGGCGATCCGGCGGCGCTCGCCGCGTTCGACGATCACTGCCTCTCGGTCGTCGACCGCGCGCTGGCGCGGTTGGGCCTCGACGCGGACGCGATCGGCGAGGTCAAGCAGCGCCTGCGCTGGACGCTCCTGGTCGCGGACGGCCGGCCGCCGCGGCTCGTCGGCTTCGCCGGGCGCGGCGCGCTGCGCAGCTGGGTGCGCGTGCTCGCGGTCCGCGAGGCGTGGGACGTGCTGCGCGCGGCGCGCGGCCACCTCGCCGCCGACGACTGTGTTCTCGACGTGGCGTCTCCGGGCGCGACCCCCGAGCTCGAGTATCTCGAGCGCGCGTACGGCCCCGAGGTCGAGCGCGCGTTCCGCGCCGCGATCCTGACCCTGCCGGCGCGCGACCGCACGCTGCTCCGCCGGCACTTCCTCGACAGCGTCCACATCAACGAGCTCGGCCGTCTGTACCGCGTGCACCGCGCCACCATCCGGCGCTGGCTCGAGCGTGCGCGCGACCACGTGCTCGCGGCGACGCGCGCCCACTTGCGGGAGCACCTCGACGTGCCGCGCGCGGAGCTCGACAGCATCCTGCGGCTGGTGCCGAGCCAGGTCGAGCTCGACCTGCGACCGCTGCTCGCGCGCCGCCGCGCCTAGATCGATCCGATCACGGGCCCACGCGTGCTTCGCGTCGGCCCCTCGACTCGCAAACCTGCGGCTGGTGCCGAGCCAGATCGAGCTCGATCTGCGACCGCTGCTCGCGCGCCGCCGCGCGTGGATCGATCCGGATCACGGCGCCACCGCGTGCCCTCGCGTCGGCTCTCGACCTGCAACCCTGCGGCGGGTACCGAGCCAGATCGAGCTTGAGCTGCGACCGCTGCTCGCGAGTCGCCGCGCCTGGATCGATCCGGATCGCGGGCCCACAGCGTGCCCGCGCTTCGGCTGACCACGAGCAGGCCGAGCGCGACCACGTGCCCAGCGTCGCGCGGTGATGGCGCGGCCTCGCGGTGCTACGCCGGGCGGCCGGGGCCGGCGAGCAGCTCGGCGATCTCGGGGATCGCGGCGTAGGCGGCGCGCCAGGTCGGATCGGGGAGCGCGGTCAGCTTGCGGCGCGCCGAGGCCCGGCCGCGGGCGTGGAGCGCGCCGGCGCGATCGTGGGCGCCGGCGGCGCGGAGCACGCTGGCGCAGGCGACGAGGACCTCCTCCTCGGAGCCCTCGAGGTGCTTCTGGGCATCGAGCAGCCCGAGGGCGCGGTGGACCAGGGCGCCGGCGTCGGCGGTCCGGTTGCCGAGGCGGGACAGGGCGAGGGCATGGCGGGCGAGGCCCTGGATCTCGTAGCCGACGAGAGTGGCGTCGTGCGCGACGGCGGTGCCGGCGGAGGCGTCGGCGATCGCGGCGCTGAGCGCGCCGGTGCGGAGGTGGACCGCGGCGCGGGCGACCAGGGCGTTGGCCTCGAGGTAGCGCGCGCCGAGCCGGCGGGCCTCGTCGAGCGCGTCGTCGAGCAGGCGCAGGCCGCCGCTGCGGCCGCGGCGCTGCTCGCAGATCCCGGCGTAGATCAGGCAATCGGCGCGGGACCAGCGCGAGTTGGTGCGGGACAGCAGGTCGAGCGCATCGCGGAACATGCCGGCCGCGGGCTCGTAGAGCCCGACCTCGAGCAGGATGATCCCGGCGACGCTGAGGGCGTCGCCCTCGCGGCCGCGGTCGCCGTGGCGCCGGCACAGCTCGAGCGAGCGCTGGGCGCAGCGTATCGCCGCGGCGAAGTTGCCCAGGCACATCTCGATGACGGCGACGTGGTTGGTGACGATGCGCTCGAGCCAGGGGTCGCCGGTCTTGTCGATCTGGGCGAGCACCGGGCGGTAGGCGTCGCGCGCGGCCTCGTAGTGGGCGCGCAACAGGTGGATCCGGCCGCGTCCGACCATGGCGGCCATCTCCTCGGTGACCAGGCGCTGGCGGTGGAACAGCTCGCGCGCGGCGCCGACCACGGCGAGCGCCTCGTCGAACCGGCCGACGCGCTCGAGGATCTCGCCGCGGACGCGCAGGGCCTCGCCGCGCAGCCGGTCATCGCCGGCGACGGCCGCGTGGGCCTCGGCGGCGCGGGTCGCGTCGCTCGCACCGGCGTAGTCGCCGAGGCGCAGCATGCGCTGGGCCCGCCGGATCGCGACATCGGCGAGCCGCGCGGGCTCGCCGTCGCACAGCCGCTCGAGCTCGTCGAGATCGCCCGGATCGGCGGCGAGGTCGCCTTGCAGCCGGCGGGCCTCCTCGCGGCCGGCGAGCGCCTCGCGGCGGCGGGTCCGGGCGGTGGCGGTGGCGGCGCCGAGCTCGCGCTCGATCGCGAGCGTCCGGGTGAAGCACGCGATCGCCGCGTCGGCATCGGACGCCGACAGCGCGAGCCGCCCGGCGCGCAGCCAGAACGCCGCGGCGCCGGCGAGCTCGCCGCCGCGCTCGAGGTGCTCGGCGATCGCCGCCGGGGGCTCCTCGCGGCCGGCGAAGAACCGCGAGGCGAGCAGGCGGCCGACCCGCGCGTGGGTGTCGCGCTGGGCGCGCGCGGACAGCGACTCGTAGACCACCTCGCGGACCAGGCCGCGCGCGAACGCGAGCTCGCCCTCGGCCGAGCCCGCAGCGCCGTCGGGCCGGACCAGGAACCCGGCGGACACGACCTCGTCGAGCTCGTGCTCGAGGCTGTCCTCGCCGAGCAGCTCCTCGAGCAGGCGCGCCCGGACCGTGCCGCCGAGCACCGAGGCAAAGCGCAGCGCGGTCCGGGCCTTGACCGGCAAGCGGTCGACGCGGGCCGAGACCACGTCGCGCGCGCTGGCCGGGACGTCCTCGCCGGCCGCGCCGGCGTCGCGCACGGCCTGGGCGAGCTCCTCGATGAACAGCGGGTTGCCGCCGCAGCGCGCGAGCACGGTCGCGATCGCCAGCGGCGTCGCGGCGTCGCCGAGCCGGTCGGTGATCAGGGCGCGCAGCTCGGTGCCGGCGAGGTCGCCCAGGGCCAGGACGCCGTCGGCCGCCGGCGGCGGCGGGCCCTCGGGCCGCGTGGTCAGGACGAGCAGCTCGGCGCCGGCGCCCGGCATCGCCAGGGTGTGGCGCATGACCTCGAGGCTGGCGCTGTCGGCGAGGTGGACGTCCTCGACGATGGTCAGCGCCGGCCGCTCGCGCGTGGCCATCGCGGCGCGGAACGCGGCGAGCCCGGCGGAGATCCGCGGCCGCAGGTCGGAGGCCTCGCGGGTGGCGACGCCCAGCCCGTCGCGCAGCTCCATCGCGCGATCGAGATCCGTGGTGACCGCGCGGGCGCGCTCGTCGGACAGCCCGGCGCGGATCATCAAGTGGCCGAGCCGGTACACGACCTGGGCACGGGCGCCGCGGCCGCGCGCCGGCGGCAGGCCGAGCGCGGCCTGGTAGAGGTCGATCACGGTGGCGAACGGGGCCATCCGGCTCGCCGGGCTCGCCGCGGTGGTGATCACGCGCACGGAGCCCCGGGCGGTGCAGCGCGCGACCAGCTCGGCGACCAGCCGGCTCTTGCCGATGCCCGCGGCGCCGGTGATCACCACGCACAGCCGGCGATCGGCGGCGAGCGCGCGCCCGAACCACGCGTCGAGCTCGGCGAGCTCGGCGGCGCGGCCGACGAAGGTGCCGCGGCGCTCGAGCCGGGCACGGTCGCGCTCGTCGAAGCCGCGCGGCCCGATCACCTCGATCACGCGGTTGCGATGCGCGATCCGGCGGCCGGGCGGCAGCTCGCGCAGCGTGTACAGGCTGCTGGTCAACCGGCCGGCGCCGCCGACGAACAGCGGGCGATCCGGCGCGGCCTCGCGGGCCAGCGCACGGGCGTCGTCGATCGCGTCGGGCGGGATCCGCGGCCCGGCCTCGGCGCCGCGCGCCACGGTCACGGTCGGCGCGATCGTGTTCGGCGCGGCGGTCGCGACCCCGGCGCGCGCGCCGATCCGGAGCTGCACCGGCCGGGTCTCGCCGTCGGTATCGGCCGCGGTGTCGCGCGCCATCGCCGCGGCGTCGAGCGCCCAGCCCATCGCGATCGCGACGTCGTCCTCGCCGGCGATCTCGAGCCCGAACGCGACCACGAGCGCCGCGGGCTCGAGCTCGAGCACGACGCCGCCGCGCTGGTACGCGAGCTCGCCCAGGCTCTTGGTCACCGGGCGCAGCGCGTCGGGCGGCGCCCCGGACAGGAGGCCCGCGACCAGGACGATGCGGCGGCGTTCGGCGAGCGTGCCGCCCGCGATCTCGCCGAGGTCGTCGTCGATCGGCGCGTCGCCGAGCGCCGTGGGCCGGGCCGGCGCGTCGGGTTCGATCTCGGGCTCGATCTCGGCCTCGATCTCCGCTTCGATCTCAGCCTCCGGCTCGTCGTAGCCGGTGTCCTCGGGCGCGCCGGGCAGCACGAAGCCGTGCTGGGTGGCGTCGTCGTCGAACCGCAGCGCCGACGGCGCGACGCCGGCCGCGAGCTCGAGCCGCTCGTACGACCGGCGGACGAACGGCGTGGTCTCGGCCGGCGGGCCGGCCTCGGCGGCGGGCTCGGCCGGCAGTACATCGCCGAGCCGGGCGTGGCCGGTGGCCGTGGCCTCGGGCTGCCAGCGCGCCGAGCGCTGCGCGGCCCACGCGGCGGGATCGAACGCCGGCTGGCTGGTCGCCGTCGGCTCGTAGCGCGCCGACATGGTGTGGCTCGCCGCGGGGTCGTAGCGCATCGCCTGCGTGGTGCTCTGGTCGCTCGGGTCGCTGGCGTCGCTCGGGTCGCTCGCCTTCGGCTCGAACCGGCCGAGCACCGGCGTGGTCGTGGCGGTCGCCGGCAGCTCGACTCGCTCGAAGCGCTCGAACCGCTCCGTGCGCTCGACCGGCTCGGGCAGCTCGACCCGCTCGACCGGCTCGGTGCGCGGCAGCAGCGCAGGCCGCCGCGCGTGATCGAGCTCGTCGACACGTGTCCGCGGCGGCGGCCCGGCCGGCGTGCCTCGCACCGGCCGCGGCGGCCGCGCCCCCGCCGGCGACGGCGCCTCGACCAGCGGCGACGCCACGTCGTGCAGCGAGATCGTCGCGGGGGGCCGCGCCGGCGGCACCCCGTCGCGCGCCGGTCCGCCGTCGGGCAGCGCCTGGTGCAGCGACTCGCCAGCGGCGCCCTCGACCTGCCACGGCGCCACCCCGCGCGCCGGCCGCCGGTCGAGCTCCGCGAGCCAGCGCGCCACGCTGCGCGAGCCGGCCGACATCGCGGCCCGGGCGCACGCGTTGGCGAGGTCCGCCGCGGTGCCGCGGCCCGCCGGATCGCGACACAGCGCGGTCGCGATCGCCTCGACGATCTCGCCCGGGACCCCGGGGTTGATCCGGTCGATCCGCGGCGGGTCGGTCCGGCGCACCGCCTCGAGCACGGCCTTGAGATCGGCGCCGCGGTACAGCGGCTGCCCGGTGAACAGCTCCCAGGCGATGATCCCGAGCGCGAACACGTCGGACGCTGCCGTCGGGGTCTCGCCGGTGGTCTGCTCCGGCGCCATGTAGCGCGGCTTTCCTCGCAGCCGCCGGCGCTCGAGCGCCGACGCGAACGTCGCGCGCGCGATCCCGAAGTCGAGGATCTTGATGTCGCCCTCGGCCGACAGCATCACGTTCGACGGCGACACGTCGCAGTGCACGATGCCGAGCGAGCCGCCGTGGCCGTCGGCCTTGCGGTGAGCGTAGTCCAGGCCCGACGCGACCTCCGAGATCACGTACGCCGCGACCGCGACCTCGGGCAAGGCGTCGCGCTCGACCGCCTGGGTCATCACGGTGCGCAGGTCCTTGCCCTCGATCAGCTCCATCGCCAGGAACAGCTCGCCCTCGGCCTTGCCGAAGTCGAACACCTGCACGATGTTGCGATGCGTCAGCTCGACCGCGATCCGGGCCTCGTCGATGAAGCTGCGGATGAACCGGGGCTCGCGCGCCTGGTGGGGCAGGATCCGCTTGAGCGCCTGGATCTTCTCGAACCCGGCGATCCCGACGGTCTTGACCTTGTAGACCTCGGCCATTCCGCCCTGCGCGATCTTGTCGAGCACGTGGTATTTGCCGAAACGCTCGCGCAGCGCTTCCACCGATCCGAGGGTACCATGGGTCGTGTCCGAGCCATCTCACTACGGAGCGCTGGAAGCCATGCTCGGCTACACGTTCCGCGACCGCGGCCTGCTCGAGCAAGCGCTGCGCCATGCCAGCTGGTGCAACGAGCACCCGGGCGAGCACCTCGAGGACAACGAGCGCCTCGAGTTCCTCGGCGATGCCGTGCTCGATCTCGTCGTCGGCCACAAGCTGATGACCCGCTACCCGCAGCTGCGCGAGGGCGAGCTCAGCGTGACCCGGGCGCAGGTCGTGAGCGAGGCTGGCCTGAGCGAGGTCGCCGGCCAGCTCGGCATCGGCGCGTGGCTGATGCTCGGCAAGGGCGAGGAGAAGTCCGGCGGCCGCGCCAAGGCGTCGATCCTCGCCGATGCGTTCGAGGCGATCCTCGCCGCGGTCTACCTCGACGGCGGCTTCGTCGCGGCGTGGGACATCGTCGATCGGCTGCTCGCGCAGCGGATCGAGACCGTCGAGTTCAAGGGGTTCTACGACTTCAAGACCCGGCTGCAGGAGACCTCGCAGGCGCGGCTCAAGTCGACGCCGACGTACCGCGTGGTCCAGGAGATCGGGCCGGATCACGACAAGCGGTTCGTGGTCGCCGTCACGATCGGCGAGGACGAGTGGGCGCGCGCGGTCGGCAAGTCCAAGAAGGAGGCCGAGCAGATGGCGGCGGCCGAAGCCCACTTCCGGCTCGAGGGCAGCGACATCGGCTTGCCGCGCCGACGGCGCTAACGCGCGGCCGGCGTGCAGCGCCTGGGCGATCGCCTACACGCCTGTCGCTAGGGCGTAGCGCCGGGGAGATCGCGTCCACGCCGCCGGGGAGATCGCGCACACGCGGCCGCCGGGGGCTGCTGCGCGGATGGGTGTCGGGACAGCGCCCGCCGAACAACCGCCGCCGCCTGCGCGGACAGCCCTTGGTATGTGCGGAGCAAGGCCTGCCAATCCTAGTTACGGTCGCT
>DASWRS010000542.1:0-16247 GCA_036403075.1 Kofleriaceae bacterium
CCACCGGCGCAGCGAGCACGCGCCGACCACGCCGGGGAACTTGACCACGGGCCGGTCGAGCGAGCCGGCCGCGGACAGGTTGGTGCGGCCCGCGCCGTCGACCTCGACCGCGCCGAAGAACACGGTGTCGATCCGGCCGCGGCGCGCGTGATCGAACAGGTCGGGGATCGTGATCTCGCCGGACCGGCCGGCCAGGTACGCCAGGTCCTCGCTCGAGCCGTGGAGCCGCGACACGCCCGGGTTGAGCGAGCCGACGCACGCCAGGTAGGTCAGGCGCGGCGCGTGGGTCGCGCGGGCCAGCGCGATCGCGAGCACCGCGAGCGGCGACGCGACGCCGGTCGCGACCACGGCGCCGTCGGCGATCTCGCTGGCCATCCGCCACACCAGGCGATCGGCGGGGGCAAACCCGTGCGCGAACACGACGGGCACGGGGCGGCTATCGGCGGTCGATGCGATCATGCGACACCTCGGGTGGGGCTCGGCGACGCGGCGGGGGCAATCCCGTGCGCGAACACGGCGGGCACGGGGCGGCTATCGGCGGTCGATGCGATCATGCGGCACCTCGGGTGGGCTGGGGGACACCGGGCGGACGCGCGAGCTGCTCGTCGATCCACGCGGCGCCCTGCCCGGCCTCGGCCCGGGCGAGGTAGTCGAGCAGCGCGGCTTCGTCGTGGGGATAGCGGCCGACGCAGCCGGTCGGCCACGCGCCGCCGGGGACCTCGGACACCCGCTCGACCTGGAACGCCGGCACGGTGACGCGCGGCAGGGCGCGGACGCGGACCTCGGCGGTGGCGATCACCCGGTGCGCCGCCGCGATCACCAGCAGATCGGTCGTCGGATCCTCGAGGTAGAGGTTGCCGGCGTCGTCGGCGGCGTGGGCGTGGATCAGCGCGACGTCGGGGTGGAACGCGCGCTCGACCGGGACGCTCGCGCCGGTGAACGGATCGACCGCATACGCCGGTGGCTCGAGCGTCGCGAGCTCGGAGACGTCGGAATCGGGCGCAGGGATGAACGGCAGGCCCATGCCGGCGGCGCGCAGCCGCTGGACCACGCGGTAGCCATCGTGCTCGGCCCACGCGATCCGGCCGGCCTCGATCGCGTGCTTGAGCGCGGGCATCGCGCGCACCCGGTTGGCCAGGGTCAGCGCGTTGAACAAGAGCTCGATCCGCGCGGCGGCGCCGGCCGCGACCAGCAGCTCGGCCGGCAGCGGGTTGGGCAGCGACAGCATCCGCAGATCGCGGCGGCCCGCCCGGATCAGCCCGAGCACCAGCGCGATCGGCGCGCGGCCGAGCATGAAGCCGCCCGGGGCGAGCCAGGCACCGTCGGGGATGGTGGCGACGGCCTCGTCGACGCTGCACCACAGCGTCATCGGACACCTGCCGATCCGTGCAACCGCTGAATTTGCGAGGGGAACATGATCTTGACCTATTCTACCTACCAGTCGGTAGGTAGAATGATTGACGCCTCTAGTCAAGCTTTTTGCGGATATTTGTCCGCCGCCGAGCAGTCGGCCGACGGGGCTGGTTCAGCCGCCGAACGAGCTGGATCGTTGGGGCGGCGGGACGCCTCCGCCGCTGATCTGGATCCCGCGCCCGCGCAGCCAGTCCTCGGCGCGGTCTCGAGCAGTCGCCGGTCGCGGGCAAGCCGGTGAAGACGATCCCGGGGTCGACATCCGGCTCGGCGAGCGCGCGGTGTCGCGCCGCCACGCCCGGCTCGAGGTCAGCGTCGCGGGCGGGCTGCGGCTGGTCGATCTGGGTAGCGCCAACGGCACGGTGGTCGGCGGCGAGGTCGTGCGCGACGCCAGCGTGCCGGTCCGGCCGGGCACGTCGATCCTGGTCGGCCGCACCGTCTTGGCCGTGCATCACCCGCCACCCGCGCGACCTCGCCCACCACGACTTCCTCCACCGCCGCCAGGATCCGGCGCTGCTCGAGAACGCCGCCGGCGACCCGTTCACCGCCAAGGTGTTCCCGATCGCGGCGCTGTCCGACAAGCAGCTCGTCCGCCGGCTCGCCTCGGGCGACGAGCTCTATCTGATGCTGCTTGTCGATCGGCATTCCAGTACGGGAGCGCACCGACCCCGCCACAACCTATTATCCGGCCGCACTCGACGAGGAAATTTTGGAATCGTGCTGTACCGCGTTCGCGCGCACAGACACTCTCCGGAAATGGTCATTTAATGCATCACCTTGCTCCACGCGCTCGACTGGCATCTCATTCGTGAGCCTTGTAGAAGCACTGGGGTACGTCGCACCAGCGACGAACGAGCGATCCAGATACATCGCATTTTCGTCACCGAACCGATGTCGTCTGCACGGGAGTAATCACTCCCGGATGGCTTCTCGCAGCAATCTACATTGCGTGTAATCGAGCAATAGCGCTGTCTGTAAATCTACCACTGATCTTGATATTGCGATCTTGTATCCACATTGCAACAAGGAGCTACCAATGACGCGTTCGAATTCGTTCCTGCACAACTCGCTCGTTTCGATGACACTGATCGCCGGCGGGGTCGCGGCGACCGGCTGCGTGGATCCGGCCGAGCCCGCCACCGGCAGCGTCCAGCACACCATCATCAGCAATGGCGGCGCATCGCCGGTGTCGCCGCTCGGCGAGGTCCGCGTGACCGGCGATCGCGTGTCGCTCGCGAGCGCGGGCTGGACGCAGACCGATCCCGGCATCTGGACCAGCTCGTCGAAGACCGGGACCGGCAGCATCGTGATCGGCGCCGAGGGACACCAGCGCGCCATCGCCAGGGCCGAGACTGATCTCGCCGCGCTGCGTGCCGGCGGCGGCTCGCCCGAGGCGCTCCAGCAGCAGGAGGCCTACCTCGACAACCTCAAGTCCGCCGCCGAGGCGATTGCAACCCAGGGAGTCGTGCCGTTCGCGGTGTCGTGCAACATCGGCTTCGTGATCGGCCCGAGCTCTCCGATCATCCCGGGGTTCATCGGCGCGTTCGCGGGCGCGCAGCTGGTGTGCACCGGCGGTACCCAGGTGTTCACGGTCCAGGCGCAGGCCTGCACCAACTTCGGGTGCGGCCCGGTCAGCACGTTCACGCCCACGATCGGCGCGACGCCCCAGCTGTTCGGGACCGCGACCGCAGGCACCGCCGGCGCGGCGTGCTTCGGCATCGCGGCCGTCACGCCTCCCGGCGTCTCGGCGAGCGCCAGCGGTCCGTGCGGCTGATCGCTGAGCACACGAATTCTGCATGAATGACGGAAATCGCCGCGCGTGCTCGGCTCCTTACCGGCAAACCTGAGCCCGGTGATGGCGTCGAGTGCACGCGCGGCGATCGCTTCGCCCGGGCAGGTGAGCTAGATTGGTCGCGTGGGTGGGTTGCTGGGAGCAGGCGTGACGATCGGGATGTATCGCGTCCTGGGGACGATCGGCGAGGGCGGCATGGGCACCGTCTACGTCGGCGAGCACGTGTTGCTCGGCCGCAAGGCGGCGATCAAGGTGCTGCTTCCCTCGCTGTCCGCGAACGAGGACATCGTCGCGCGGTTCTTCAACGAGGCGCGTGCGGTGACCCAGATCGCCGATCCCGGCATCGTCCAGGTCTTCGATTTCGGCCATCACCCGGAGCTCGGCGCGTTCATCGTCATGGAGTTGCTCGAGGGCGAGCCGCTGGACCGGCGGCTCAAGCGCGTCGGGCGGCTCGGCCTGATCGAGTGCTTGCGGCTCGTACGGCTGATCGCAACGTCTCTGGGGGCGGCGCACGCCAAGGGGATCATCCACCGCGATCTCAAACCCGAGAACATCTTCATCGTCGGCGATCTCGCCATCCCCGGCGGCGAGCGCGCCAAGATCCTCGACTTCGGGATCGCGAAGCTATCGGCGGACGAGCCCGGCAAGCACAGGACGCGCACCGACGTGCTGATGGGCACGCCGGCGTACATGTCCCCCGAGCAGTGCCGTGGCGGCGCCGGGATCGATCATCGCTCGGACATCTACACGCTCGGCTGCGTGATGTTCGCGATGCTGACCGGACGTCCTCCGTTCGACGGCGGAGGCGCCGGTGAGCTGATCGCGGCGCATCTTCGTGAGCCGCCGCCGCTCGGGTCATCGCTGGTCCCCGGCCTGCCCATGGCGATCGACCAGCTGCTCGGGGTGTGCCTGAGCAAGTCGCCCGCGGATCGATTCCCGTCGATGGCCGAGCTCGTCCGGGCGCTCGGCGCGGCGGAGCAGGCGTGCGACCCGGCCGCGGCCGTGGCGATGCCCGCATCGTCAGGGGCGTTCGCACGCGACGCCACGCGATCGGCCGGCGGGACACCGGCTCCCTGGCCACGCGCGTCGAACCCGATCCAGCAGCGACCCACGACACTGAACGCCGCCAGCGGCCAGGCGGCGCCAGGGACGACGGATGGCACGCCGGGCATGCGCCGCGGCTCGCGGTGGCGCGCGGGCGTGCTCGCCGCGGCCGTGGCGATCACCGTCGCCGTCGGGCTCGTGGTGTCGCGCGGCGAACAGGCCAGGACCCCGGCTCCGGCCGCAGCTGGAACTGGCGCGGCCGCGGTCGATGCGCAGCCCACCGCGACCAACGCGGGATCGCCCGCGGTGACGGCGATGGCACCGGTGGCCGATGCGAGGATCGTCGACACCGCGACCGGCGATGGCACGGCCGGCGAGGCACGGTCGGGCGATCCCGTCGACGCGGCCGTCCGGCCGGCGCGTCGATCGAAACCGGACGGCAAGGCGACGCAGCAACCAGTGACCAGGGGAGATCATGCAGGCTCGAGTGGATCTGCGACGCCGCTTCGGATCGATCGCGGCGATTAGCGTCAGCCTGGCCTGGCTGCTCGGTGGTGGCCGCGCGTTCGCACAGAGCGCGGACGCCGAGGCGCTATTCAACGACGGCAACCAGCGGCTCGCCGAGGGCAAGGTCGCCGAGGCGTGCGATGCGTTCGAGGCGTCGAACCGCGTCGAGCCTCGCGCCGGTACGTTGATCCTGCTGGGTCAGTGCCGCGAACAGAACCACCAGCTCGCCTCGGCGTGGTCGGCCTACAAGGACGCCTTGACGCGCGTGAAGGACCCGCGCAAGCGCGAGCTCGCGATGGCCAGGGTCGCGGCCCTCGGGCCGCGGCTGTCGTACCTGACCGTGTCGGTGTCCGAGGCCAGCCGGATCGAGGGCCTGGCGGTCACGCGCAACGGCAAGCCGTTCGACGCGACGCTGTGGAATCGCGCGCTGCCGGTGGACGGCGGCACCTATGTCATCGCCGGGCTCGCGCCGGACCGCGCTCCCTGGCAGGCGAGCGTGGCGGTCCCGGCCGAGGGCGGGAACATCACGATCGAGATCCCGAAGCTCGCCGAGCCGAGCAAGCCGCCGCCCCCGCTGCCGCCAGCGTCGCTATCTCGACGAGCGTCGCCTCCCCCGCCACCGGCGCTGGCGCGGACACCGGCACCGACTCCGCCCAGCGCCCCGGCGCGCCCCGATCGCGAGGCCGCCCGGTCTCCCGGCGTGCTCACCGCGCGCCGCACGATCGCGCTCGGGACCGCGGGGGCGAGCGTCGCCGTCGCGATCGCCGGCGTCGTGCTGGGCAAGTCCGCCAAGGACAAGCAGAACGAGGCATTCCAGCTGTGCCCCGTGCCGGCGATGCCGTGCGCGCGGGCCGACGAATCCAACGCCCTGATCAAGTCGAGCCACAGCAAGGCGCTCGAGGCGAACCTCGCGTTCGGCGTCGCCGCGGCGGCGGCGATCGGCGCCGGCGTGCTGTGGTTCACCGGCGCGCCGCACGCCGAGGAGCCGAGGCGCGTCAGCGTGGCGCCGAGCGTGGCGCCGGGACAGCTCGGCCTGACCGTCGGGGGGAGGTTCTGATGCCGAAGGCAGGGCGACTGCTCGTGCTGGCTGTGCTCGCGGCATGCAAGATCCCCGATGTCAGCTTCATGGGGCTGCCCCGGGACACCGGGGTGCCTGGAGACGCCCAGATCGACGTCGCTGTCCAGCCGGTGCTCCGCAGCTGCATCGGTTTGCCGCCGACCTGCGGTCCCAGCAGGAATGGCAGCTGCTGCGAGAGCCTCCTCGTGCCCGGCGGGACGTTCTATCGCAGCTACGACAAGGCCGGCGATGGCGACTCGGGAGACATGAACGCGCGAGCCACCGTGAGCGAGTTCCGGCTCGACAAGTACGAGGTGACGGTGGGGCGGTTCCGCGCGTTCGTCGAAGCGGGGATGGGAACCCAGGAGCACCCACCAGCGTCGAATAGCGGGGCCCACCCGAATCGTCTCAACAGCGGGTGGGACGCCACCTGGAACACGCAGCTGGAGACGACGACGCCGGAGCTACGCCAGCAGCTCCACGATCGCTCGCCGGACGGCACCATGTGGACCCTGGCACCGGACACGAACGAGAACCGGGCGATCAACGTGGTCAGCTGGTACGAGGCGATGGCGTTCTGCATCTGGGACGGAGGCTACTTGCCGACCGAGGCGGAGTGGAACTACGCGGCGGCGGGAGGCGACGACCAGCGCGCCTACCCGTGGTCGCGCTCGAGCTCGCCGGGAGACAAGACGATCACCACCGACCTCGCGAGCTACAATGGCGGGACCGATTGCATGAGCGTGGTCCAGCTCCCGACCGCCTCGAGCTGTACGATCACCCCGGTGGGCATCCGGCCCTCCGGAGACGGGCGCTGGGGTCACTCGGACCTCGCCGGGAACGTCGACGAATGGGTGCTCGACTGGTACGCAGCACCGTATGCCAGTCCGTGCATGGATTGCGTGAACCTGACCGCGCCGCCGCCCCCTCTGTATCGGGTCACCCGCGGCGGCAGCTTGACCAGCCCGGCACGTGATCTACGCACCGGCCTGCGCGGCCAGAGCGGGATGCCGAACTACATCCTCGGGATCCGCTGCGCGCGCAGACCCTGAGCCGTCCTGCCGCGCGTCGATCCTCCGCGCCTCTCGATCGTCGCCGAGCACATCGTCATCCGATTCCGAGATCGAAGTGGCCGATGTCCCCGCTCTTGATACGAGCTGCAGCAGCGGCGGGCTTCCAGCGCAAGCGTTCAGAGCGGCTCGCGGGCGCCATGTATAGATGCAAAGCACGCGGAGAGTTCCCACGAGCGAGTGGATCGCGCCGACGTCGCCGCCGCGAGATCCCAGCGACCGTCGCAAGGCCCGCCTTACCTACCGGCTGGCGGAAGCTGCCCCCGGCCGCGGTACGATGGGCCATGAGCGGACGCTCCCTGGTGCTGTTCTCGATCCTCGCTGGGTGCGGCGGTGACAACGGGGTCGGTCATCTCGCCGATGCACCGCCGCCGCGCGACGCATCGCTCGCCGACACGCCATCGGTCGACTCACCCGACGCGACGCCATCGTCGTACGACCCGACCGGCGGCATCGTCACGCCCGGCGAGCACGGCGGCGCCGGCTGCCCCGACTCCGATGCGGCGACCTTCACGCTCGCCGCGGGGGCCGCCACGAGCCGGCCGTTCGCCGGCATCGTCACCGGCGCGACGGGCAGCGGGGTGTTCTACGTCCGCGGCGCTGGCAACCAGGAGCTGTTCGGCACGATCCCGACCGACGCGAACGGCAACTACAACGTCACGGTACCGCTGTTCTGCGGCGCGCAGCTCGTCAAGCTGCACTGGACCAACGCGACGTGCGCGTACGACATCGTCTACAACGTCACGACCGACACCTGCGCGGATCGCGACATCCGTATCACGCTGGGCTGGGACGACATCGGCCTCGACTGGGAGCTGCACCTGATCAAGCCCGGCGGGAAGATCAACGACAACGCGACCGACTGCACGTGGACGTCGTGCATCACCACCTCGCCCGACTGGGGCGTGATCGGCAGCACCGCCGACGATCCGAGCAAGGACGTCGACAACACCGGCCCCTACGGCCCCGAGAACATCCTGCTCAGCGGGCCCGAGGCCGGGACCTACACGGTGATGGTCGAGCACTGGAACCCCAACGGCAGCCCGCTGAGCGACGGCACCGTGATCCTCAACGTCGCCGGCAAGCCGGTCGTCGTGCAGCGCATGATGGACCTCGCGCCGTTCCACGTGTGGACCGCCGCGACGATCACGTTCCCCGGTGGCGTCGTCACCCCGAGCTCGGCGGTGCACGACTGCTCGGCCAACTGGGCCAGCGGCTGCCGCGACTCGATCCCCTAGTTGCGATATCGCCGCGCGTCATCGCCTGACGCACACGCTGAGCGCGATCGCCACGCGGTACCCCGCGGGGCGGGCGGCCGGCTCAGTGGCCGAGGTGGCCCAGGCCGTAGACCAGCTTGCCGACGCCGGTGCGCAGGTGCTCGACGAACTGGGTCTTGTGGCTGTTGTCGTGCTCGGTCGTGGTGTCGCCGGTCTCGACCATGTGGCGATCGCCGTGGATCGGCACGTCGTGGCCCGCCTCGATCTCCTCCTGGGCGAGCGGCATCGAGGTGTGCTTGGCGATCGGGTTTCGCTGCAGCAGGTTGCCGTCGGTCATCTGGTGGTTGTGGATGACGCCGGGGGTGAGCGCCTCGCCGCCGAGCGGGACCAGGTCGCCCTTGACCCGGTGGTGCGACGACTCGATCGCCTCGTCGGGGTGCTCGGTGTTGTACTTCTCGAGCGCCTTGGCGATCTCCTTGGACACGCCGGGCGCCTGGAACGTCACGATGCGCTGGACGCAGCCGGGGAACGTCGCGGCGGCGATCTGGGCGAGCGCGCCGCCGAGGCTGTGGCCCGACGACACGACCTGGCCGTGCGTGGCGGCGGCCATCATCTGGCTCTCGATCATCGCGCGGTTGGGGTTGAACTGGTACATGCCGATGCCGCTCGGATCGAGATCGGCGATCACGGTCTGGGCCTTCGACGGCACCGTGCCGCGGAACGCGACCACCGGCGGCTTGCCCGACTGGGTTGGTAGGAACGTCCGCATCACGAACTCGTGCTTGCCGCGGATGATCGGCAGCGCCTGGTAGCCGTTGACCTGCAGGAAGTGGTCTTCCTTGGCGCCGAGCTCCTTGTCGACCATGCCGTGGGCGAGCTGCTCGATCAGCGCGTCGACGTTGGTCAGCGGCTCGTCGCCGGCCTTGGCGGGCTCGGCCTTGGCGCCCGCGGCGACGGCGGGCTCGCCGGTCAGCTCGGCGAAGCTGGCCGCCGGCGGGACCTTCTGCGCCGTGGGTTGCGCCTCGACCGCGGGCTCGGGCTGATGGACCGGCGCCTCGATGGCGTCGTCGTGATGGGAGCTGCGATGCTGATCGTGTGATTGCATGGGGGTCACTCCAGCCTGCCGACGGCGGTCAATTTGCCTCGTTCGCGATACATCCGGTGGATCGTCACCACCAGTCCCTGGGTCGACATCGGCTCGCTCGTCGCGGCCGCCTGGAACGCCGAGCGCTCCGCGGCGACCTTGATGAAGCCGCCCGAGAGCTCGAAGCGCTCCCCCAGCTCGTCGAAGTCGATGTCTCCGACCTCGGCCGTCCGGGGGATCGCCCGGCGCCACAGCTCGGCGCGCATCTCGGGATCCGGAAACGTGAACTGCACGTCGTACGCGAAGCGCCGGCGGAACGCCGGGTCGACCGCGCCACCGAGGTTCGTGGTCAGGATCGCCAGACCCCCGAACCGCTCGAGGCGCTGCAGCAGATAGTTGGTCTCCATGTTCGCGTAGCGATCGTTCGAGCTCTTGACCTCCGTCGTACGCTTGCCGAACAAGGAATCTGCCTCGTTGAACAGCAGAACCACGTGGCCGGGCTCGGCGGCATCGAACACCTCGCTCAGGTTCTTCTCGGTCTCGCCCAGCCACTTGGAGACCACGCGCGACAGATCGATCTCGTAGATCGCCAGGCCGAGCTGGCGGGCGATCACCGTCGCGCTCATGCTCTTGCCCACTCCCGGGTCGCCCGAGAACAGCACGGACACCCCGGCGGCACCGCGAAACCCCCAGCGTTCTCGCACCTTGCGCCGCTCGCGCAGCGCGCCGACGATCTCGTGCAGCGCCGCCGCGGTCTCGTCGTCGACCACGAGGTCCGCAAACTCGAACGCCGATTCGAGCTTGCGGCCCAGGCGGATCAGCCGGTCGTGGAGCTGGTTACGCACCGCGACATCGAGCGCCGGAAGATCGGGCGGGCTGGTGTCGGGGCGCTCCGCCCGCGCGGCGCGCGCTGCGAGGGTGATCACACCGCCGGGCGCAGCAAAACGCCCCGCGAGGACCTCGGCCTCGTCCTCGGACAAGGTCGGCACGCTGCGCCGCCACAGCGCGGCGCGGTCGCCGAGCGGTGGGACCTCGAGCGTGAACTGGACGAGCGGCCGGAAGTCGAGGCGCGGCATGCGATCGCGGCCGATCGTGACCGCCATCGCGCCGGCGTGCTCGGCGGCGAGCTGGGTGACGAACGGCGGCAGGTCGCTGCGCTCGCCTTGCTGGACCATCGCGTCGTCGAGATCCGGGATCACCGGGATCGCGTCGAGCAGCCGGCACTCGCGCAGGATGCTGCGCAGCAGCGGGCGCGCCTGGGCGGCCGGCACCGCGGCGAGCGCGCTGCCGTGGATCAGCAGGATCTTGCGCCCGATCCGGGCGGCCGCGACCTGGAGCAGCAGCCGCTTGCCGACGCCGCGCACCCCCTGGAGCACGAGCAGCGCCTCGGCCGACGCCAGCGCCGACGCCGCGCGTGCGATCATCGGCTCGGGGAACAGCGCGGCGGGCTCGCCGTCGCGCAGCTCGGCGACGTCGGCGAGCTGCGGATCGAGCTGGCTGGTGTCACCCGCGAGCAGCTGGACCAGCCGCGCCGCCGGCCGCAGCCGGCGAAACAGCACCGAGTCGTACGAGCCGGCGGTCTCGTCCTGCTCGAGCAGGCGGTACAGCAAGAGCGGCGAGGTCGGCGCGAGGTCGCGCGACATGTCGGCGCGGCGCTCCGAGGTGTCGTAGACCAGCATCGCGAGCAGCCGCGCGTCGAGGCCGCGGCAGGTCGGATCGCCGGTCAGGTAGCGGTACGCGATCAGGAGCTTCGGATCGATCTCGGGCATGACCGCGAAGTTCAGCGCGAGACGCTGGGCGTAGCTGAGCCCGAACCGGACCCACAGATCGAGGAACGGCAGGCGGATGCTGGCGGCAACGGTCGCCGAGATCCGCGCGTCGGTCAGCATCGAGTGGTGGCGGTAGGCGTCGTGGAGCACCGAGGCGCCGGCGTCGTCGCCGCCGGGCAGCGGCTCGCCGCGGTACTCGCTGAGCGCGGCGCGGAACACGCCGGCGACGTTCTCGGGCGCCCAGCTCGCGGCGGCGCCGTCCTCGGTGCGTGGCAACGCGCCGAGCGCCCAGCGCTGGCGGATCTGGTACTCCACGGCCAGCCAGCACCGCCACAGCTGATCGCGCAGCAGCGCTTCTGGTGTCTCGTACGGCCCGAATTCCGGCACGATCGGCGTCCTTCGCGCCGCGCTAGCGGTCGCGGTACATGACCACGGTGAAGCGGACCCCGCGGTCGTCGCGCGTGGCGTCGAGATCGACCGGGTAGGCGGCGTTGCCTTCGAGGTTGCGGGCGACCGCGTCGGCGTCGAGATCGGCGTACCACGCCCAGCCCGCGGCGCGCGTGCGCTCGGCGACCGCGCACAGCCGCGGCCGGCCGGCGTCGACGTAGCTGCGCAGCCGGACCAGCGAGGCGTCGAGCTCGAGCAGCCGGGCGTCGAGCTCGTGGGCGACGACGCCGACGAACAGCCACGACGGACCGGTGCGGTCCTCGACGATGACCGCGAACCGGCGCGCGCCGCCGGCGACGTAGGTCGCCAGGTCGGCGATGCCGTGCTGATCGTCGATCAGGGCGCGGACGCCGGCCTCGTCGAGATCGACGTGCGCGCTGCACACCGGGCCCGGGCCGGTCTCGAGCACCACCGAGAACCGCGGCGCCGCGCCGCTGTCGTCGACCGTGATCGCCACCGGGCGCGCGCCGGTCTCGGCCAGCCGGGCCACGAGCTCGGCGGCGTCGAGGTCGATCGCGTAGCTGCGCTCGGGGCCGGGCTCCTGGTGGAGCAGCGCGGCGAACCGCCGGGCGCTGGCCGTGCCGTAGCTCGACAGCCGCACGAGCCGGGTGCCCGGCATCACCACGCTGTCGATCTGCGCCGGCTTGATGTCGTGCGACCAGTACCAGGTCTCGGGTGGCTTCTTCACGGCACGCGCACCAGGCCGCCAGCGTATCACGGCCGGCGCGGGTGCCGGGCCTAGCGCAGCGCGGTGATCGCCGCGATCGCGGCGGCGGCCACCGGAGACGCGCGCTGCGGGTCGAGCGCCTCGGACCAGCCCTCGACCCGGCGCCGCCAGTTGGGCCGCTGCGTCGTGGTGCCCGGCACATTGTGGGGCACCGGATCGAACATCAGGTCGTCGAGCGCGACCAGCACGACCTCGGCCGGACCGGCCGCGAGATCGGCGATCGCGCCGACCATGGCGCGCTCGACCTCGGTCAGGAGCTCGCCCTGGACGCGGAGCCGCGGGTTGCGCGCGATGTACGCGAGCAGCGCCACGCGCTGGCGGTCGCGCTGGACGTGCTCGTCGGCCTGATGCTCGTCCGTGATCAGGCCGAGGTCCCTGCGGTCCTCGATGTCGGCACCGCGCCACCAGCCGGCGAACGTGGCCATGTCGTGGGTGTTGAGGCTGGCGACCGACTCGGGCGGCGACGGCGTCGGCGCGTCGCCCGGCTTGCCCGGGAAGAACCACTGGCCGACGTGGATCCGGAACAGCCCGTGGCGCGCCATCGCCGGCCGGACCTCCTCGGGGACGGTGCCGAGGTCCTCGCCGACCAGCGCGCAGCGCGACCGGCTCGACTCGAGCGCGAGCACCGCGAGCAGCTCCTCGTAGGGATAGCGCAGGTAGACACCGTCGGTCGCGGGCCGGCCGGCCGGCACGCAGTACAGCCGGAACAGCCCCATGACGTGGTCGATCCGCAGCATGCCGGCGACCTGCATGTGGTGGCGGATGCAGCGGATCAGGTAGCGGTAGCGATCGCGGCGCTGGGCGATCGGCGACACCGGGGGCAGGCCCCAGTCCTGGCCGCCGAGGAACAGCTCGTCCGGCGGCGCGCCCGCCGACAGCTCGGTCAGGAACAGGCCGCGGTGCCGCCACACCTCGTAGGCGTCGCAGCTGACGCCGACCGGGAGATCGAGGTAGAGCTGCACCGGGCCGCGCGCGAGCTGTTCGAGCTGGCGCTGCATCGCCCACTGCGCGGCGGTGTGGGTGGTGACGCGCGCGGCGTCGATGCCCTGGCCGATCGCCTCGGCGCGCGAGCCGATCACCGGCGCGCCGTCGCGCCACGCCGCCGGCCACTCCTTCCAGCCGCGGCGCAGGGTCTCGCCCATCGCGCGGAACGCGGCGTAGTCGTAGGCCCCGGCCTGGGCGGCCCAGGCCTCGATCTCGGCGCTGCGGGTCGCGAACAGCCGCGCGGCCATCGGATCGAGCACGTGGCGCCGCCAGTGGTACTGCGCGCGATAGTCGATCGGCGTGCCCGGGACGATCGGCGGGGCCGCCGGCGGCTCGCCCCCGAGCTCGGCGGCCAGCGCGCCGAGATCGAGGTAGAGCTCGTTCCAGAACAGCCGGCTGATCGGCGCGTACGGCGAGAACTCGCACGGCTCGTCGAGCGACGCCGCCAGGATCGGCAGGGTCGCGACGTAGCGCCCGCCGCGGGCCTCGACGTCGCCGAACAGCCGGCGCAGTGTCCCGAGGTCACCGGCCTGGCCGGTGCTCGGGCTCGCGAGGCCGTAGACCGGCGCGAACACGCCCCAGCGCCGGTGGCCCGCGCCGGGGCCCCCCCACGCGCGCTGCGGCGCGGCGATCGCGAACGCCTCGCCGGTCGCACCCGCGGCCCGCCAGCGGACGGTGTGGTAGCCGAGCTCGCCGACGGCGACCCGCGCGCACCGCACGCAGTGGACGGCGCCGCCGGGCCACGCGTGATCCACGGCCGGCAGATCGAACAGCCGGCCGTAGGCGCGCACGGTGCGGCCCGACTCGGTCGCGACCTCGATCTCCCAGGCCTGGTCGAGCTCTGCCGGCACCGAGAACGGCACGGCGATCTCGCCGTCCCAGCCGATCACCACCGGCGGCACGACCTCGGCCCAGCGCCGGCGCCGGAGCGCCGCGAGCGCCGCCGGCGCATCGGCCGCCGTGTCGAAGGCGACGCCCAGGTCGGACGCGAGCGCGCGCAGCGCGCAGGTCAGCGCCTCGTCGCTCGCCGCCACCGGCTTGCCGTTCCAGCTCTGGTAGCCGGCATCGATCCCGGCCGCGTCCGCCAGGTCGCGCAGTGCAGTCATCTCTGGATCCTAGCTGATGAGCCGCAGCCACCAACCCGGCATGATGCCGAGCTCGAGCACCAGCACCGGACACAGCGCGATCACGAACATCAGGCCCGCCGAGCGCGTGGGCACGAACGGCTGCGTGGCATCGCGGAAGTACATCGCCGTGACGATCCGCAGGTAGTAGTAGATGCTGATCGCCGAGTTGATGACGCCGAGCACGACCAGCCACAGCAGCTGGCCGTTGTTGGCCTCCATCGCGGCCTCGAACAGGTAGAACTTGCCGAAGAACCCGCCGGTCGGCGGCATGCCGCCGAACGACAGCAGCAGCACGGTCATGGCGAGCGCCACCGCCGGGTGCTGCGCGCCCAGGCCCGCCCAGTCGTCGATCAGCAGCCGCTCGCGACCCCGGGAGCCGACGAACGCCACGATCGCGAACGCGCCGATCGTCGTGAAGCTGTAGGTGATCAGGTAATAGACGATGCTGGTCGTCGCGGTCCTCGAGCCCAGGCCGAGCGCGCAGATCCCGACCAGCAGCACGCCAGCGTGCGAGATCGACGAGTACGCCAGCATGCGCTTGATGTTGTCCTGGCGCACGGCGGTGATGTTGCCGATCGTGATCGTGAGCGCCGCGATCACGGCGAGCGGGCTGGCCCAGCCGAGCGCGCCGACCGGCACGACGTCGCCGCCGAGCGCGGTCCCGAACACGCGGATCATCGCGCCGATCGCGGCGGCCTTGACCGCGGCGGCCATGAACCCGGTCACCGGCGTCGGCGCGCCCTCGTAGGCATCGGGCGCCCACATGTGGAACGGCACCGCCGCGACCTTGAAGCCGAACGCGATCACCAGCATCAGGGCGCCGGCGACCACCAGCCCCGGGTTCTTGGTCGACGCCAGCGCGGTCGCGAGCTGCGAGATCTTGGTGGTGCCGGCCGCGCCGTAGAGCAGCGCGATGCCGTACATGAGGAAGCCGGTCGCGAACGCGCCGATCAGGAAGTACTTCATCGCGGCCTCGTTGCCGCGCCGCGACCGCCGCCGCATCGCGCACATCACGTAGACCCCGATCGACATGTTCTCGATCCCGAGGAACACGGTGACCAGGTTCGCCGCGTGGGCGAGCATCACCATGCCCGACGCCGACAGCAGCATCACGCCGTAGTACTCGCCGATCTGCCAGTCGTGCTCGCGCTGGTGCGCCGGCGAGGTCAGCGCTGCGAGCGCGGTGGTCACCGCGAACAGCGCCGAGAGCACGTAGCCGGTGCGATCGGCGACCAGCATGTCGCCGAGCAGCGAGATCCGCGCGCCGTCGGGTAGCTGGCGGTACAGCACGATCGAGGCGATCGCCGAGGCGAACGCGCCGGCGACCGTCAGCGTCACCAGCGCGGAGTGATCCTTGCCGCGGTAGAACGCCTCGGCGAGGACCAGCAGCATGCCGGTGACCGCGAGGATGAGGTACGGAACGAGGTAGCCCAGGTCGGTGGTCTCGAACGTCATGGCGTGGGCCTCCCAGCGCCCGCGCTGCCGGTGGCAGATCCACCCGCGCTGCCCGCGCCGGCAGGTGCGGGTGCTGCCGGTGCCCCGGGGGCCGCCCCACCGGGAGGTATCGCGCCCGTCGCCGTCGGTGCCGCCCCGCCGGGGGGCATCGCGCCCGTCGCCGTCGGTGCTACCCCGCCGGAAGGCATCGCGCCCGTCGCCGTCGGTGCCGCCCCACGTGCGGCGCTGCCGGCGCTGCCGCCAGCGGCACCGGCGGTCTTGGCCGCGTCCGGCTTGGGCGCGGTCAGCTGCTCGCACCGGGTGGTCACGCCGAACACGTGCGGCGGGCCGTCGCACTCGGGGACGCGGCGGCCGAAGTCGCGGATCAGCTTGTTGACCGACGGCTCCATCACCGCGAGCAGCGGCCGCGGGAACATCCCCATCAAGAAGATGCCGATCACCAGCGGGATGAACGTCGCGAGCTCGCGGCCATCGAGATCCGGCAGCCGGCCGTTCTTGGCCTTGTCGAGCTTGCCGAAGAACACCTTCTGGAACATCCAGAGCAGGTAGACCGCGCC
>DASWRS010000543.1:0-5121 GCA_036403075.1 Kofleriaceae bacterium
CCTGGCCAAGGTCGAGAAGGCCCCGGCCGGCGAGGGCAACACCGTCGGCATCGAGCTCCCCTCCGACGAGTGCCACGTGTTCGACGCCAAGGGCATCGCCCTGGCGCACCGGGCCTGACCGGCGCCGCGGCGGACGCGGCCAGCCGGCGCGGCACGGTGTTCGGGAAACGAAGGGATCATCGTGGACAGCGAGCGCCTGAAGGAAGTCGAGCGTCTCCTTGGCGAGCTGAGTCGCGGAGACAAGGCCCAGCTACTCCAGTGGTGGTCCGCGACCTGGGAGATGCTCACCCGGGGATCGAGAGCGAGCCGGCGGTCGGGGGTGGTGCCGCGACGATCGTGCGCACGCGCATCCCGGTCTGGGTGCTGGAGCAAGCGCGGCGGCTGGGGATGAGCGAGTCCGAGCTGCTGCGGGCGTATCCTTCGCTGCGCGCCGAGGATCTGGCAAACGCCTGGGCATACGTCCGCGGACACCGCGAAGAGATCGCCCGCGAGATCGCCGAGAACGAGGCAGCGTAGCCGGTGGCACGCTTGCTCGCCGACGAGAACTTTCACTGCCGGGGGTCGAGGCGCTCCGGAGCCACGCCCACGATGGGGTGACGCTGGCCGAGCTGGCGCGTGCCGGTCAGCGGATGTCCGATGCCGATGTCCTGGCCGCGGGACGCGCCGAACATCGGGCAATCCTGACGCTCGATCGCCGAGACTTCTTCCGGCTGCACCGGGAGCAGCCAGATCGCGAAGGCATCATTGCGTGTACATTGCGTGTACATTTGATCCGGACTTCGTCGGTCAGGCCAGACGGATCGATCAGGCGCTGGCCGCCGAGGGCGAGCTGCGCGGCGTGCTGCTGCGAGTGAACCGCCCCGCGCTGTAGGACGGCCACCCGCACCGTCATTCGCCTCTCACCTGCTCACCGGATCAGCCTGCGAGGCCTCACGCGTGTTGCGGAACCGGCCTGTCGTGATGAGCGCGCCCGCGGCGCCCAGAGCACCGGATGCGAAAGCCGGTCTCCGGATATCGCGACATCGCCGGGGTCGGGCCGAAGCCGAGCCGCGTGCACCGCGGCCGCAGGTACGTCGCGGCGATCGGCATCGATGCGTACAGCGCCTGGAGCCCGCTGCACAACGCGGTACAGGACGCACGGGGCGCGCTGGATGCATTCGTCGAGCTCGGCTTCGAGCCATTCGGCAGCCCGCTGCTCGATCACGCGGCGACCGGCGCCGCGCTGCGCCACCTGGTGACAGACCAGCTCCGGGGCCTCGGGCAGAGCGATAGCCTCGTCGTGTTCTTCGCGGGCCACGGCCACACCGGGTCTCCCGGATTCTCCACCGGGACCGACGTGAAGGTCCCGCGACACGGCTACCTGATCCCGGTCGACGCCGATGGCCTCGACGGCAGCATCGGCACGTGGCTCCGGCTCGATCACTGGCTGAACGACATTGCCCAGCTGCCGCCGCAGCACATCCTGGTGATCCTCGACTCCTGTCACAGCGGCATCGCGCTCGATCCGGAGACGCGCTGGCGCAGCGAGAGCACGCGGCTGGCCGAGCCGATGGAGAGCCTTGGCACGCGTCGCAGCCGGCGCGTCCTCACGTCGGCGCTCGACGACGAGGTCGCGATGGACGGCGGCCCGATCGCCGGCCACTCCCTGTTCACCGGCTGCCTGATCGAGGCGCTCGGGGGCGACCTGTTCGCCAAGCTTCAGCGGCCGGTCGCGGCGGCGTCGGAGCTGTGGACGCATGTCCGCCAACGCGTGTTCTCGTTTTCGAGCCAGAAGAACTGGAAGCAGACTCCGGAGTTCGGAAGGCTCGACTTCGACGATCACGGCGAGCTGCTGGTGCAGCTGCCGGACGCCGCGGTGCGGTCGCCACGTCGTCTCGAGGTGGAGCATGGGGACCCGCCGCGCAAGACCGGGCGGACCGCACGCGCCGTGACGACGCCGATGCGCATGGACCGCAAGCGCAGCGGTCGGCGGCGGACGACCGCGCCATCGCTGCGCGAGCCGGAGCGCATCGAGCCCGCTCGCGACGCTACGAAGATCGACGTGCAGGTCGACGCGACGCGCGAGGGAAAGATCGACGCAACGCGCGCCTCGGGGTCCGGGTCCGACGTGCGGATCTCGGTATCGGCGACCCGGCCCGGCGCCGTGAAGCCCGCCGGGTTTGCTCCCGGGGCTCCTGCCACTGCGCGGCAAGATCGTCGCCAACCGACCCGGCCGCCCGCTCCTCGGGATCCAGGTGGCGCGGCGCCGCAGACGGGGGCGCCCGAGCGTAGCGGCGCAGAGCTGGACACGGCATTCGTGGCCGCGCTCGACCGGCATGATGCCGAGCGGCGCCGCGGAGCGAGCGTGCTGTCCACCGTATCCGGTGACCCTGCGACGACACTTCGCGGATGGGCGACATGGGCAGCGCGCCGCGGCTACCTGACGCTCGTCACCGAACACGCGGCTCTCGAGGCCGCGCTCTGCGATCTGTTGCCCCAGGCGCCATGGCTGCGGTGCCTTGGCGCGGCTCGGACACGCCTGGCCGCGGCCGCGAACCTTGCGCTGGACGAGGTCGACGCAGCGCTGGACGCCCGGTCGGAGGCAGAGCGCACGGCGTGGATCGACGAGGTTGCCGATCTCGATCGCCACGCGCGGGTGAGCGGCTGGCTGCTGTCGGCGCTGCGACAGCCGCGCGCCTGTGCTCCCGACCCGACCACGGCTCCGGTGCAAGGCGGCGAGCTGCTGTCGATCCTGTGCGACCTGGCCGCGCCGATCACGGTCCTGATGCATCGCGCGCAACCCACGGCGACGTGGCTCGAGGCCGCGATCCGGACCGCCGCCGCGCTCGTCGGCCGCATGCCGCTGCACTCGGTCGCGGTGGCGGCACCAAGTCCCCTGCTGGCGGAGGTGCTCCGCGGTCGCGACTCGGCCGCGCTCTCGATGGCGCGGCAAGGCCTCGTGACCATCGGCGGAGTGCCGGCAGCGCCGTCCGGAACCCACACGGCGCCGTCCGCCGGGCGAGCACACAGCCGCGCCGGGCGGCGGCTGCACGACGCGCTCGCGCGAGACCCGCGTACGTCGGGACGCTTCGCGCTCGACATGCCGGTGTCGGTCGGCGGCCGCGCCACGGTCGAGGTCGATCTCCTGGCGAAGACCGCGCGCCTCGCCGTCGAGATCGACCGCTGGTACCACTCGTGTGAGCCCGAAGCGTACCGGCGCGACCGCACGAAGGACGTGCTGCTGCAGCGCGCGGGATACTTCGTCATGCGATTCCTCGCCGAGGACGTCGAGGACAGGCTCGCGCTGATCGTCGATGACATTGCCACTGGACTCGGCGGCCGCCGCGCCGCGAGCCCCTCGTAGGAGATCCGCAATGAGCAAGGTGGGCCATGAGGTTTCGCTGTCGCGTCTGGAGCTGGTGGTGCTCGCTCGGCTGTCGAGCGCCAGGCCGCCCGAACCGAAGGCTGTGAGGGCAGCGGTGCACACTTTCGCGTTGCCGACCGAGTCGCCGGCGATCGTCCGCGAGGCGACCACCGAAGCGATCACCCGGCTGCACGCTCGCGCGCTGATCGGCGATCGGCAGCGGCCCAAACGCAAGAAGGCCACCAGCACCGGGGCCAAACGGCGCAAGACACCTCCGGTGCCCCCTCCCGAGCCGGGAAACACGCTGACCGACGACGGCCGGCGCGCACTGGCCGCTGCGCTCGGGCTCGACGCGCCCCCACCGTGGGACGAGATCCGCAACGTCCATCTCCCCGCGCTGGGGCTCGGGTTATCGCCGGGCTCCGAGGCCGCGCACAAGCTCCTGGGTCAGGGCGAGAACTCGCCGGTCGCCGCGATCACCAATGCGGTGCTGCGCATCGAGTTCGGAATCCCCAAGGCGACCAGCTTGAGCGCGCTGGCCGATGCGCTGATCGCGGAGGCGGTCGGGCTTTCCGGCCCGGTCACCCTACCGCGCCTCCGCGCTCACGTCATCGCAAGGCGCGTAGGCGCAGACGCCAAGGGCGACCTGGAACAGACCGCGGCGCGCGTCGTCAAGAAGACGCTGCGAGCGAGCAGCGCCGCCAAGCCGGCGCTCGTCCAGGCGCTGGCGCGTCGCTGGGTATCCGCGGGGACCGCGACGCCCGAAGCGGCGACGCCGAGGAAGAGCGCGTCCACGTCGCCAGCGCCGACCGGCGCCGGGCCTTCGGCACCGACCGTGGTGCACGCGCCGCCGCCAGGGTCGTCCGAGCGACGCACGGCACCCTCGGCCCCAGCGATCACTCCCGACGCGCTGCTGGCAATGGTCCGGGACGCGATCCCGACGATCGGCGCCGACGGCCGGTTCGGCCCCGAGAAGGTGTTCGTCTCGGCGATCTGGCACCAGCTCGAGCGCGACCGCCGCGTGGCGGACTACTCGCTCGATCGCTTCAAGCAGTGGCTCGTGACCGCAAATCGCGACCGCTTGCTCGACCTCGTCCGCGCCGATCTCGTCGGGGCAATGGATTCGCGTCTGGTTACCGAGTCCGAGATCGAGCACCTGGGCACGACGTTCCACTTCGTGCTGGACCGCGGCGTCGCAACGTTCGGAGCGGAGGGCAGACTCCATGCTCGATAACACACGGCTCCGGGGCGAGCTCGTCCACATCCATCGCACGCTGAGCGGCGTCGCGGCCGGCGCGCGCGGCAAGACGCTGATCGATGACGTTCGCCGGCAGGTCGGCGGCACCACGGCCGCGCTGCTGTGGCAATCACTGTTCGCCGACTGCCTCCGGGTGGCGTACAGCGCCGCGGCTGCGGATGGCGCGATCGGCGATGACGAGGTCGAGGCACTCTACGAGTTCGTGTTCTCCGCCGCCCGCCATTACGCGGGTGTGCTGCCAACGATCTACGGCGAGTTCGCCGCGATCGACGAGGACTCGGTGCGCGTGTTCCTCGATCGCTACGCCGCCGACCGCAGCCTGTTCGGCCGGGGCGCGACCCGGCACTGGCCCGGGCTCGACCTGTGCCGCCGCGCCGCCGAGCTCGGCGAGGCCGAGCCGCTCGAGCGCTACGAGCGAATGATGGTGTGGCTGATCACCGCGGCCTGCCAGATCGGCGGCGTCACCGAGGCGGACCCGCGCTGGCACGGAAGGGTCGACGAGCTCGACGAGCTGCGCCGC
>DASWRS010000544.1:0-4026 GCA_036403075.1 Kofleriaceae bacterium
CCGCGTGACGCAGGTGGCCTACGACCCGTTTGGCCTGGCACCGATCGCGTTCACGACCATCGCGACCGGTGCGCCGGCGATGCAGACCACGATGACTCGCGATCCCCTCACGCTCACCGTGCTGAGTACGACGGATGCGAATGGAACCCGCCGCGGCACAACGCTCGACGGCTTCGACCGTCCCGTGCTCGTCACGGTGACGCCGCCGGGCGGCAGCGAAGCAGCGATGTCTCGCACGAGCTATCTCGGCTTCGCTGGCGGCGAGCCGCAGGGCCGCCGAGTGGTGCAGACGGTGTTCACGGACCCCGTCGACCTCGCCAGCGTGAACACCGCAGCCGGCCGCGTCAGCACGGTCTATCTCGATGAGCTCGGGCGCGCGCGCCGCACCGACATCGCGCTAGGCGCCGACTACTCGAACCAGATGCTGACCGCCGGAGCGCGGACGTACGACGGCTTCGGCAGGGTCGTCTTCGAGGCTGACCCATTTCCGTCGACGCAGAACGTCGCCACCGCCTATGGCACGACCTGGTTCTTCAAGGCCGACGGCACGCCGTCCTGCGTCGTCCGCGGCAGCGGTCGCCAGCAGGTGGTCACCTACACGACCGACGAAGCTCACGAGGTCTTTCCCACTTGCTTTCAGCACGCGTTCCAGAACAACACCGAGGTGGTGAGCGTCCAGGACTCCGCCTCGCTCCTGGCCGGCTCGCCGCAAGCCGGCGTCCTGAAGACCAGCTACGCCACGGCGACCGGCCAGGTCATCGCGCGCTCGACCTGGCAAGGCAGCACGCGGCTCGAGCACGCCACGCTCGCCCACGACCGCCTCGGCCATCAGATCAGCATGACGCGCTATCAGGACGCGGCAGCGGCCGGGCGCCCGGTCACGTCGTCGTGGCACTACGACTCGCTCGGCCAGCTCCTCGAGCTCGACGAGCCGGACAGCGTTCCGCAGTTCAACACCTACAGCAGCTGGGGAGAGCTGGTCGAGGTGCTGCGGTACATGGACGCGACCACGCCGGCGGGATCCGGATCTGGCTCTGGTTCCGGCTCTGGCTCCGGCTCGATCGACATCGACAACCCGCCGCCGTCGACCGGAGATCCAGGCCCGAGCACCGTGCGCTTGGTGAAGCGATACGACGCGCTCGGGCGGTTGATCCACAGCGAGCAGCGGAACAACGACGTCACGGACGCCGCGACGGTGAACGACTATCTGTACGACCACGCCGCGTTCGTCGTGCCGCAGGTGAACCCGACCAACATGCTCGGTCGGCTCACGGAGGCGAGCTCGCCAACCGGGGCCGTGTCGTTCAGCTACGACGCCTTCGGCCGGGGCAACGCGCGCATGTTCCTCGATGACCACGGGGGACTGTACGTCGAGAAGCACGCCTTCCACGGCGACGGCTCTCCGTCGGCGCTCGATCTGCTCCTGCCCGATACCGGCTACGCCGACGAGCATGTCGACTACGCGTACGACTCGGCGGGTCGGCCCCGATCGGTCACGTACGCCAATGGCGCGAGTCACCAGGATCTGTTCGCGGCGTCGAACATCGATCCGTTCGGTCGCGTCCGGCAGGCTCAGTACGGAGTGACCAGCTTCACCGCAAACTATGCCGACGCCGGGAGGAACCTGCTCAGCCAGATCGCCGTGTCGTCTCCGCTCGGCTCGCGTTCGGTGAGCTACCCGAGCTACGATCCGGTCGGCCGCGAACGTTCGCGGAATGAAGTCAAGGACGGCACCGGAACCAGCACGAGCTTCGGCTACGATGCGCTCGGCCGACTGTCATCGTCGATCCAGACCCGCGGCGCCACCACGGTGTTCAACCAGCAGTTCACATATGACGCCCTGGGCAACATCCTCGCGTTGTCCAACACAGCCGGCGGCTCGGGCGCCACCAGCACGACCCTCAGTTACCTCGACACCGATCGCGACCGGATCTGCCGGATCGCCTACGGCGCGGACGGCGACACGGCGTGCAACGTGACCTACGATCAGATCGGCAACATCATCCAGCAGCCGACGCGCACCGGGACACGCCAGCTCACCTACTTCGCCGACGGCAACGTCCGCAGCATCACCGATGGCACCACGGTCGCGCAGTTCCGCTACGACGCGCTCGGCGAGGTCCAGCAGCTCGACCTGACCAGCGACACGTCCCCCGATACCCGGCACGACCGACGCTACGGCGAGCTCCTCGAGTGGCGCGACGAGCGAACCGGCGCATCGACGACCTCGGTGCTATCTCGCAAGATCCCCGGCCCGGGCGGCCTGGTCGCGAGCCGTCGCGGCCCTGGCGGCTCCTGGGTGTTCGCCTTCGGCGAGGCACGCGGGAACCGGTTCTTCACCGATGAGACCGGAGCTTTCGTGCAGGACGTCGACTATCTGCCCTACGGCGAGCCGAGGTCCAGCGGCGCGCCGCCGGGCAGCAGCCTCTACAGCAAGGACCAATGGAACGGTGGCGATTCACTCGCCGCGCTCGGCGTCTCGCACCTCGGCGCCCGTATCTACGATCCGGCCATCGGCCGATTCTTGAGCCGAGATCCACTACTGATTCCGCGCACCGCAGCAACGACCAATCCCTACGCATTCGCTGTGAACGATCCGATCAACGGCTCCGACCCCAGCGGCCTGGACTGCATCGGCGTGGAGTGCAGCGGAGGGCCGGGCGGTCCGTGCGTCTTTTGCGATCTGGACCCGGGTGGCCGTGGTCACAGCCTCGGCCACATATTTCGGGACATTGGCAACGGCCTGAGTGATATCGGTGGTGCGGCATGGGATTTCTTTTCGGGCTTGGGCGGTGGTTCTGCACCCGGTCCGCTGAGCAACGCGCCGGCGTTCGCACTGATGCGAGTCACCGAGCCTGCTACCGCATCGTCGGGTCTCATCGAAGATATTGCCCGGGCAGGAACGTGCGAAGGATGCGTAGATTCGAACGGCGACACGATTGGCTTCCCAGACGAAATGCTGAACATCGCGTACAGCAATCCGGGGCTTGCCAGCCAGCTTACCGGTCCTGCATTCGTAAGCGGTGCGGCTCCCGTAGTTGCGCTCAGTGGCGCAGCGCTCTTCGGCGCATTGTCGACAGGCACCCTCGTAACAGCAGCAGGAGGAAGTGGCACGATAATTGCGACCCATCCGGAGGAGATAGAGGAGGGACTCGCTACCTTTGAGAATGCCCTGGCGGGTGCAGGTGGGAATTGGCCGACGATCGGAGAGAAAGCCGGCGGTGCAATCGCACAGTTAAGCGGGATGTCGTGCGGTGCAGCATGCGGGGAGATGGTGGCCGGAATACCTCAAGCGCAGCTTATTTCGGAGGCCGGCGCTCCGACGGGCGTTCGAGGATTGGCAATGGCATTAGGCCAAGGCTGGAGTGGCAGCGCTGTAACTCCTGAGAGTCTTTCTCTTCTATTGAGGAGAGCACCGTTCATTGCCCAGATGCACGACATAGGTGCCAAGATAAGTCATTTCGTCGTCGTAGACGGAATGCATGCCGGCCAGGTGCTAATTCGAGATCCAGCTGATGGTGGAAGCACCTATCGCATGGCGTTAGATGAGTTCATAAAATTCTGGAACCTCTACTCTGTATGGAGATAAAGATGATCGGTCGAATTGCATCCATCGTCCGCGTCGCGGTCGGTTCGTATCGAGTCTCCCTCGAGGAAGCAAATGGTAGTCCAATCGGGGCATTTGTTTTCGAGGTTCATGACGGCGATGTGGTGGGAGCAACGTGGCAGGACGACTTTGAAGCATACATTGGGACCAGCGGGCGCCCGATCAAACCTCTATTCGAGGCGATCTTTGCATTCCATCGCGCCCAGAATCTCGATCTCCCGCCCTGGACATGAAGCTGAACAACTAGGAACCTGGGGCTCGAGGCTAGGGGCAGCAGCCGCTCAGCGCTTGAACAGCACGGCGCCGAGCGGCGGGATCGTGGCGTTGAGCGAGAGGTCGCGGCGGTGGGCGCCGACCGGGGCGGCCTCGATGCCGCCGAAGTTGCCCTGGCCGCTGCCGCCGAACTCGGCCGCGTCGGT
>DASWRS010000545.1:0-66931 GCA_036403075.1 Kofleriaceae bacterium
GCGGCTTGTTGTGCTGCAGCATGTGCTGCATGCGGGCCTGCGACAGCGGCTCGCCGCACAGGCTGACGAACGCCTCGCGCTCGAGCTCGAGGATCTCGTCCTCGGTGACCGCGTGGGTCGCGCCGGACGCGCCGCCGCACAGCACGGTCGCGAGCTTCATCGCGATCTTGGCGTCGTGCGCGCTCGCATAGCCGCCGGCGACGAGCGTCCCGACCATCATCTCGAGCGTGGCGATGCCGCTGTCGCCGGGCAGCTTGTAGGCGCGCGGCACCGGCGGGTGATAGCCCGCGTTCGCCAGGCCGATCGCGCGCTGCTTGGTCTCCCACAGCTGGCGCGCGCGGTCGAACGACACGCCGTCGGCCGGCGCGAAGTAGCCGAACGCCTTGCCCTCCTCGGCGCTGGTCGCGACCTTGACCATCGCGATGTTCTTGAACACCTGGGTGACCGCGGCATAGGTGTCGAGGTCGACGCCCTCGGGCACGCTGCCGAGGGCGCGCCACAGCATGTTCATCGTGCCGCCGCCGCCCGGGATCAGGCCGACGCCGACCTCGACCAGCCCCGAGTAGGTCTCGGCCGCGGCCTGGACCTCGTCGCAGCCAAAGCACAGCTCGAGCCCGCCGCCGAGCGTCATGTTGTACGGCGCGGCGACCACCGGCACGGTCGCGTACTTCATCCGCTGGCACGCGTACTGGTAGCCGCGGACCATCTCGCGCAGTCCGTCCCACTGCTTCTGGCCCGCGGCCATCACCACCGCGAACAGGTTGGCGCCGACGCAGAAGAACTCGCCCTGGTTCCACACCACCAGCGCGCGGAACTCGCGCTCGGCGCGGTCGACCGCGTCGTTGATCATCTTGATCACGTCGGCGTCGATCGAGTTCGCCTTGGTCTTGAACGTCAGGCCGAGCACGCCGTCGCCCAGGTCCCAGGCCTCGGCGCCGGCGTTGTTGAGCACCGGCCCGTGGGTCGCGGCCTTCGATCCGGGCGGCCGCCCGGCGGCGTGGCGCATCGCCTCGAACGTGACCTCGCGCGGATCGACCTCGCGCACCGCGTAGTCACCGCGCGTCGGATCCCACACCCGGTCGCCGTCGTAGAACCCGGGCGCGCCGGCCGCGACCATCTGGTCGACCCACGCCGGCAGCGCGACGCCGTCCTGCTTCATCCGCGCGGTGGTCTCGGCGAACCCGAGCGCGTCCCAGGTCTCGAACGGCCCGAGGTCCCACGCGTAGCCCCACTTCATCGCGTTGTCGACCGCAACGACGGCGTCCGGCGAATCCGCGATCTCGGGGATCCGGCGGGCGGCGTAGGCCAGGCTGCGCGACAGCACCGTCCAGGCGAACGCGCCGGTGGCGCCGGGCGCCGCGATCAGCTGCTTGACCCGCGCGCGCACGTCCTCGACCCGGCTGACCGCCTTGGTCGCCTTGGCGATCTCCGGATCGCCGGCCTTGGCGCGGTACTCGCCGGTCGCCGGATCGAGCGTCAAGACCGCGTCGCCCTGCTTCTTGTAGAACCCGCCCTTGGTCTTGTCGCCGAGCTGGTTCCTCTCGATCATCCGGGTGATGTAGTCGGGAGTCTTGAACGTCGCCCGCTCCTCGTCGGCGGTCAGCGACTGGTAGCAGTTCGCCGCGACGTGGCCGACGGTGTCGAGCCCGACGACATCCGCGGTGCGAAACGTCGCGCTCTTGGGGTGGCCCATCGCCACGCCGGTGATCGCGTCGACGTCCTCGGGCGCGAGCCCGCGCTCGAGCATCAGGTGGATCGTCGTCATCATCGACTGCAGGCCGATCCGGTTGCCGATGAAGTTCGGCGTGTCCTTGGCCCACACGATGCCCTTGCCGAGCTGGTCTTTGCCGAAGCGCTCGACCCGGGCCCTGGCCTCGGGGCTGGTGTCGGCGCCGGCGACCAGCTCGAGCAGCTTCATGTAGCGCGGCGGGTTGAAGAAGTGCGCGATCATGAAGTTCTTGCGGAACGCGTCGCCGCGGCCGGCGACCATGTCGGCGATCCGCAGGCCCGAGGTGTTCGACGCGATCACCGCGTGCGGCGCGGCCAGCTTCTCGAGCTTCTCGAACAGCGCCTGCTTGATGTCGAGCCGCTCGACGATCGCCTCGACGATCAGATCGGCGTCGGCGACCCGCGCCAGGTCGTCGTCGAAGTTGCCGATCGAGATCAGCTGCGCGTTGCGCGCATGCATCAGCGCCGCCGGCCTGGCCTTCTTCAGCTTGTCCAGCGCGCCCGCCGCGAACCCGTCGCGCTTGGCCTTGGACCGGCGCTCCGCGTCGCTCAGCTTGGGCGGCACGATGTCGAGCAGGACCACCGGGATGCCGGCATTGGCGCAGTGGGCGGCGATGCCGCTGCCCATCACGCCGGCCCCGAGCACGGCCACGCGACGGATCGGAGTGGAGCGCGTTGCCGGGGCGGAGCGCGTTGCGAGAGACATGCCGCGACCATAGCGCAGCGGCCGCGCGGGTGTATCGTTGACGGAGGTGCCGGCGCCCTGTCCGCAATGTGGTCACCTCGCGAGCTCCGAAGCCGTCTCAGCATCGGCTGCATCGGCTGCATCGCCCGGCGTCCCCGGCGTCTGCGAACGCTGCGGTGCCCGGCTCGACGCGATGCCGGCGATCGACATCTCCAAGCTCGCCCGGCTCGACGAGCTCGGGCCGGCGGCTCCGGGGACACGCGCCTCCGCCGGGTCGGCGCGCGCCGCCGCCTCACCCTCTTCGTGGTCGGAGCGAGATCCGTTCGCGCCGCCGCCGGACGGCTTCGCGCCACCACGGCCGTCGCACGCCGCCGCGCGATCTGCCAGTGCGCCGCCGCCTCCGGAGTTCGCGCCGCCGCCGGAGGATCTCGAGGGCGAGGATCAGGAGCTCGCGGTCGAGCGCAGCACCCGGGCGATCCGGCTCGAGAACCAGTTCCGCCACGCCCAGGTCGCCGCGCCGCCGCCGGCCGTGGCCTCGCCACCGGCGCCGGCGAGCTCGCCGCGTCCGCCGCTCCGGGCCATCGTGCTCGCGATCGCGCTGATCGCAGCGGTGGTGCTCGGCCTGCTCCTGCTGTGATGACCAGGCCGCGCGACCTCTATTTTGCAAGGTCGGCTCGGTCCACTTGCAGACCCGGCCGTCCCGGCTCCGGATCTCTACCCGCGCATCCGATCAGTGCCGATCGCGGCGTGAAAACTGGACGCGGATCTCCGGGCTGGGCAGGGTAGATTCGATGTCGATCGCCGCGGCGCCGGTGCGCTGCACTCCCTGCCTCCGCGTGTTCGCCGACACGCTGTTCGTCGACGACGGCAGCCGCCGGGGCGAGGAGGTCCGCACCGCGATGCTGCGGCTCGACTTCGACTACGGCGACCGGCGGGTGCGCGCCGGTGACGCGCGATCCGCGGGCGTGCGCGACCGTGAGGCCGAGACCCAGGCGTGCCGGGTGCTCGAGAGCTTCGGGGTGCTCGAGCTCGCCCAGCTCGAGGATTGCGCCGTGGCGCCGGGTACGGGGGTCGACTACATCGTCGCGACCGACGGGGATGTCCACGCGCTGTGTGCGTTCGGGGCCTACGCGGTGCCGCAGCTGCGCAAGCTCGGCTGGCGGATCGACATCGACCCCGAGTATCCGTGGCAGACGGTCGGCAACGACGCGCCGCTGTATGCCGCGGCGGCGCCCGAGGACAAGCGCCCCGACTGGTTCGGCCTCGAGCTCGGCGTCGAGGTCGACGGCCAGCGCATCGATCTGCTGCCGGCGCTGCTCGAGCTGCTCGACTCCGCCGGCGACCTCGCCGCGCTGGTCCGCCCGGCGCGCCGCTGCGTCGCGGTGCGGGTCGACGACAAGCGCTGGCTGCCGGTGCCGCCGGCGCGGCTCAAGATGCTGGCCAAGGTGCTGCTCGAGCTGTATCGCGACGGCACCAAGCTGCGCGCCCCCGTGCTGCGGGCGCCGCTGATCGCCGAGCTGTGCGCCACGCTGCACGATACCGAGCGGCCGCTGCGCTGGGTCGGCGACACCCGGATCCGCGAGCAGGCCTACGCGATGGCGATGGGGCCGCGGCGGATCGCCCAGGCCGCGCCGCCGGCCGAGCTGCGCGCCGATCTGCGGCCGTACCAGAAGGACGGCGTGGCGTGGCTCCAGCACCTGCGGGAGCACGATGCCGGCGGCGTGCTCGCCGACGACATGGGCCTGGGCAAGACGCTGCAGACCATCGCCCACGTGCTGATCGAGAAGCAGCACGGCCGGCTCGATCGCCCGGCGATGATCGTCACGCTGACCAGCCTGGTCGGCAACTGGCAGCGCGAGCTCGAGCGGTTCGCGCCGTCGCTCAAGGTCTGCGTCTATCACGGCCCCGATCGCGCCGCGCGGCGGGCGACCCTGGCCGAGCACGACGTGGTGATCACGACCTACCCGCTGGTCGCGCGCGACCGCGACATCCTGGCTCAGGTGCCGCTCCACCTGCTGGTGCTCGACGAGGCCCACGCGATCAAGAACGACGGCGCGCAGGCCGCCGAGGCGGTGCGCCGGCTCGACGCGCGGCACCGGCTGTGCCTGTCGGGCACGCCGATCGAGAACCACCTGGGCGAGCTGTGGTCGCTGTTCGACTTCCTGATGCCGGGGCTGCTCGGCAGCCGCGACGACTTCGCCATCGAGTTCCGCGAGCCGATCGAGGTCCGCGGCGACAAGGTCCGGGCCCAGGCGCTGCGCGACCGGGTCCGGCCCTACATCCTGCGCCGCACCAAGAACGCGGTCGCCCGCGAGCTGCCGGCCAAGACCCACCTGGTGCGTGCGATCCCCCTCACCGGCGCGCAGCGCGAGCTCTACGAGTCGATCCGGGTCGCCGCCCACGCCGACGTCCGCCGCCACATCCGGAGCCGCGGGCTCGGCGGCGCGACGATCGCGATCCTCGACGCGTTGCTCAAGCTCCGCCAGGTGTGCTGCGACCCCCGGCTGGTCGCCGGCGATGCGGCGCGCGAGGTCTCCGGGAGCGCCAAGCTCGACGTGCTGCTCGAGATGATCGGCCAGCAGCTCGGCGACGGCCGCCGGATCCTGGTGTTCTCGCAGTTCGCCCGGATGCTCGGCCTGATCAGCGAGGGCCTGCTCGCGCGCGGCGTCGGCCACGTCACGCTGACCGGCAGCACGCCGGATCGCCAGAAGCCGATCGACGCGTTCCAGACCGGCCGGGCCGACGTGTTCCTGATCTCGCTCAAGGCCGGCGGCGCCGGGCTCAACCTGGTCGGCGCCGACACCGTCATCCACTACGACCCGTGGTGGAACCCGGCGGCCCAGGCCCAGGCCACCGACCGCGCGCACCGCATCGGTCAGACCAAGCCGGTGTTCGTCCACGACCTGATCGTCGCCGGCTCGGTCGAGGAGCGCATGCTCTCGCTCCAGCGCCACAAGCGCGACCTCGCCGACGCGATCCTCGAGCCCGAGTCGCGGCAGGGCGGCCGGCTCAGCGAGCGCGACGTCGACGACCTGCTCGCGCCGCTCGCCGATCCGTGACCACCGGTCCGCGCGGATTGCAACCAGATTCGAACCGCGGCGTCCTTGTCTTTGTCCAGGCAACCCCCGTCCGGGGTCCGGATCGAAGATCTCAGCGTCAACCGACCCCCAAACATGGGAATCTGGTGTTGACGTGAGAGGTTTGGCCTCTCGAGTCGCGCGTCCCATGCCCGCCCCGCCCATGCCCGATCGCACCGAGACGCTGGCTCCCCGGGCCGGCTGCACCTCGACCGCACCGGGCGCGTCCGGCACCCCCGAGGAGCGCGGTTCGCCGCGCGGCCCCGCCGGCGAGCCCACGGACAGGGCCGAGGCCGCGCCGCTCGCGGCCGACGATCCGGACCGCTACGAGCAGGTCAGCGAGCACGCCCGCGGCGGCCTGGGCCGCGTGGTCCGCGCGCTCGATCGGCGGCTCGGCCGCACCGTCGCGGTCAAGGAGCTGCTGCGCCACGATCCGGCGAACGAGGCCCGGTTCCTGCGAGAGGCGTTGATCACCGCGCGGCTCGAGCACCCCGGCATCGTCCCGGTGCACGAGGCCGGCCGGTGGCCCAACGGCGATCCGTACTACGTGATGAAGCTCGTCGAGGGCCGCACGCTCAAGGAGCTGATCGTCGAGGCCAAGGCGCTGCGCGAGCGGCTCGCCCTGCTGGCCCACGTGATCGCGGTCGCCGATGCGGTCGGCTACGCCCACAGCGAGGGCGTGATCCACAGAGACCTGAAGCCGTCCAACGTGATCGTCGGGGGCTTCGGCGAGACCATCGTGGTCGACTGGGGCCTGGCTCGCGACCGCAAGCGCGACCTCCCCGAGCCCAGCGACGAGATCCTGGCCGCATCGGGCTCGGGGCTGTCGACCGTATCGGGCAAGGTGGTCGGGACGCCGTCGTACATGTCGCCCGAGCAGGCGCGCGGCGACATGGTCGACGAGCGCGCCGACGTCTACGCGCTGGGTGCGGTGCTGTACGAGGTGCTCGCGGGCTCGCCGCCGCACGCCGACGCCACGCCGCAGGCGGTGCTCGATCGCGTGATCGCCGGACCGCCGCGGCCGCTGGCGATGCTGGTCTCCGGCGTGCCGGGCGAGCTCGCGACGATCGTGCGCAAGGCGATGGCGCGCGATCCGGCCGCCCGGTACCGCAACGCCGCGGCGCTCGCCGAGGACCTGCGCCGGTTCACCACCGGCCAGCTGGTCAGCGCGCACTCGTACTCGACGTGGGCGCGGCTGCGCAAGAAGCTGTCGCGCAACCGCGGCGTCGTGGCGGTGGCGGTCGCGAGCCTGATCGTGCTCGGCGCGGTCGGCGCCGCGTCGGTCCGCCGGGTGATCGCCGAGCGCAACATCGCGCGCAGCCAGCGCGGCCTCGCCGAGGTCGCGCTGACCAGCGCCGAGAAGCGCAAGCACCAGCTCGTCCTGCTGCAGGCCGAGACCGCGCTGACCAAGGACCCGACCGCGGCGCTGGCCTGGCTCAAGACCTACGACGTCGATCCCGAGGACCGCGGCAAGGTCGTCGACATGGTCGACGAGGCGCTCGCGCTCGGCGTCGCGCGTCACGTGTTCCGCCCCGGCGACTGGGTGATCGACGCGCAGTTCACACCCGACGGCAAGGCGCTGGTCGCCGCCGCGCGCGACGGCACGATCCGGATCTACGACCTGGCGACCGGGGTCGACACCGACATCGGCCAGGCACCGTCGCCGCCCGAGTCGCTCGTGATCTCGCCCGGCGGCGAGCTCGCGATCACCGGCGGCGGCAGCGGCGAGGTGATCGCGTGGCCGCTGCACGGCGGCGCGCCGCGCCTGCTGGTCGACGCCGGTGGCCGGATGATCCGGCGGCTCCGGATCTCGCCCGACGGCCGCCTGCTCCTGGTCCAGCGTGAGTCGAGCCCGCCCCAGGTGATCGCGCTGGCCGACGGCGAGCCCGCCGTGCTCGGCCCGAGGACCGGGCTCAAGTTCGAGGTCGCGGCCGACGACTGGTCGCACGTGGTGATGATGACCGCCGCCAACGAGGTCGCCGTCCCGGGCGACGGCGACGCCGTGCGGGTGCTCGCGCACACCGACAAGGCGATCGCCCTGGTGGCGATCTCACCGCGCGGCGACACCGTGGTGGTCCACGACGGCACCACGATCTGGTCGCTGCCGTTCACCGGCGGCCCGCTGCGCGAGCTGCTGCGCTACCCCAGCGAGCTCAGGGCCGTGGAGTGGTCGTCCGACGGCCGGACGATCGCGTTCGGCGGCAACCTGCCCGAGGTGTTCGTGGTCGACGTCGCGACCGGCACGATCACCGAGCTCCGCGGTCACTCCGACGCGCTCTACACCCTGCAGTTCACCCGCGACGGCACCCGGCTGCTGTCGGCGAGCGACGACTCGACCGCGCGGGTCTGGAACCTGGCGAACCGCACCGCGGTCGTGCTGCGCGGCCACGATGACGACGTGTTCCACGCGCGGTTCTCCGCCGACGAGCGCAGCGTCGCCACCGCGAGCGCCGACGGCTCGGCCCGGGTGTGGGGCGTCGACCCGCCGAGCGCCGAGGTCTACGTCGAGGGCGAACCCATCGAGAGCCTGCAGGCCGAGGGCGACCGGGTCACCGTGCGCACCGGCACCGCGATCACGCGCTGGGACCTCGCGTCGGGCCGGCGCGAGCCGCTGCTGTCGTGGGCCAACGAGGCCCATCGCCTCGGCTACGGCTTCCCGTCGCTCGACGGCGAGCACGTCGTGATCCCCAACGCGGACGGCTCGATGGAGCTGCGCGCGCGCACCGGGCCGGCGATCGTGCTGCGCGGCCACCGCGGGCTGATCACGCACGTCGAGTTCTCCCGCGACGGCAAGACCGTGTTCTCGTCGTCCTCGGACGGTACGCTGCGGCGCTGGGACGTCGCGACCGGCGCCGGGGCGGTCGTGATCGAGGGCCCGACGCCGGTCCGCGGCGTGGCGGTCGCGCGCGACGGCCGGATCGCGGCACAGGCCGGCGACGTCGCGTACCTGATCGATCCGGCCGGCCAGGTGACCCGGCTGGGCAAGGGCGGCGCCTGGTGCATCGCGTTCGCCTGGTTCGAGCCGGTGACCGATCGGCTGATCGCGCACCGCTGCGACAAGAGCCTGGCGATCATCGACCGCGGCCGGGTGATCGAGCTGTCGACCGGCGGCTACACGGCGGGCCGGATCGCGATATCGCCCGACGGCCGCCGGGTCGCCGCGGGCCTGGACGACCGCAGCGTCCGGGTGTGGAGCGCCGAGTCCGGCCGCGTGCTCGAGATCCTGCGCGGTCACACCGACCTCGTGCTCGACGTCGCGTTCTCGCCGGACGGCCGCCGGCTGGCCTCGGCGAGCTATGACAAGACGATCCGGCTGTGGGACCTCGGCACCGAGCGGCACCGCGTGCTGCGCGGCCACAGCGCGGCGGTCCAGTACGTCGCATGGCGTGACGCCGACCACCTGGTGACCGGGTCTGCCGACGGCACGATCCGGCGGTGGAACGTGCCGAGCCTCGAGCTGCCGTCGGCCCGCGACATCGCCCGGCAGCTCGACACGGCGACCACGGCGCGGATCGCGCTCGATCGGCCGGCGACCGGCATGGCGCCGTCGCGCGGCACCTGAGCCGCGCCGGCGGTGAGCCGGGGACCCGACCGGCCGTGTTAAGACCGGGCGCTGTGACCGAGCCCCACGGATCGCCGCGCGCCGGCCGCGATGCCGGGACGCCCGCCCCCCGGCGCGGTCCCCCGGCGCTGGTGTGGTGGGCGCTGCTCGTGATCCCGCTGTGGCTGGTCCTGGTGCTGTGCGCGCGCTGGGAGCCGGTGATGCGCGACGGCTGGGGTCACGTGGTGTGGCTGCGCAACCACCCGACCGGCAGCCGCGGGATCGGCACGTTCATCCAGGAGTGCTACCTGCAGGAGAACCCGCGGCTCGGCCAGGTCATGACGTTGCTGGCGTACCTGGCCGGGCCGCTCCACCCGGCGATCACGCCGATCGTCGAGCTCGCCGTGCTCGCGCTGTTGACCGCGATCACCCTCGGCCGCTGGCCCAGCCTGCGTCGCGGCGACGACGCGCTCGCCGCCGCCCTGATCACCGCGCTCCTCGCCGCATGCGTGCCGCAGATCGGCCCGATGCTGTTCTATCGCCCGTTCACCTGGAACTACGTGTTCGGCCTCGGCCTCGGCCTGGCGTGGCTGATGCCGTATCGCCGCGAGCTCGCGTCGCCGCGGCCGGCGTGCGCCACCCGCGCGCCGCTCGTGTTCGTGGCCGGCGTCCTGGCGGGGCTGTGCAACGAGCACACCGGGGTCGCGTTCGCGGCGATGGGCGCGCTCGCGACGCTCGTCGCGTGGCGCCGCGGCGGGCTGCGCGGCTGGATGATCGCCGGGCTGGTCGGCTTCGTCGCCGGCTATGCGGTGCTGCTGACCGCGCCGGCGCAGCAGCTGCGCTACGGCGCGCTCGCCCAGCAGGCCGGCGTGGTCCAGCGCATCGTCGATCGCGGCGTGGTCGACAACCTCCGCGTGCTCGGCGCGCTCGCGCTCGCGCTCGCGCCGGCCGTGCCGCTGGTCGCGATCGGCCTGGCTTGCCGCCGCCCGGCAGCGAGCGCGGCCCCCGCGGCCGGCGGCGAGCGCAGCCACGCCGTGCTCGCGGTCGCGGGGGTGGTGTGCACGCTGACCCTGCTCGCGTCCCCCAAGCTCGGGCCCCGGCTGTACTTCGCCTCGATCGCGCTGATCGCGGCCGGGCTGACCGGCTGGCTGCTCGGCCGGCTCGCGGGCCCGCCGGTGCGGCGCGGCTGGACGATCGTCACCGCCGCGCTCGCCGCCGGCGCGCTGGGCTTCGTCCTGATCCGGCTGGTCGCGATCCACCGCGTCGTCGGACCGCTCGGCGCCGAGCGCCTCGATCGGGTCGTGCACAGCCACCCCGGCACGGCGATCACCGTGCCGCGCCTGCCGTACGGACCGAGCCGGTACTTCCTCGGCGATGATCTCGCGGTCCCCGCCGCCCGCGAGTTGCTCGCGCGCGAGTACGGCCTGCCCGCGATCGAGCGCGAGCCCGCCGCGCCCGAACCCGCCGCGCCCGAAACCGCCCCGCCCGGCGAGCCCGGGCGCTGACGCAACTTGCACAGCGCCGGGGACGCGCGCTTGACCGGTTTTCCCGGCTGTTCTTAGAGTAGGCGAGATGCAGGCGGGAACGCAGGTCGGCGCCTACCGGGTGCTGCAGCAGATCGGTCAGGGCGGCATGGGCTCGGTCTGGCTCGCCGAGCACACGATGCTGGGCCGCCGCGCGGCGATCAAGCTGCTGCACCCGATGTACTCCGCCCGGCCGGACATCGTGACCCGGTTCTTCAACGAGGCACGGGCGGCGACCGCGATCGCCGATCCGGGGATCGTGCAGATCTTCGACTTCGGCCAGCACGTCGACGGCACCGCCTACATCGTGATGGAGATGCTCGAGGGCGAGCCGCTCGATCAGCGGCTGCGGCGGCTGGGTCACCTGGCGAGCGGCGATGCGCTGCGGATCATCCGCCAGGCCGCGAGCACGCTCGGCGTGGCCCACGCGCGCGGCATCGTGCATCGCGATCTCAAGCCCGAGAACGTGTTCCTGGTCCGCGATCCCGAGGTGGTCGGCGGCGAACGCGCCAAGATCCTCGACTTCGGGATCGCCAAGCTGGCGGGCGAGGCGAACGTCAAGACCAACACCTCGACCGTGATGGGCACGCCCGGGTACATGTCGCCCGAGCAGTGCCGTGGCGCGGGCCATGTCGACCAGCGCTCGGACGTCTACTCGCTCGGCTGCATGCTGTTCGCGCTGATCACCGGCGGGCCGCCGTTCGACGCCCAGGGCTCCGGCGAGGTGATCGCGATGCACCTGCGCGAGCCGCCGCCGGCGCCGTCGAGCCGGGTGTTCGGCATCCCGCCCGCGATCGACGCGCTGGTGCTGCGCTGCCTCGCCAAGGACCCGGCCGAGCGCTACGCGTCGGGCACCGAGCTCGCCGCGGCCGCCGGCGAGCTGCTGGCGTCCGCGTCGCACCCGGGCTGGCAGGCCACCGGCCCCGGTGCCTCGCACCCGCCGCGCGGCGTCGTCGCGCAGACCACGCTGTCGGCGGCCAACGGTGCGACCCATCCGGGGACGGCGCGGTGGTCGCGCGGCGCGGCGTTCGCGGCGATCGGCGCGCTGGTCATCGTCGCCGGGATCGTCGCTGTGATCGCGGCGCGCCGTTCCGGGGCGGGGGACGCCGGATCTGCCGGCGCTGCGGGATCCAGCGCCGCTGCCCAGGCGACGGCGACGACGACGCCGCCGCCGGCCCGGCCGACATCGCCGCCTCCCGAGCCGCCGCCGCCGCCGCCGCCCGATCCCAACGCCGAGCTCGCGAAGCAGATGAAGGCGCTGCTCGGCGGCTTCGTCGCGTGGTCGCGCGGCCACGCCGGTGCGCCGTGCCCGAACGCGGCGACGCTCGGCCCGGTGCTGGACCCATGGGGCCACCCGCTCGAGATCACGTGCACCGACCAGCCGGCCAACCAGGTCGCCGGTGCGGTGTCCGCCGGTCCGGATGGAGCCCCGGGCACGCCGGACGACATCGGCTCGTGGCAGCTCGGGCGCGACGTCACCGAGCTGGTGCGCGGGGCGCGCTGGACCGCGGCGGCGCCGCCGCCCCCGGTCCGATCGAGACCCAGGCCGGTCCCGCGCGCCCGGTCGGAAAACGACGACATCCCCACGGAGCGTTGATGATCGCCAGGAAGCCAGGGTTCGTGATGCACGCGCGCGCGGGGTGGCTCGGGTCGCCGGAGCTCGGCTAGCGTCCTGCGATGGCGAGCCGTGTCCTCCCGCTGATCGCGGCGGCGTTGGTCGCGCTGGCGATCTGGACGCGGCTGTGGATCCTGCTGTGGCCGGCGGCGGTGCTGGTCGCGGTCGCGATCGTGTACCTCGCCGATGCGCCGCGCGCGCTCGGCAAGCGCACCGACGGCACGCTCGCGTGGTGGGCCTGGCTCGTGTGGGGCCCGCTGCTCGGCTACATGCGCCTGCTGCACGAGCTGGCGCGCTCGGTGACCGGCGAGTCGGTCGCGGACGAGGTCGCCGCCGGCGTCTGGGTCGGGCGCCGGCCGCGGCTGCACGAGCTGCCGCCCGGGATCGCGATCGTCGTCGATCTGTGCGCCGAGATGCCCGAGGCGCCCGGGGTCGCGCGCGGCCGCGGCTATCTCGCGATCCCGACGCTCGACGCGATGTCCCCGGAGCCGGCCGAGATCGCGCGCGCGGTCGATGCCGTGCTCGCCGCGGGGGGCCCGGCGTTCATCCACTGCGCGTTCGGTCACGGGCGCTCGGCGACGGTCGCGGCCGCCGTGCTGGTGCGCCGCGGCGACGCCACGCTCGACGACGTCGAGCGCAGGCTGCGCGCTCGCCGCCCGCGGATCGGGCTCAACGCCCATCAGCGCCGCGCGCTGGCCGGGGCCGTCGCGCTCGGCGCCGACCGCCCCGCGACATGAGGCGGTGGCCGCGCAGGCCCGGGTTCTGGCAAGCTCGGCGGCTGGTGCGCCCGGTCAAGGTGGTGCGCACGCCCGTAACTCGCGCGGCGCCACCGCGTACCCAGCCGGGGAGACCTGCATGACGTCCGACGACAAGCGCCTCGAGCGCGAGATCACCCCCCGCGAGCTGTACCTGAACCGGCGCACGGTCATGCGCGGCGGCATCGTCGCGGCGAGCGCGGCGGCGACCGCGTGGCTGTACCGCCGGCTCAACCGGGTCGACCAGGTGACCACCGAGCGGCCGCCGATCGAGCACCTGGTCGCGGCGCCGCAGGGCGGCAGCGGCTTCCGGGTCGACGAGCCGATGACGCCGCGCGCCTCGATCCTCAACTACAACAACTTCTACGAGTTCAGCACCGACAAGGACGGCGTCGCGAGCGCCGCCGCCGGGTTCTCGACCGCCGGCTGGCAGCTCACCGTCGAAGGCCTGGTCCACAAGCCGCACGTGTTCGATCTCGCCGAGCTGCGCGCGATCAGTCCGCCCGAGGAGCGGATCTACCGCATGCGCTGCGTCGAGGCCTGGTCGATGGTGATCCCGTGGGCCGGGTTCTCGCTGTCCCGGCTGCTCGCGCGGGTCGAGCCGATGGGCTCGGCGAAGTACGTCGCGTTCCAGACCCTCCACGATCCCGTGCGCATGCCGAACCAGCGCACCGACGTGCTCGCCTGGCCGTACGTCGAGGGCCTGCGGCTCGACGAGGCGATGCACCCGCTCGCGCTGCTCGCGACCGGGCTGTACGGCCAGGAGCTGCCGCCGCAGGACGGCGCGCCGGTCCGCCTGGTGACGCCGTGGAAATACGGATTCAAGGGCATCAAGTCGATCATTAAGATTACGTTGACAGAGGAGCAGCCGCCCTCGACCTGGAATCGCTATGCACCCAGGGAGTACGGCTTCTTCGCGAATGTTAATCCACAGCACGATCATCCGCGCTGGAGTCAGGCGACCGAGCAGCGGATCGGTGAGTCCGGGCGTCGCAAGACCCTGATGTTCAACGGGTACGCCGACCAGGTCGCGGGGCTGTACGCCGGGATGGACCTCCATGCCCACTATTGAGGAAGCCCGTGACGACGTCGGCGGCACCGGGCGGCCGAGCCGGCTGATCGAGGCGCGGTTCGCGAAGCGGCTGGTGGTGATAAACGGCCTGATTCCAGCAGCCTTGCTGATGTGGGATGCCGCCCACCACCAGCTCGGCGCCAACGAGGTGAACTTCGCCCTCCGCACCACCGGCATGGCCGGCCTGGTGCTGCTGGTGCTGTCACTGCTGGTCACACCGCTTCGCCGACTGACCGGTTGGAATACGCTGATTGCGATTCGTCGCAACCTGGGCGTATTAGGGTTCAGTTATCTGGTAACTCATTTCACGATATTCTGGCTGCTCGACCGCGACGGCAGCCTCGCGAGCACGCTCGAGGAGATCGGGTCGCGGGTCTACCTGTGGTTCGGCACCGCGGCGCTGGTGCTGATGATCCCGCTCGCGGCGACCTCGACGGACGGGATGGTGCGGCGGCTCGGCGCTGCTCGCTGGAAGCGGCTTCATCGCCTGGCCTATCCGATCGCGATCTGCGGCGTGGTGCACTACTACCTGCTGGTCAAGTCCGACGTCCGCCAGCCGTTCGGGTTCGCCGTCGCCGTCGGCGCGCTGCTGGCGTATCGCCTCGTCCAGCGGGACCGCGACCTGCGGGCCGAGGTCCGCACCGCGCGCGCCCGGCTTGCTCAGTCCCGTGCGCTGGCGGCACCGCGCAGCCGCCGGTTGTGGTCCGGCGAGCTCAAGGTCGCGCGGATCTTCGACGAGACCCACGACATCAAGACGTTCCGTTTGACCGCGGCCGATGGCGGACCGCTGCCGTTCGACCACGTCGCCGGCCAGTACCTCAACCTCGCGCTCGTGATCGACGGCAAGCGCGTGAACCGGTCGTACACCATCGCGTCGTCACCGACCCGCCGCAACCATTGCGAGATCTCGGTCAAGCGAGCGCCCGAGGGACACGCGTCGCGCCACCTGCACGACGCGGTGCGCGAAGGCGACCTGCTCCGGGTCTCGGCGCCGGCCGGCCGCTTCGTGTTCGCGCCCGACCAGTCGGGACACTGCGTGTTGATCGCCGGCGGCGTTGGAATCACGCCGATGATGTCGACGGTGCGGAGCCTGACTGACCGATGCTGGCCGGGCGACATCTACTTGCTGTTTTCGGTACGCACATTGCGCGATCTCGCGTTCCGCGACGAGCTCGACTATCTCCAGGCGCGGTTCCCGAACCTCCATGTCCAGGTGACCGTGACAGGAGAGCTTGATGGTCCGTGGGACGGCGCGCGCGGCCAGATCTCTCGCGCGATGATCGAGCGCTTCGTTCCAGGGCTGAAACGTGGGCCGATCCTCGTGTGTGGTCCGGACGCGATGATGACCGCGATGCGGCGCCTGCTGGTCGACGAGCTCGGCGTGCCCGACGCCGAGATCCTGCAGGAGGCGTTCGTCTCGCCGGCGGCAGGCGACGCCGCGGCCGCGGGCGCCGCGGCCGCCGATCCTCCGACCGCCGGCGCCGCGGCCGCCGATCCTCCCGCCGGTGATCCGACGGCGCCGGCCAGCATACGGTTCCAGCGCACCGGCAAGACAGCCGAGCTGGCAACGGAGTTGACAGTCCTCGAGGCCGCGGAGGACGCCGGCGTGGCGATCGCCTTCGAGTGCCGCTCGGGAATCTGTGGCCAGTGCAAGACCCGTCTGGTCTCGGGCACGGTCACCATGGCCGTGCAGGACGCGCTCACGCCGGCGGACCGCGCGAAGCGCCTGATCCTTGCCTGCCAGGCCCGCGCCGTGGGCGACATCGTGCTGGACGCCTGACCGGCCTGACCGCCTGACCGGCCTGACTGGCCTGACCGGCCGACGGCCCGGTTCGCGTCCGTTCGAGACCCTGCGCAGATCCTGCGCTGTGCCCGGCTCCTCGTGCTGCGTCGACAACGTCGGCCGCAGCTATCCCGGATCCGTAACACAGTGCGAAAACAGAAAACTGATATAGCCGCGACTGCGGTTTTCCCAGATGCGATGGAAAACTGAGGACAGGCACACTTGGGACATTGCTTGAAATCAATGATTCCAGCTACTTGTATCCGAGATACCGCAGGTATGACCAGTAGGTGGCGTGGCGGCCGTCCGTCATCCGGCACAGCGGTAATTGTCGGCTGTAGATGAAGTCATGATTGACGATGTCGCGCGCACCTGTGTATCGTGAACGGTACAGATCGCGCTGCGCGCCGTGACACGTGACAGGGTGGTTTGAAGCTCCTCCGATTCATCGACGCCGCTCGCCGGTTCGATCCGCGATCGCTCGCTTGCGGCGCTCGAATCGCGGGTGTGATCCCGGCTCGCACCGAATTATGAACGTTGGGAAACAGACGTATCTTGCAGTGCATGACGAGCCCGGATCGGACGCCCGCGAGCTCGGTGATGCGGTGTCCGGGAGGTGCGCTACCGGCCGTAGGGTCGGGCGCACCGAGCGCCGAAGCGCGCCGCCGCACCGTCGAGACCGCGAAAAAAAAACGTACAGTTTGCTCGGAGGCGCATGTTAGAGTCGCGTGCAAACTCGGCCGCTCACTCGTTGGTGAGATCTGAATACGGAATCGGCGAGATCCCCCCGCCGCCGCCGACCGCAACAATCAATCCCATCCCGGACGCGTGGGTTGTATTGACTCAGATGTTTGATACGGCAGGCGCAATCGGAAAACTGAGATTGCGAAATTGATATTGAGTAGTGAAGCACGAAAAACTGAGATGGTCCCGAGCACGCGGCGCCAAGCAGCGCTGCACGAAGCCGCGGCCGGAAATATGGATCGTTCGATAACCGCATGTAATCGCCGGAGAAATCTCGCTGCATGCGACCAGTAGGTCCGGCGAGCACGTATGGAGCTGCTGATCACAGCTCCCGGGAGTGAGACTGCGATGAGCCGGCGAATCATCAAGCGTTAGTCAGGAGTGCTCACTGCAGATCATCTTCTGATTGACAATGACTTGCGCGGTTACGTAAGGTCCACCGCGCAGTCGGGTGTGAGAGGGCGCCGCGGCGAGATGTTGTTTTGGTCCGGAACCAAGGAAAGGGCTCCCTCGACAAGCACGGCTTCGGCCACCCATCAAATGTGTCCCGTGGGTGGGTTCAACCGCCCAACGCTCACTTCGTCAGAACCCAGGAGAACAGGCTCATGAAAGCGCTCGTAACGGCATCCCTACTGCTACCCGCATCGTTGATCTTCACCGCATGCTCGTCGTCGCACGACGACAGCAACCTCGACCCCTCCGCCGATCCCGCCGTGAGTGTGGCGACCGGTGAAGAAGGCACCGGCGTCCATACCAACGCGGTGACCGAAGCGCCGACCGGCTTCGACGGCCTGACCAACGGGTTCTCGACCCAGGCCGCCATGGACGCGGCGGCCGACACCTTCTCGGAGGTCGAGCAGCTCTCCGACGGTGTCGGTCCGACGTTCAACAACACGTCCTGCGTCAGCTGCCACCAGAGCCCGTTCGCCGCCAAGGGCGCCGGCAGCCAGATCACCGAGCTCCGCGCAGGTCACTTCAACGGCACCAGCTTCGTCGATCACCCGGGCGGCTCGCTGATCCAGGATCGCGCGACCGACCGGTCGATCCAGGAGCACATCCTGTCCGGCAACGAGGTGTCGACGCTCCGGCTGACCCTCAGCATCGCGGGCGACGGCTTCGTCGAGTCGATCGACAGCAACACGATCGCGGCGATCGCCGCCAACCAGCCGGCCGCGCAGCGCGGCACGGTGATCCAGGTGCCGGTGCTCGAGTCCGGCGGCGCGGTCCGCGTCGGCCGCTTCGGCTGGAAGAACCAGAACTCCAGCCTGCTGTCGTTCGCCGCGGACGCCTACGTCAACGAGATGGGCGTCACCAGCCGCCTGATCCAGACCGAGAACACGTCCAACGGCACCAACGTCCAGGGTGGCGCGTTCGACGGCAAGCCCGACCCGGCCGGCGTCGGCGAGGACGATGCGAACGACATCGACACCTTCACGCTGTTCATGCGCTCGCTCAAGGCGCCGCCGCGTGGCGCGATCAACGCGGCCGTGACCGCCGGTCAGACCACGTTCACCCAGATCGGCTGCGCGGTCTGCCACGTCGCCACCATCACCACGGCCCCGGCCGGCACGGTGATCAACGCCGGTGCGTTCACCGTCCCGACGTCGCTCGGTGACAAGAACATCCATCCGTTCGGCGACTTCCTGCTCCACGACATCGGCACGGGCGACGGCATCGTGCAGAACGGTGGCCAGGGCACGCGCAACCAGGTCCGCACGGCTCCGCTGTGGGGCATCGGCTCGCGCACCCGGTTCATGCACGACGGCGCGAGCGTCCGGGTCACCGACGCGATCGCCCGCCACGGCAACCAGGGCTCGACCGCGCGGACCAACTTCAACGCGCTCAGCGCGGCGAACCAGCAGAACGTGCTGGCCTTCATCTTCTCGCTGTAAGCGGTACGAGTAGCGCGCGCTAGTCGGGCAGGCCGCGTTCGGCCAGCCCGGCGGCGACGCGGCAGCGGTTGATCAGCCGCAGCACGTCGGGCGTCGGCCACACGGCAGGACGCACCGCCGGCTCGGCGTTCGCCGCGGTCTGGTGGCCGTCGTCGACGGCCGTCCACGCGTCCCACGACGTGATGACCGGACCGCCGCCGGCGATCATCTGGTGCGCCAGCGCATTGAGCTGGTCGAGGTTGCCGCCCGCGCGGTGAGCCGCGATCAGCGCCGCGTCGATCGTGACGACCAGCGGCGGCGCACCGGGCTCCCGGGTGGCGCGCAGCCAGCTGTCGAGGTACTGGCCGATCTGCGGCGGCGTGAGCGCCGGCACGGTGATCACACAGCTCGCCGGGATCGACCCGCCGAGCTCGGTCGACAGCTCGGCCGGACCGACGATCAGCAGGCTGAAGTACCGCGTCCCGCGGGCGGCGCGCGCGAGCACCGAGACATCGGCGGCGGCGCGGGTGCCCGCGACCACGCCGTCGACGACGACCAGCGGCACGCCGGCCGCGGCAGGCGTGGCGAGGGTCTCGAGCAGGCCCTCGAGCTCGGGGCTGCCGCTGGTCGTGGCGCTGGCCACCGCGCCGAACGCGCGGGCGACCCGCTGGATCACGCTGCCGGGGCGCGAGGCGTGCCCGATGTCGATGTAGGCGCCGCGGCCGGCGTTGCCGGCAAGCACCGATCGGGCGAGCACGGAGCGGCCGCTGCCCGGCGCACCCGCGATGATCACGGTCGAGCCCGACGCGGCGACCCGGGCGGCGATCTCGCCGCGCAGGCCGTCGAACGGTGCGCCGCGGTACGGCGGGTCGCTCGGATCGAGGTGGCTGAACGGCTCGAACCGGAAGCCGCGCGCCTGCCACGCGGGATCGGGCTCGCGCAGCGCCGGCGGGATCGTGTCGGGCCGCCGCCGCGGCGGCTCGCCGGGCGCGATCTGCCCCGGCGACTCGAGCTCGCGCAGGACGCCGCGCGCCTCCCAGGCGACCGCGCGAGCCGACTCGAAGCGCTCGGTCGACGACTTGGCCATGCAGCGCCGGACCACGCGCATGCACGCGGCGGCGACGTCCGCGGCGAGCTCGGGCGGCGTCACGATCTCCTGGCGCTGGTGCGCGACGCTGAGCCCGGCGATCGTCGAGCCGTCGAGCGGCGGCCGGCCGGTCAAGAGGTAGTAGTAGGTCGCGCCGAGCGCGTAGATGTCGGTCGCGATCGTCGCGGGCTCGCCGCGCCAGATCTCGGGCGCGAAGTAGTGCGGCGTGCCGGCGCGGATCTCGTTGCGCGGGACCCCGGTCGCCGATACCGCCATCCCGAAGTCGCCGAGCTTGGCGGTGCCGTCGCCCTTGATCAGGATGTTGCCCGGTTTGACGTCGCGGTGGATGATCCCCGAGGCGTGGGCGAGCTCGAGCGCGGCGGCGAGCTGGAGGATCACCTCGGTGGCGCGCTCGGCCGACAGCGGCCCCTTGCGCGCGACCATCACGTCGGCCGACACGCCCTCGACGTACTCCATCGCGATGTAGCGGTGCGGGCCGTGGCGCGCGACGCTGTAGATCTGCACGACCGACGGGTGATTGAGCCGGGCGACGTTGCGCGCCTCGGCGAGGAACCAGGCCTCCGGATCGTGCTCGGCGGGCGACCACGTCAGCACCTTGACCGCGGTGGCGCGCAGCAGCGCCTCGTCGGTCGCGAGGTAGACCACGCCCATGTTGCCTCGCCCGAGCATGCGCAGCAGCCGGTAGTTGCCCAGCTTGGCGCCGGCGAGGTCGAGCGCGTCGCTCACCGGTCTTGCTCGTCTTGCTCCTGGCAGATCTGCATCAGGATGCTCTGCGCGCTGAGCCCGTGCGCCGGGTTGGACACCACCGGGACCGCCGGATCGAACGAGAACCGGCCGGAGGTCCAGGCCATCATCTCGCGGAACGCGCTGTAGATCCGGGCGACGCGCGCGCGCTCGAGCTCGTCGCGCGATGCCAGGTCGCGCGACGCGAGCTCGTCGACGATCGCGTTCGCGTCGAAGCACTCGAGCGGCAGGGCGGCGAGCAGGCGGCGCTGATCGGGGCCGAGCTCGGGGCGGGTCAGGAAGTGCTCGCGAAGATCGAGCGCGTTGGGCGAATCGGCGCTGATGATCATGCCGCGCGACAGCTGGACCGTGCCGGCGCCGACGTCGGTGGTGCAGGTCAAGAGCCCGGTGCGGTGGCTGTTGCGCAGGAACTCGAGCAGATCGGGCAGGCTGAACTCCTCGAGATCGCCGCTGAACACCGGGCCGCTGCCGACCGACTTGACCGGCGCCGGGAAGCCGATCGGCGGTGGCGTCGGCGTCCGCGGCGGCGGCGGCGGGAAGCCGACCGGCGGGCTCGATCGCGCGGACAGCGCCGGCGCGGGCGTCCGCGGCGGCGGGGGTGGCGTCGGGGCCGGCGGCGGCGGTATCGGCGGTATCGGCGGCGCCGGCGGTCGCGCCGCGCTGGTCACCCGCGGCGGCTCCGGCTTGGTGGCCACGCGGTTGACCACCGGCGCGTCGAGGTCGTCGTGGGGAGCCCACGCCAGCGTGCGCAGCCGGGTCTCGAGCTCGCCGAGCGGGCGCCTGGGATCGAGCTCGATCACCACGACCGCCCCGGCCTGCTGCGCGAACACGCGCGCCGAGGTCGCGGCCTTGAGCGACGCCGAGCCGAGCTCGCCCAGGCCGAGCAGCGCGCCGATCTTGTGGAGCTCGCCGGTGACCGCGGCGGCGACCATCGCGCTGGCGCCGCCGTCGCGGATGCTGCCGATCGTCGCGCGCAGCTCGCCGTCGGTGGTGCCGAGCACGACGCCGATCACGCCGCGCGTGTCCTCGATCAGAGCGCCGAGCGTGCTCGCTTCCGAGACCAGGTCGACCATGCTTTGCCTACTCCGCGCGACGATAGCCGATTCGCACGCAACCCCAGTGCTTGCCTCGCACGTTCACGGGTACCGACAGGTCGTACAGGATGTCCCCGGTCTCGAGCTTGACCCGCTGGATCAAGAACCGCGCCTCGTTGCGCGCGGCGATGATGCTCGCGAGATCGCCGAACATCCGCTTGGTGCGGTTGTTGACGTAGTCCTGCGCCGTGACTCCGGTCAGCGGCTGGGAGAACCGCGTGTTGTGTGCGGGGACGTAGCCGTTGATGTCCGTCGCGATCGCGTACTGCAGCCCGGTGGCGCGCGCCAGCGCCTTGTCCTCGGGGCCGACCAGGTCGCGGTCGGCGAGCGCGTCGTAGGGCGTCGAGTACTTCTGCGGATCGGTCCTGGGGATCGGGAAGTACAGCCGGGCGAACACGCGGTCCTCGGTGGTCGCCTGGGTCATGATCCATTGCTCGATCGCCTGGGAGGTCTCGCCGGCGAGCTGCTCGGCCGCGGCGAGCACGTCGCGATCCTGCGGGCTGAGCCCGTCGCTCGCGACCTCGGCGGCGTGCGGCGTGCCACCCGCGGCCTGCGCGACCGCCGCGGTCGGGAGCGCCGGCAGCGCGGCGACGGCCAGGGCGATCAGCGTGCGATGGAGAGTCCGAATCATGGCTGGGGTCCTTCCGGAAGAGGGTAGGCGGTGCGGGCCGGGGTCACTCGCCGAGGCGGCCCATCGCGGCCTGCAGGCTCGCGCGCAGCCGGTTGAGCGACTTGGCCATCTGGCCGATCTCGTCGGACGAGGTCGCCCGGATCGGCTGATCGAGGCCCTCGCCGGTGCTGATCTCGTTGGCGAGCGACGCGAGGTGCTCGAGCGGCCGCATCGAGCGCCGCAGCATCACGAAGATGAACCCGACCGTGACCACCGCCAGGAACCCGAACACGACGATCAGCTGGATCAGCAGCGAGCGCCTGTGCGCGGCGATCGAGTCGCGCGACACCGCGACCCGGAACGCGCCGAAGTGGCGGCCCTTGACGAAGATCGGCGACGACACGTCCCACGCCGACTCGCCGGTGTCGCGCAGGTAGGGCTGGACCAGCACCGGCTCGAGGTTGCGCGCCGCGGTCTGGTGCATCGCGGTCCAGAACTTGCGCTTGCCGCGGTTGCCCGACAGGTCCTTGGCGCGGTCGCCGCTCAGCGGCTGCTGGAACTTGCTGTCGTGGGTCGGCGTGTAGCCGTTGATGTCACCGCCGACCGCGTAGAGGAAGTCGGATGACGACGCGAGCAGCCGGTCCTGGAACCCGACGACGGTGCGGTCGGTGTAGAAGTCGTACTTGGTGTGGAACCGCGGGTTGTCGCCGAAGTCGAAGCCCTTGATCTCCTCGTAGGCCGGATCGAGCACGTCGCCGATCGTCATGAACCCGGCGTCGATCCCGGCCTCGAGCGTGGCACCGTACATCCGCGCGCCGGCCATCGCCGCGACCTTGCCGTTGCTGATCGTGAGCGACTCGAGCCGGTCGGCCTCGCGCGTGGTGATGAAGTACGCGGCCGCGACCATCGGCGGGATCGTGATCAGCGCCAGGATCAGCGACACCTTGAGGCTCAGTCTGCGCTTGATCAGCTCGAACATCGTCGACACTCCGGGTGAAGAGGTGAACGCTCAGAGGCTGCGGGTCGCGCGCTGGAAGGTCGCGCGGTCGTCGCGGTCTTCGATCCCGGCGGCGAGGTGGGCGAGCAGCGCCGGGCCGTCGTTGCGCGAGAACGGCCGCTCGCCGCAGACCTTGCGCACCGCCTCCTTGACGAACACCTTGGCCATCGGTCCGATGCTCGCGGCGAGCGCCTTGGTGCACGCCGACAGGAACGTCGAGCTCGCCGGGTCGGTGACGCCGACGTCCGAGCTGCCGACGCCCGACCCGGTGCTGGTGCCGGTCCAGCTGAGCCCGGTCCTGGCCAGCTCGGGCCGCGATGCCTCGGCGAGCGGGAGCCGCCCGGTGCCGGTCGCCATCGCACCCGGGACCGCCGCGCCCGACGCGGCGGCCGAGCCGGCAGCCGACGCGACCGGCGCGGCCTCGAGCTCGGTCAAGAGCTTGCCCGCGGCGACGCGCAGCGCCACGCCGAGGAATGCGACGTTGAGCGTCGAGTCCGCGATCACGGCCAGGATGTAGCGCCGCGGCCGCGACCCGGAGACCCGCAGGCTGCGCAGCAGCAGCTTGCCGTCGCCGAAGTGCGCGGTCAGCATGTCCCAGTCGTCCTGGATCAGCTGCACCGAGTCGATCGAGCTCACGACCGCGCGTGCGACCTGTTGCAGCACGGTGACGTCATAGATGGTGTGGGCGCGGTGCGCGACGATCACCGCCGTGGGATCGACGACCATCGCGCCCTGCACGCCCTCGACCTCGCGGAGGCTCTGGAGAATCGGTTCCAGCATGGCTGTGTCCTTCAGCGCCGCAGCGCCAGCTCGAGCTTCTTCTCGAACACCCCGATCGGCCTGGTCGGATCGAGGTAGATGCCGAGGACCTCGCGGTCGTGGACCGAGATCAGGCACGCGCGCCGCGGCCCCGCGACCGCGACCCTGTGGAGCGGCCCCAGGCCGAGCGCGTCGCCGCAGCGCGCGAGCGCCTGGGTCGTGACCACGTGCACTGCGCCGAGCGCCTCGCCGTCGATGTCGCCGCTCGATTCGAGCAGCGCGCCCGCGTCGTCGGTGACCACCAGCGCGACGACCTCGGGGAGCTTGGCGATCTGGGTCTTGGCTATCTGCGGCAGATTGGACATGGCACCCTCGTTACCCGCAGCAGATCGCGGCACAACTGCAGCGGAACTCGTGAAGGGATGGTCCCGCGTCACCGGAGCGAACCGTCCCATCCCACGATCAGTGTATTCCCGTTGTCCTCGTAATCAATGGAATTTAGCCCCGCAGATCGATCCGGTGAGTGTGCAAAAATCTCAGAATGAGTGGCACACGATACTAATGAAATGTGCCGAGATAAGGCCGGACGTAGACCGCTGGACTGCGATTTACCCACCGCGACGTACATGAGAACTGTGATTCAGAGCAGCGGTGTCCCGAGCGCATCGCCGAGCGCGGTCGCGAGCTGGATCGTCGAAGGTGCCGCTCCGGACAGCGCGCCGCGCGCGCGAGCGAGCAGATCGCGGGCGGTGTCGGCCTCGCCGCGATCGCGCGCGGCGCGCGCCAGCGCGATCCAGCAGGTCAGCGCCGTCGTCGGCTCGCGCGCGGCGACGCCGTGGAACGCGAGCCGGGAGAGGCGCTCGATCGGATCGCCGCCGGGCCGCTCGAGCCAGTAGCGGAACGCGCGGTCGTGCACCTGATCGCGCTCGTCGAGCACGTGATCGTGGATCGCGTCCTGGACCGCGCCGTCGCGAAACCAGTACCAGCCCTGCGCCTGGTCGAGCATGGCGTCGCGCACCAGCCACGCCAGCCCCGCGGCGGCGTCGCCGCCGCCGCCGCGCACCGCCGCGATCTCCTCGGCCGAGAACCGCGGCCCCAGGCCCGCGCAGGTCCGGACCAGCGCGGTCAGCTCGGCCGGCAGGTCCTCGAGCGCGCGCGCCGCGAACCACACCGGCGACGGCGCCGCGAGCAGGGTGTCGAGCTCGTCGGCGGCCACGTACCAGTCGTCGCTGCCGACCTGGCGGCGCACGGCGCCGCGCCGCGTGATCTCGCCGGCGAGCGCGACCAGGAGGCCGGCGTTGCCGCCGGCGCGGATCGCGAGCCGCTCGATCAGCACGCCGGGGATCAGCCGCGCCGGGCGCAGCAGCGCGCGGATCAGGAGCTCGGCGTCCTCGAACGTCAGGGTCGGCAGCACGACGTCGACCCGGTGGCTCGCCGCGCGATCGCCGATCGGTGCCGCGCTCGCGGTGATCATCGCCAGCGCGGCGCGGTCGCGCGCGATCACGCGCTCGATCGCGCGCAGCGTGCCGGCCGCGAGCCAGCCGGCATCGTCGATCGCGATCACCGCGCCGCGCGCCGCGCTGCGCTCGATCGCCGCCGCGAGCTCGCCGCCGCCGAGCGCCTCGGCGACGCGGTCGTCGGGTCGCTCGCCGGGGAACCGACGGCGCCCGACCAGCGCGATCACCTCGCGCCCCGCCGCGCGGAGCTGGTCGCAGATCGCGCCGAGCACGCGGGTCTTGCCGGTGCCGGGCTCGCCGGCGATCGCGATGTGGACCGGCCGGGCATCGACGATCGCCTGGGTCGCGACCGCGACCAGGCTCTCGATCAGGTGGCCGCGCCCGACCAGCGGCATCGGAGTGCAGGCGTCGTCCTTGTCGGTGCGGTCGCGCCGGCCCGGCCGGAAGAACCCGGGGGCATCGGGCGACGGCGCCGCGTCGGGCGCGAGCTCGGCGGCGGCGGCGGTCAACAGGACCCCGGGCGCCAGGCCGGCGAACGGTGGCGGAGGCAGCCAGCGCTCGACGTGCTCGACGTCGTCGCCGTACGCGGCGACCTTGCCCTGGGCCGAGCGCCGCAGCAGCGCGGTGGCGACGTGGACCACGCTCCGGCCACGGTCGCCGACCAGCGACTGGGCCGCGGCGAGCGCGGCCGACAGCGGCGTATCGTGGTCCAGGCCGGTGAACGCGGCGAGCACACCGTCGCCGCGCCGCCGGATCACCAGGCCGCTGACGTCGCCGACCGCGCGGACCACGGCGATCGGATCGCAGCCGCTGGTCCACAGCAGCGCGACCCGGCCGCGCACGCCGAGCGCGCCGGGCGACACGCCGCGCGCGGTCGCCGCGCCCGCCGCCGCGCGTGCGATCCGGCCCCGGATCTCCGCCGCGGTCTGCGGCCGGGCCTCGGGCTGCTTGGCCAGGCACGCCGCGATCAGCGCGTCGAGCTCCTCGGGCACCGCGCGGGTCTCGCGCAACGACGGCGGCCGGCACAGCGTGTGCTGGTACTCGATCGCGCGGCGCTCGCCGACGAACGGCGGCCGGCCGCACAGCATCTCGAACCCGACCACGCCGAACGAGTACAGATCGGCGCGGTGATCGACCGCCGCGCCGCGGACCTGCTCGGGCGCGAGGTAGTGCACCGTGCCGACCACGGCGCCGATCTGGGTCAACCCGGCGACGGCCGGCTGCTTGGCGAGCCCGAAGTCGATCAGGCGCACGCCGCGCGGCCCGATCATCACGTTCTCGGGCTTGAGATCGCGGTGGACGATGCCGGCGCCGTGGATCGCGACGAGCCCGGCGGCGAGCTGATCGAGCAGCGCGAGGATCTCGCCGAGCCCGCCGCGATCACCCGTGCGCGCCATCCATGCCGCGAGGGTCTCGCCGGCGAGCAGCTCCATGAGGATGTACGGCCAGCCGTCGACCACGCCGTGGTCGATCAGCGCCGCGGTCCACGCCGGGCCGATCGCGCGCAGCACCTGGGCCTCGAGCTCGAACCGCAGGTAGATGTCGCGCTCGCGCCACCGGCCCCACTTGAGGATCGCCGGCACCCCGTCATCGCGGCGGGCGACGAACACGTGGGCGGTGCCGCCGGTCGCCAGGTGGCGCTCGATCCGCCAGCCGGGCGGCGGGGTGATCTCGGGCACAGGCGCGGCCTCCGCGACGATCCCGGTCGAGCGCCCGTGGATCGGGCACTCGCCGCTCGGCGGCAGCCGGCGCTGGCACCGTGGGCAGCGCGTCACGTCGCATCACAGTGCACCGATTCGAGGCGGGACTCCAGCGGCGACGCGCATCGCATCGCGGTGTCAGCCGCGGTAAGACACCGGGATGAGCGATCGACCGGAAGCCGCCGGTATCGGCCCCACCACGGATGTGGCCGGCACCGCCGAGCTGCGGTTTCCGCGCTACCGCCTCACCGCGATCGACGGCCCCGACCGCAACCGGTCGATCGACGGCGGTGGCGCCGAGCTCGCGATCGGCACCGCGCCAGCCAACACGATGATCCTCAGCGATCCGGCGGTGTCGCGCCACCACGTGGCGATCACCCCGACGCCGCGCGGCCACCTGGTCCGCGACCTCGGCAGCACCAACGGCACCCTGGTCAACGGCGTCGCGGTCGAGGGCGCGTACCTCGCGCCGGGCGCGGTGATCGCGATCGGGCGCAGCCGGCTGCGGTTCGACGTCGTCGGCGGCGAGGATCGCGCGGTGCTGTCGGCCGATGCGCGCTGGGGCCGCGCGCTCGGCACCAGCGCGGCGATGCGGCGGATCTTCGCGGTGCTGCCCCGGATCGCCGAGTCCGACTCGACGATCCTGCTCGAGGGCGAGACCGGCACCGGCAAGGGCCTGCTCGCCGAGGCGATCCACGAGGCGAGCCCGCGCGCGGCCGGCCCGTTCGTCGTGCTCGACTGTGGCGCGATCCCGCCGAGCCTGATCGAGAGCGAGCTGTTCGGCCACGAGAAGGGCGCGTTCACCGGCGCCGCGGCGGCGCGGGTCGGCGGGTTCGAGGCCGCGCGCGGCGGCACGGTGTTCCTCGACGAGATCGGCGAGCTGCCGCTCGACATGCAGCCCAAGCTGCTGCGCGCGCTCGAGGACCGCGTGGTCAAGCGGCTCGGCGGCAACGACCCGGTGCGGCTCGATATCCGGATCATCGCCGCGACCAACCGCGACCTGCGCAGCGAGATCAACCAGGGCCGGTTCCGCTCGGATCTGTACTACCGGCTCAACACCTTCCGGCTGCGGATCCCGCCGCTGCGCGAGCGCCGCGACGACATCGCGCTGCTGGTCGCCCACTTCCATCGCCAGCTCAGCCCCGCCGGCGACCCGCCGCCCGCCGAGCTGCTCGCCGAGCTGACCCGGCACGACTGGCCGGGCAACGTGCGCGAGCTGCGCGCCGCGGTCGAGCGCGCCGTGCTGCTCGGCGACCCGACGGTGTGGCGGTCGCTGTCCGAGGATGCGCCGGTGTCGGCCGGTGACGAGCGGTTCGCCGACGGCACGTCGTTTCGCGCCGCCAAGGAGCGCGCGGTCGCCGCCTGGGAGCGCGACTACGTGCGCGCGCTGATCGCGCGCCACGACGGCAACCTGTCGCGCGCGGCGCGCGCCGTGCGGATGGACCGGAACCACCTGCGCGAGCTGCTGCGCCGCCACCGGATCACCGCCGACGACACCTGAGGGCCGGCGGCCGCGTGGTAGGCTCGGGTATGGTCGACGAGCGCACGCGGCGCCTCGATGCACCGGGCGAGCGCGAGCCCCGCCAGCTCCGGCCCGGTGAGCGGATCGACGACTGGATCGTCGTCCGCGTGCTCGGCGGCGGCGGCTTCGGCACGATCTACGAGGCGCGCCACGCCGCCACCGATCAGCACACCGCGCTCAAGCTGCTCCACGCCCACCTGGTCGGCTCGGCCGAGATCGTCGCCCGGTTCCATCGCGAGGCCACGGTGATCGGCCGGCTGCATCACCCGAGCATCGTCGAGCTGGTCGCGGTCGGGGTCAGCGGCGACGGCCGGCCGTACCTGTGCATGGAGCTGCTCGACGGCGAGGACCTCGCGTCGCTGATCCGGCGCGGCGGGCCGATGTCGGGGCCGCAGGCGCTCGCGGTGCTCGAGCCGGTGTGCGCCGCGCTCGCTGCGGCCCACGAGCTCGGCGTCGTCCACCGCGACGTCAAGGCGTCCAATGTCATGGTGTGCCGCGGCCCCGACGGCCGGCGCGGCCGCGTCGTCCTGCTCGACTTCGGCATCGCCAAGCTGTCCGGCGCGCTGACCGTCGAGCTCACCGCGTCGCACCAGTCGCTCGGCACGCCGTCGTGCATGGCGCCCGAGCAGGTCCACGGCCGCGCGGTCGACGCCCGCACCGACGTCTACGCGCTGGGCACGCTGGCGTTCTACCTCCTGACCGGGCACATGCCGTTCGAGGACGTGTCGCAGACCATGACCCAGTACCTCCACCTCCACGCCCGCCGGCCGCGGGTCTCGCACGCCGCGCCGGTGCCGGCGCGGATCGACGACGTGATCGCGCGCGCGATGGCGATCGAGCCGGTCGAGCGGTTCAGCGATCCGCTGTCGCTGCTCGCCGCGTTGCGCGCCGCGCTGCGCGACACCGCGCCGATCGCCGCGGTCGAGATCGCCGACGCCGCCGCGATCCTGGTCACGGTGCGCGACGCCGGGACCGGCCTCGACGAGGCGCTGCTCACCGATCTCGAGGCCGTGCTGCCGGCCGCCGAGCGCTCGCTCGCCGGCGCCGGCTTCGCGCTCGCGCTCGACCTGGGCTCGAGCGCGGTGTTCGCGCACCACGGCTGCGACGTCCAGCACGCCGTCGCCACCGCGCTCGCGGTCTGGGACCAGCTGGCGCAGCGCCGCCACCGCGACCCGCGCGTCCGCGTCGGGATCTGCGTGCACCGCGCCTCGGCCACGTTCCAGGGCGCCGAGATCCGGTCCGGCACGCTGCTCCAGCCGGCGACCTGGGGCATCCCCGACGAGCTCGACGGCGTGTGGGCGACCGGCGCGATCGCCCCGGGGACGCCGAACGCCACCCGGCTGCGGTGATCGCGGCGCGCGGCTGGGCGATACTGCCGCGGCATGAGCGACGAGGTCCTGTACTGCTCCGATCTCGATCGAGCGATCGCGCTGTTCTCGCGCCTCGGGCTCCGGCTCGACACGATCTTCCCCGCCGACGATCCCGCGGTCGCCACGCTCAGCGGCCCCGGCGCGCGGGTCCGCCTGGTCCGCACCGGCGGGCCCGGCGCGCCCGGCGGGCCCGGCGGCGATGACCTGCCCGATCTCGACGCCATCCCGGCGCTGCAGCCGGCGTTCGCCGTGGTCCGCGCGGACGACGCGGCGGCGTGGCGCACCGGCCGCGCCGGCATGCAGTACCGCGACCTGCTGCCGGATCGGCAGGGCGGCCGCTATATCGCCTCGCACATCCGGATCCCCGACGGTGGCCCGGTCCCCGACTACGTCCACTTCCACGTCATCCAGTTCCAGATCATCTACTGCCACCGCGGCTGGGTCCGCGTGGTCTACGAGGACCAGGGCGAGCCGTTCGTGATGCAGGCCGGCGACTGCGTGCTGCAGCCGCCGCGGATCCGCCACCGCGTGCTCGAGGCCTCCCCGGGCCTCGAGGTCATCGAGCTCGGCATGCCCGCCGTGCACGCGACCCACGTCGACCACGACCGCACGCTGCCGACGCCGGCCGTCGACCGCGATCGCGACTACGGCGGCCAGCGCTTCGTGCGGTTCGAGGCGGCGTCGGCGCGGTTCGCCCCCTCGGCCCTCGCCGGCTTCGAAGCCTGCGAGCTCGGCATCGCCGCGGCGACGGGCGGCCTGGCCAGCGTGACCGTGCTGCGCGCGCGCGACCCGGGCCGCGCGGCCTACCGCCACGACGCCGAGCTGTGGTTCCACGTCGTCCTGCGCGGCGCGCTCACGCTCGACGGCGAGCACCGCCTCGGCCCGGCCGACGCCTTCGCCATCCCCGCCGGCCGGCCGTTCACCTGGAGCGACGCGTCGCCGGATCTCGAGCTGCTCGAGGTCGCGCTGCCGGGCCAGGTCGCGCTCGACCGCGTCGCCTGAGGGTCGGTGACGGTCAGGTCAGCGGCCAGCGCAGCCAGCCGACGGCGCGGGCGAAGCGGCCGGCGCCGGTGCGCGCCGCGCCGTACGCGAGATCGGCCGAGGCCTGCATGTCGGCGAGGTCGCCGGCATCGAGGCCGACGCCGTGGCGCGCGCGCTCGAGGATCGCGGCGCAGCGATCGAGGCCGACGACGCCGGCGCGGCGCGCGAGCTGGGCTGGCGCTTCGGTCGCGCCGGGGCGCCAGCCCGCGTCGCGCAGGCCGATCAGCGCGAGCTGCCACGCGTTCGACACGCGCTGATCGAGGGTCTCGCTCCAGAACGGCCGGCGCAGGTGGCGCAGGTGGACCAGGCGGCGCAGCGGACGCAGCGCGAGCCGCACGCCGTGGAGCACCACCGCGCCACCGAGGATCAGCGCCAGCCAGCGCAGGACGGAGGTGCCGAGAGTGTCAGTTGCGGTGCGGTGCGGTGCGCCCGGCGGGCCGGTGCCACCCCGTGACGGCGGCTGCGGCGGCTGTGGCGCTGCCGCCGGCGGCGAGATCGGCGCGGGCGCGGCGGTCGTCGTTGACGGCGGCGGCGCGGGCGGACGCGGCGGCGCGATCTGTGGTGGCAACGGCGGCTCGGGCGCGGCGGAGATCGGCGGCAGATCGGACGCGGTGGTCTCGATCGGCGCACCCGGATCGGTCCACGACAGCGATCCCGGCACGGCCGGCGGCGCGGGCGATCCGCCGGCCAGGTCCAGCGAGCCCGGGTCGGTCCACGCGGCGGTCGCCGGCGCGACGGCATCGGGCTCGGCGAGTGGGGTCCCGATCGAGGACCCGCGGTCGGTCCGCGCGAGATCGCGGGCGCCGGGCGAGGCGACATCGCCGGTGCCGGCGGCGGACGCGACCGCGATCGCCGGCTCGCCGTCCGCGGCGATGCCGGGCACGGTGATCACGGCGGCCGCGCCGTCGCACGCGCGGCACGCGAGCTCGTCGAGCGGCGCGGTCGGGTGCGCGTCGTGGCCCAGGCCGAGGCCCAGGTACTCCTTGATCCGCGCGGTCTGGGTACGGGCCGTGGGGTGCAGCGGGCAGCACGGCACGCAGCCGGCCGGTGCGCCGTCGATCTGGACGGCCGGTCCGACGAGCTCCTCGGTCTGCCACAGCGGCGGGACGAGCCAGACGGTGATCGCGACGGTGATCGCGCCGGTCGAGACGCCCCAGGCGACGCGGGCGAGCTGGCGGCCGGGCGGCTCGCGCAGGACCTCGATCGGCTGGGCCGGCGCCAGCGGCTCGGCGGCGACGCTGCGCCACAGGCCGATCCGCCGCGACTCGCGGGCGTGGAGGAACCAGACGAACAGCACCGCGAATCCGCCGAGCAGCACCGCGGCCGGGCCGTCGGGCGCCAGCCGCGCGTCGTTGCCGTCGAGGATCGCCAGCATCCAGAGCACCGCGGGGAACCACGTCGCGGCCAGGCCCGCGCGATCGCCCAGGCTCCAGAAGCCACACAGCGCGGCCGGGAGGAACGCCTGCCACAGCTGGGCGGTGGCGTTGCCCAGCGGCAGGAGCGGCTCGCAGTACAGCGCGGCCGCCGCGATGATCACCGCCGCGAGCCAGGATCGGAGGTCGTGCAGCGCGAGGTACTGGCCGAGCAGCGTCCCGCCGATCGCGCCGACCCACAGCGGCACGACCACGGTCGTGTCGTCGATCCGGGCGACCGTGAACAGCACCAGCCCGCCGAGCAACATCAGCCAGTAGACCCCCACGACCCGCGCCGCGAGCTGGGAGCGCTGGGCCTGGGTCACGGGATCACCTCCAGCGCGACCCGGCCGCGGCGCGGTCGAGCGAGCAGCTCGCCGGCGAGCGGCGTGCCGTCGGTGCAGGACATCACGTGGCGGAAGATCGTCCGGTCGTTGCGCATCTCCTGGCTGCGCTCGCGCGCGCGGCGGCGGCGGCCGAGCCGGTTGTCGGCCGAGCCCGACGGGAACGGTAGCCGGATCCGTGCCGGCGCCGGCAACGCCGGCTCGGCCGAGGTCCACGCCGCCTCGGGGACCACGATCCACGCGACCTCCGGCGACGACACCAGCGTGCGCGGCCGGCTCGACACCACGACCTGCCGGACCGCCGGCGCGGCGTCGGTCGCGATCAGCGCGCCGAGCGGCACCGTGGTCTGCCACGCGACGCGGCCGCCGAGCCGCAGCGCCTCGCGCGACGAGTGCGGGGCGGTCGGCCAGTCGACCGCGGCCGGCCCGCCGGTGGGACCGGCCGCGGCGATCAGCGTGACCCGGGTGCCGGTCTCGGTCAGCGCCCGCGCGACGCCGAGCCAGACCCGGACCAGCGCATCGAGCAGCTCGCCCGGCGCGCGGCACGCCATCGCCTCGGCGCCCCACAGCTCGGTGTCGAGGATCAGGCGCACCGCGGGCTCGGCCTGCGGGATCTCGTCGGGCAGCCGCACGACGAGGCGGTGGGCCTGCAGCGACCGCACCCAGTGGATCCGGCGGGTGTCGTCGCCTGCGGCGTAGTCCCGGATCCGGAACGTACCCTCGGTGGGCTGCCGCTGGGTCTGCCGCGACGGAGCGTCGTCGCCGCCGGCGCCGAGCACCGCGCGCGCGCCGTCGACCACGGCGGGCCGCGGCAGCACCGAGAACCGCGCCTCGCCGTGCTCGACGGCCGGGGCGTGGGTCAGGCCGAGGACGTCGCCGAGCCAGAACACCAGCGGCGGCGCGCAGTGCTCGCCGCGGACCGCGGCGCCGAGCTCGCTGGTCTGGCACAGCTCGGCGCGCGAGCCCTCGGAGCCGACCGCGTAGCGCGTGACGGGGCCGAACGGCAGCGCGCGCCCGGTCGCGAACAGCCGCATCCCGGCGGGGATCCGGATGCCGGCCAGGCGGAGCTGCTCGCGCAGCGGATCGCCCTCGACCGAGATCTCGGGGACGATCGTCCGCGCGATCGTCGCGCCGCGCCACGATGCGTCGCCGCCCGCCGCGATCGCGGTCCACAGCACGGCGACGAACACCGCGCCCAGGCCGAGCACGCCGAGCACGCTCAGGCTCGCCCAGCCGGTGACCGCGAACCCGACCAGCGCGGTCGCGCTGATCCACAGCACCGCGGTGCCGGTCGCGGTGAGCACGTCGAGCGGGTGCCACGGCGGCCGGAGATCGGCCGGGGACTGCCGCCGCGCCTGCACCGCGCGGACGACCAGCGCCGCCGCCGCGCACAGCCACAGCATGCCGAGCACCGGGGCGGTGGTGTGCAGGATCTGGGCGTTGCGCTCCGACAGCGAGGCGATCGCGGCGATCGCCGGCGCCGCCATCAAGGTCGCGATGCGAAGCTCGCGGTGGGTTGTCGACGGCATGTCACCTGGCTCCCGCGATCGCGATCGCGCGCAGCCGCTCGCGCACCGTGGCGCCGTCGCTCCACATCCGGTGGCGCAGCACGTCGGGCGCGACCTGGAGCAGATCCTCGGCGGTGACGAACTCGCGGCCCGACAGCATCGCGCGGGCCTGTGCCGCGCGGACCCAGGCCAGCGTGGCGCGCGGGCTGATCGACGGACCGTGTTCGGTCGTGCGCCGCAGGCCGTGGATGTAGTCGACCGCGGTGCGCTTGATCTCCGGACTGACGTGGATGTGCGGCACGGTGTCGCGCCAGTCGACGAGCGACGCCCGCGAGATCACCGGCTCGAGCGCGCTCAGCGGTGACTCCGAGCCGAGGTGGCGGTCGAGCACCCGGACTTCATCGTCGGCGCTCGGGTAGCCGATCTCGAGCATCATCATGAAGCGGTCGATCTGGGCCGCGGGCAGCGCGTAGGTGCCCTGGTGATCGAGCGGGTTCATCGTCGCGAGCACGCAGAACGGCTCGTCGACGCCGTGGGTCACGCCGTCGACCGTGACGCTGCGCTCCTCCATGACCTCGAGCAGCGCCGACTGGGTCTTGGGCGTCGCGCGGTTGATCTCGTCGGCGAGCAGGATGTGGGTGAACACCGGGCCGGGCCGGAAGTGGAACTGCCGGTCGCGGACGTCGAACACGTTCGCGCCGGTGATGTCCATCGGCAGCAGGTCGGGCGTGAACTGGATGCGGCCGAACCGGGTCGCGATCGCCGCGGCGACCGCCTTGCAGAGCTGGGTCTTGCCGACGCCGGGGACGTCGACGAGCAGGACGTGACCGCGCGCGGCCACCGCGGTGAGCACGCGCTCGATCACGTCGCGCTTGCCGACGATGACCTGCTCGACCGCCGCGATCACGCGGCGGTACTCGGCCGCGATGCGCTCGACCCGGCGGCGCAGCGGCGTGCGCTCCGCGGCGGGCGGGGCCGCGGCGAGCTCGTCGCCGCGGTAGGGTGTGCCTCGTTCGACCATGCGTTCCTCCTCGGAAGTGCCGCCCACCTGGTGGCGCGGCAAGGGACCGATCAACCAGCGGGTCACCGGCGATCCGGCGCGCGGCGCGGCCGGAGCCTGGGGCGCACCGCGCCACAGCCCGGCGTAGGCGTCCGCGATCCGGCGCCGGATCGGCTCGTCGCCCGCGAGCTCGTACAGCAGCGGCAGGACATCGGCGCGCAGTGCGCGCGGGACCTCGGGAGCCAGTGCCTCGGGCGTCTCGCGGACCAGGTCGCCGGCGTCGAGCGGCGGCCAGCCCAGCGCGCCGAGCCGCTCGCTCGCGAGCGCGAGCTCGGCCGGGAGCGGGGCGCCGGTCGCGAGCAGGAGCCCGCCGATCGCGCGCCGGGCACATCGGGTGTCGATCATCGGTCACCACCCCGGCGGGCACCATGGACCGCCATTGCCGGAGCAACGATCCGCGCGCGCCGACTATTCGTCCGCCGGACGTAGCGTTTGGCGGCGTGCAGGGACGCGCGGCGTGCGCGGCGGACGCGGCGCTTGCGGCTCCGGCGCACGGCCGAGGTCGTAACCGGCCGGACTCCGCCAGCTTCCACGGTACGGCGCTTGCTCCACCCGGGGATATGGCCGACTCGCCTCCAGCCCCGTCCCGTCCGTCTCCGTCCCGGCCGTCGTGGACGTGGTTCGCGCTGCTGGCGCTGCTCGCGGTCCTGTGGCTGGTGCAGTCGAGCGTCGGCGGGAGCTCGCACAAGTCGGTCGAGTACTCGACGGTGCTGCAGTGGATCCGCGACGGCAAGGTCAAGGACGTCGTGCTCCGGCCCGACAGCGTGTCGGGGACGCTGACCCAGGCCCAGAAGGTCGATGGCAACGACGTGACCGGGTTCCGCTCGGCGGTGCCTCACGACGAGCGGCTCGTGCCGCTGCTCGACGACAAGGGCGTCAAGATCCGGGTCGAGAACGAGGACTCGCCGCTGCTCGTGCGCATCCTGATGATGGCGTTGCCGTGGATCGTCATCATCGGGGTCTGGCTGTGGCTGTCGAAGCGCTCGCAGCAGATGATGGTCGCCGGCGGCGGCCCGCTCGGCGGGTTCTTGAAGCGCGGGCGCAAGTTCGAGAAGGCGGCGGCGCCGCGCGTGACGTTCGAGGACGTCGCGGGGCTCACCGGCGCCAAGCGCGACCTGTCCGAGATCGTCGAGTTCCTCAAGCACCCCGAGCTGTTCCAGGCCCTCGGTGCCAAGATCCCGCGCGGCGTGCTGCTGGTCGGCCCGCCCGGCACCGGCAAGACCCTGATCGCGCGCGCGGTCGCCGGCGAGGCCGACGCGCCGTTCTACTCGATCTCCGCATCGGAGTTCGTCGAGATGTTCGTCGGCGTCGGCGCGGCGCGGGTCCGCGAGCTGTTCACCGAGGCCAAGAAGACCGCGCCGTCGATCGTGTTCATCGACGAGCTCGACGGCGTCGGCCGGGCGCGCGGCACGGGGCTCGGCGGCGGCCACGACGAGCGCGAGCAGACCCTGAACCAGCTGCTGTCCGAGATGGACGGGTTCGAGCGCGGCGATCAGGTCGTGGTGCTCGCCGCGACCAACCGGCCCGACGTGCTCGACGCCGCGCTGCTGCGGCCGGGGCGGTTCGATCGCCGCGTCGTGGTCGATCTGCCGGCGGCCCAGGCGCGCCAGGCGATCCTCGCCGTTCACACCCGCGACAAGCCGCTCGCCGCCGATGTCGACCTCGCGCAGATCGCGGCGACCACGCCGGGGTTCTCGGGCGCCGACCTGGCGAACCTGGCCAATGAGGCCGCGCTGAACGCGACCCGCCGCCGCGCCGATCGCGTCGCGCGAGACGACTTCTCGACCGCGTACGACAAGCTCGTGCTCGGCGATCCGCGCGAGGCCAAGCTACGCCCGATCGAGAAGAAGCGGGTCGCGGTCCACGAGTCGGGCCACGCCGTGCTGGCGTGGGCCACGCCGGAGGCCGAGCCGCTGAACCGCATGTCGATCCTGCCGCGCGGCATGGCGCTCGGCGCCACCCAGCAGGTCGCGCCCGAGGATCGCCACCTCCATACCCGCGCCGAGCTCGACGCCCGCGTGCTGGTCCTGCTCGGCGGCTATGCGGCCGAGCAGGTCGTGCTCGGCGAGATCTCGACCGGCGCGGAGCACGACCTCGGCGAGGCGACGCGCCTGGCGTCGAAGATGGTCGCGCACTACGGGATGAGCGAGACGCTCGGGCCGGTGCACTACGACATCCACGAGGAGCACGCGTTCCTCGGCCAGCGGATCGCGACCGAGAGCGGCACGAGCGATGCGACCGTGCACGCGATCGAGAGCGAGGCGCGCGCGCTGCTCGGCCGGGCGCTGGCCCAGGCGATCTCGCTCATCACCGCCCACCGGGCCAGGATCGACCGGCTGGCGGCGGCGCTGCTCGAGCACGAGACCCTCGAGCGCGACCGGCTCGACGAGCTGCTCGGTCCGCGCTCCACGCCGTCGGATGTCCTGCCGATCCAGGCCCCGATCCCGGGTACCAAGGTCGCGCATTCGTGAACCTGCCGGTCGATCCGGAGACACGGGTTCGACACGAGCCAGACACAATTGCCAGTTCGACTGGCTATCTATCTACCGCTCTGGCGTGAATTTGATCATAAGCGGCAATACACACGGGAATCGCAGTTCACGATCTATTCACGAGGTCGCCGAATCGTACGGTCCACCGCGACCGCCTCAGCACCGGCTGTTTGCAACGGACCGTTGCATCACGGTGCATCGCGTGCGTCCGGGCGCGCCGGGGCCGCGGGTGCAGCTCGGCTCAGGCCCGCGGTAAATGCGAGCCGATTCACCGAAACTCATCAATGTGATCGGCGACCGAGGCCACCGACGGAAATCTGAGGCGCTAGACGCCGGCCGGCGTCACCGCGTTACCTCGACGGATGATGGCGATCGCGGTCGCGGTCGGCACGCTCGCGAAGCCCCGAGACCAGCAGCGGCACGCCGAACACCAGCAGCGCGATCGCCGCGACCCGACCGGTCGTACTTCCCGACAACCACATCCCGAGGACGAGCGCCGCAAGCAGGAACGAGAACAACGCAGACAGTCCAACTACGTCATGGGGAACACCGTCTGGTTCACGGTCGAGGTCCTCCGTCGGGCCGAGGCTACGTTCGTCGCGGATCGGTGCGGTATGCGAATGAACTGCGGGCATGCCTGCCGAGCAGCAGACTGTATGCCATCGCTAGCGTGGCATTTCCTGGTCGGAATGGACGATCCATTGACCACGTCGTGACCACAAATTGGCCACTGTGCTCAATCGTGAGCGAATCAGGCCCCGTCGTCGTCGTCGGGTTCGACTGAATGGGCCACGTGTAGGCCCAGCGCACGGAGTTTTACTCGCATGGTCTGCCTCGAAATTCCGAGGAGCTTCGAGGCATCGCGGTGGTTGCCATGCGTGTACTCGAGGGCCAACGTCATCAACAATCGATCCACTTCGCGGTGGGTCTCCGCCGAGAGATCGTGCGTGCCTGGCGCGAGTCGCAGGCGAACGAAGCGCTCGAGGTCGAAGGCGTGCTCGGCGGGTGTGCTCGGGCGCACGGGGAGGGAGACGCTCGACAGCTCCGGAAGGAACGCCGGGAGTAACACGCCGCCGCTGGCGCGCAAAAGCGCCTGGCGCAGCACGCTCTGGAGCTCGCGGATGTTGCCGGGCCAGCTGTAGGCATGGAGCCGTGCGAGCGCCTCGGGAGCGATCTCGCGGACCTCGCGGCCGAGCTCGCTGCTGAAGCGCCTGAGGTAATGCTGCACCAGGATCGGCAGATCTTCGAGGCGGTCGCGCAGCGGCGGCAGGTGGATCGTGAACACGCCGAGCCGGTAGTACAGATCCGGCCGGAACTTGTCCTCGGCCGCGCGGACCCGCAGGTCGCGATGGGTCGACGCGATCAGCCGGACGTCGGTCCGGATCGTCTCGTTGCCGCCCAGTCGCTCGAAGGTCTGGTCCTGGAGCAGGCGCAGGATCTTGGCCTGCAGCGCGAGCGGCATGTCGCCGATCTCGTCGAGCAGGACGGTGCCGCCGTTGCACTGCTCGAACTTGCCGATCCGCCGCCGGTCGGCGCCGGTGAACGCTCCGCGCTCGTGACCGAACAGCTCGCTCTCGAGCAGGTTCTCGGGGATCGCGGCGCAGTTGAGCGCGAGGAACGGCGCGGTCGAGCGCGAGCTGTGCTGGTAGATCGCGCGCGCGACCAGCTCCTTGCCGGTGCCGCTCTCGCCGGTGATCAGCACGGTGACGTCCTGCGCCGCGACCCGGCCGATCGCCTTGTAGATATCGAGCATCTTCGGCGACGCACCGAGCATCGCGCCGTCGGCCTCGGGGAACGACGGCGCCTCGGCGAGCCGGACCGGGAGCCGCATCCGGGCGACCTCGAGCGCATCGGTGACCACGCGCTGCAGCTGCCCGAGGTCGAGCGGCTTGTGCAGGTAGTCGAACGCGCCGTGCTTCACGGTCTCGATCGCCGCGTCCGCGGTCTTGGCGGTCGCGATGAAGATCACCGGGATCCGGGCATCGATCGCGCGGATGCTGCGATAGACGTCGAGCCCGGGGCGATCCGCCAGGTGCAGGTCCAGCAGCACCACGTCCGGCGGCGCGCGCCGGACCAGCTCGACGCCATGGTTGCCGTTCTGCGCGACCACAACGCGGTACGTGGGCGCAGGGAATGCCTGCCGTACCTGCTGCGGCACGAAGACTGCGTCATCGTCGATGAGCAACAGGTGCGCCATGAACGCTTGCCGCCGACTGTTATTGCACGTCCGGCGTCAGACTCGCTATCGCCGTGAGCGAGACGGACTGTGCGATTGCGGGGTTTGTCGCGAAGGACGGATCCCCGAGGGCGAATTCCGCCCGGTTGTCAAAAAACCGGTGCAATGCAGTGGGATTTACCTAGCAATCGTGAGGTAGCTCGCCGATGAATCCGGACGAGCAATCCCGGATGTGGCCAGGTGCGCACCCAACCCCTGGTTCCGGACATCGCCGGCCCTGGCCCTCAGACGAGGCCTGAGCTGCATCGTGGCGTACAGGATCAACCGCAGCAGATGGCGACAGCCGATGGCGACAGTCCTGCCGGTCGGCCGAACCCGCGCGAATCGGTGGTCATCCGAACCCCTGGGGCCGCCGGCGTACCCTGGTGCGCGGGGCGTCCACCGGACAGATCACGCGGGGATCGCTCGGTTCGCGCGCGGCCGGGAACGGCGTAGTACGTGGAACTTGCGGGTGTTCCAGCCGCGGAATCCGTGGCTCGACCCGTGCAAGAACGTCGAGCGTGTACGAACCGCCCGTTGCCCTCGTGACGATGTCGACCGCCGCGATGTCGCCGGCTCGTATCGACCCGACACCCAACGCCGCGGTGATGTGCGGCTTCGGGTTGACCAGCGTGCTGTCGATCGCGCTGTTCCTGGCCGGGATGCCGCTGCTGTCGATGTGCATCCTGGCGATCTCGGGCATGTCGACGATCGTGCTCGAGTCGGCGCTCACGGCGCGCCACCGGCGCGACGAGGACGTCGCCGCCGCCCGGGCGCCCGAGGTGATCGTCGGGGGCGAGACCCGCGACACGTACCGCGCCATCCTGGCGGCACACGCCGAGATCCGGCGCAGCTTCGCCGAGGCGGCGCGGCTGCACGCCTCGCTGTCGGCGATGCTGTCGCGTTGCGACGCGGTGGTGAAGCAGTCGAGCCGGCTGGCGATGCTCACCAACCCGCTGCAGCGCTACCTCGACACCCACGATCGCACGCAGACCCAGGCGGAGCTCGCGCGGGTGCAGAGCCGGAGCGAGGCCAGCGGCGATACCGAGGTCATCGACGCGCTGGTTCGCGCGGCGGCGGCGCGGGCGCGGCAGCTCGAGACCCACGACCAGATCGCGGGCATGCGCGACCGGATCCAGGCGCGGCTCGAGCTGGTCCGTGCCGCCCTCGAGTCGTTCTCGGCCACCGTGATCAAGCTGCGGATCGCGGGCGAGGAGCAGATGCTCGTGTCCGGCGACTCGGCGATCGAGCAGCTCGACGACGTCGGCGACGAGCTCGAGCTGCTCGAGACCGAGCTCGCGATCGATCTCGCGGCCTGAGTCTCGCGGCCTGACCTCGCGGCCTCGACCTCGCGGCCTGATCGGCGCCTCACCAGATCCGACAGCGCAGGCAAAATGTCTCATATACGGACATATCGCCGCCCGGTTGCCGCCGGAGCCGCAAGGGTCCGATCGGCGCACCCGCAGGTGGCAAACCCTGTCGCCGCAGGGCTGTCATCTCCGGGGCTCTTGCACGAGCCGTCGCCTCTGCTATACGCCCTTCATCCGACCGACAGAGGGCTGCCGGAGGGGGTGTGATGGTGAAAGCGCGGAACGTGGGCATGGACCAGGGTGGGGACGCGGAGCGCGCGCTCCTGGCCTTCTTGGGCTGCGGCGACGAGCTCGTCGCGCCCGATCAGGACGACAACGTCGTCACGGCGGCGGGCTCCGAGGCTGCCAAGCCGGGCGCCGGCCACGGCGGCGCGGCTCGGGACCGGGGGCTTCCAGGCCCGCTCGTCCTGGCCGGCCTGCTCGGCGGAGGCGAGGCGGCGGACCGCGGGGCGCGCAGGCATGGCACCCGGGTCGCCGGACGGCCGTGCCAGACCGGCAAGGCGCCGGGCGACCCGGCCGCGTGACGACCGTAACCATGAAGAAGATCAGGCCGAGCACCAGGCGCGCGAACACGATCGCCCACGCGCGTGTCCGCATGCTGACCTCCTGTCCGCTCGATGGCGGACGGCTTCATGGTACAGGCTCTGGCCCCCACGCGTCGGCGGGCAGCGCTCGACGCATTCTGGTCGGAGCTTGCGGCGAGCGCACTCGCGCAACGCCCCGGCGGCGCGCGTGCGCCCGCGTCCAGGCGCACGCGCACCCCAACCTGCAGGGCCCGGAGGGCGTGTTCATGGAACGGGTTCCGCGCCAGGTCGTGCGCGCGTCACCTGGCCCGCGCCGTGCTGCAAGACTTCCATGACGTTGTTCGAAGAGCGCCCCGGAGATCGACGCGGCTGGGGAACGAGCCGTGTGCGAACCGCGCGCTGGCTGCCGTGGGTGTTGCTGGTGGCGAGCGCGCTGCTGCTCGCTCCGCTGATGCCGGCGATGATGCTCGCCCTGTGGCTGAGCGCGGCAGCCGGTGTCCTGTATCGGCCGCTCACCCGGGTGCTCGGCGGCCGCCCCCGCCTCGCCGCGGCGGTGACCGTCGTGGCGGCGACCGCCCTGTTGATTCCATTCCTGCTGCTCCTGACCTCGCTCGCAGCGGATACGTTTCAGTTTCTGCAGCAGCTCTCGGAGTCGCAGAGGGGCAAGCAGATGTTCGAGCAGCTGGTCTCGCCGGGCGCCTCCGGCCGGTCCGGGTCATCGGGCATCTCCGGCCTCTGGGATCTGGTGATGCAGCAGCAAGCGCGTGCGTGGGCGGTCGTCCAGCAGATCGCCGGGACCGCGACGCGCGTGGTCATCGCCCTGGTCGTGATCCTCGCAGGAACCTACTCGCTGTTGCTGAACGGCGGCTCCTGGTATCGCTGGGTCGAGGCGCATGCCCCGTTCTCGAAGCATGCGCTCGGGCGGCTCAAGGATGCGTTCTACGAGACCGGTCGCGGGCTGTTCATCGGGATCGGCGGTGCCGGCGTCGCACAGGCGATCGTGGCGACCATCGCGTACCTCGCGCTCGGCGTCCCGCACGCGCTCGAGCTCGGTGCCCTCACGCTGGTGTTCTCGCTGATCCCGGTCCTCGGCACGGCGGTCGTCTGGGTCCCGGTGGCCGCCGGGCTCGCGCTCACCGGGCGGACCGGAGCGGCGATCGCGCTCGCGATCTGCGGCGTCGTCGTGATCGGCTCGATCGACAACTTCGTGAGGCCGCTCCTCGCGCGCTGGGGGCGGCTCCAGCTCCCGGCCTATCTCGTGCTCGTGACGATGTTCGGCGGCGTGCTGGTGCTGGGCGGCTGGGGCCTGTTCATTGCGCCCCTGGTGGTGCGGCTGACCAAGGAAGCCATCGAGGTATGGCAGCTCGGGCGCACCGAGGCTGCCGAGCGCGACACCGGCGGCAACGAGCGATGCGGCGATCCGGGCGAGGCGGTGCTACGTTCGTCTCGACCATGAAGGACCAGGCGTGACATGCGGGTCGGGGTGATCGCCACCGCGACGTTCGCCGCCAGCCTCGTGGCGGTGACCGCCGGCGGCCAGCCAGCAGAGCCCGACCACGAGCACACGATGTCGCCGGGGATGGACCACGGCCCGGCGCGCACCGGGCTGGCTATACCGGAGATGCGAGATGCGTCGGGCACGGCCTGGCAGCCCGACTCGACCCCGATGTTCATGTGGCACTGGATGACCGGCGGCTGGTCGCTCGGTCTCCATACGAACATCTTTGCGGGCTACGCCGGCGAGTCCAGCGACCGCGGGGCCGACAAGCTCATCAGCATCAACTGGGTGATGGCGATGGCGAGCCACGCCGTGGGCACGGGCGACCTCCTGCTGCGCACCATGCTGAGCGCCGAGCCGTTCACCGTCGGCAAGACCGGCTATCCGCTGCTCCTGCAGACCGGCGAGAGCCTGGGCGGCGCGGCGATTCACGATCGCCAGCATCCCCATGATCTGTTCATGGAGATCGCCGCGCGGTACCGGCAGCCGATCAGCGACGCCGTGGGGCTCGAGGTCTACGCCGCACCGGCCGGCGAGCCCGCGATCGGCCCGCCCGCGTACCCGCATCGCTTCACCGGCACCGTCGACCCGCTCGCGGCGCTCGGTCACCACTGGGAGGACGCGACCCACATCTCGTTCGGCGTGCTGACCGCCGGCGTGTTCACGCGGCGGTTCAAGCTCGAAGCGTCCTGGTTCAACGGTCGCGAGCCCGACGAGCACCGCTACGATCTGGACCTGCGCACGCCGGATTCGTTCGCCGCGCGGCTCACGGCCAACCCGACGCCTGAGACCAGCGCGCAGGTATCCTGGGCCCGGCTGGACAGCCCCGAGGAGCTCGAGCCCGACGTCAGCGTGCAGCGCGTGACTGCCTCGGTCATGTGGAATCGCCCGTCCGGCGATCACGGGACCAACCTGTCGCTGATCGGCCTCGTCGGACACAACGCTCCGTCGACCGGCCCGTCGACGACCGCGGGCCTCGGCGAGGCCGCGCTCATGCTCCGCTCCGAGCACACGGTGTTCAGCCGCGTGGAGCTGCTCGCCAAGTCCGGCCGCGATCTCGCGCTGCCACCGGCGATGGCCGATCAGACGTTTGGCATGGCGAGCCTGTCGCTCGGCTATGTCTATGATGCCCGCTGGCTCGGCGATCTGGTCCCCGGCATCGGCTTCGTGGCGAGGGTCGACGCGATCGGCGCCGATCTGGAGCCGTTCTACGGCACCCGCGTCCCGTGGGGCGGCATGGTGTTCGTCCGGCTGCGGCCACCCGAGATGATGGACCACGGCGCGATGGGCGGGCACCACATGCATGGCATGTGAGCGACACCGGCGAGCCGCGGCGGACCGTCGCCCCGTCGTGTCCGGTCAGGTCCGGTCCGGCTTGGCGCGCGCATCGATCGGCAGGTCGACCGTGAACGTCGTGCCTTCGATCGGATAGCTCTCCGCCTTCACCACGCCGTGGTGTGCCTCCGCGATGCCCTTGACCAGCGCGAGCCCGATGCCCCAGCCCGGAGTGTGGCTGGCCTGGGCGACCGGGGCGCGGTGGAACCGCCGGAACAGCTTCTGCTGTTCCTCGAGCGGGATGATCGAGCCGAAGTTGTGGACCGAGATCAGCACGCGATCGTCGACGCGCCGGATGCGGATCGTGATTGGCTGCGTCCGATCGCCGTACTTCACTGCGTTCGATAGCAGGTTGTCGAGCATGCTGCGCAGGCCATCCGGGTTCCAGAACCCGACCATGTCACCGTCGAGCTCGGTCACAAACCGATCGCCGTGGCGCACCGCGAACTCGTCGCGTAGCTCGCCGGCGATCGCGCCCAGGTCGCAGCGATCGAAGGCGAGCGTCATTGGCTCGCCGGCGTCGAGCCGGCTGGCGTCGAGCAGATCGCCGATCATCTGGTCGGCGCGCTGCAGCGCCTTGACCAGCCGATCGGCCCACGACCGGACCTGCGCGGCGTCGTGGGGAGCCGCCGCGATCAGCTCCGCGCCCATCTTGGCCGTCGCGAGCGGCGAGCGCAGATCGTGGCTCAGCCTGGTCACGAAGCGCTCGCGGTCCTCGGCCTCGGCGCGCAGCCGGGTGGAGTCGGTCCGCGACAGGTCGCGCTCCTGCACGAGGGCGTTGCGCTCGGTGAGATCCTGAACGACCTTGGCGAAGCCGGTCAGCGTGCCCTCGTCGTAGAGCGGCGTGATCGAGACGTCTGCGAGGAACAGATCGCCGTTCTTGCGGCGGCGCACACCCTCACCGCGGAACCGGCCCTCGATCGCCGCGGTCCGCAGGTGCCCCATCGGCTCGTCGCGTCGACGGCCCTCCTCGGGATACAGCATCGAGAAGTGCTGTCCGACCGCCTCGTCCGAGGTGTACTGCTTCATGCGCGTGCAGCCGTTGTTCCAGCTGGTGATGAAACCGCCGGGATCGACGGTGAAGATGGCGTAGTCCTTCACCGCCTCGATCATGTGGCGGAACCGGGCGTCGGTGTCGCGCAGCTGGGCGGCGGCCGCCGCGTTCCGGCGGTCTGCGAACTCGCCAGCGGCCTCGCGCACGGCGAGCAGGAAGACCTCGGACAGGAGCTCAACGACCACGGGAGTGGACGGGCCCTCCTCGTCCAGGATCTCGAGGATGGTCGTGCGGAGTAGATGATACTCGGTGATCACCTGCGGGAGTGAGTACTCGGGCAGCGCGGCGCGCTGCTCGCCGTGGCGCCTCGCGAGCGTGATCTCGTCGTCGCGCAGCGTGCGGGGCGCCGGCGCGCCTTCGAGGATCTCGGACAGCCGATCGATCACCTCCGGCATGGAATCGAGCAGCGTGGGCCGATCCTCGCATCTGGCCTCGGCGAGCTGCTCGCGGACGCGCTGTTCCCACAGCGCCAGGATGCGCTGCTTGCCAGCTCGTAGCCGCGCACCGGCAACCTGGCTCGATGCATCGGCCACTGGCACGTGCTCAGCTTGACCGACTCTGCGCCTCAAGCCCACGTTGCAGCGAGCTGGCCAGTCGCTAACCGTGCGCTTCCGCGCAGCGGCCAGGCTCCGACTGGAGGACTACAGCTCCGCCAAACGCTCCGTGTCTCCGGCGCACGCCAATATCCTCGCAGTGACGAGGTCCGGCGCGAACGTCGTCGCCGGTCCGCATGACAGGCACTCGAGCTGCGCGCGCCCGAGCGCGGTCCAAGCAGCCCGACGACACCGTGTTGCGGGGCACGTGGGGTCATGGTCTCGCGAGCCGCGCGCGGAACACGACGGGTCGGAGCACGCCCGGGAGCTGCACCGACGGCGAGAGCATCGTCCCATCGACGATGCCAGGCCGGATCGCGAGCCAGGCAGCGAACAGCTCCTCGACCGCGCGCGTCGCGCCGCAGCGGGCGCAGGGTCCCGTCGTGCAGCTCGGGCAGCGGATCGCGACCGGCATCGCGATCGTGACCATGCCCCCCACGGCGGCCTCGTCGGGCTCGAGGTGGAGCACGATCGCACCGTCATCGGCGCGCTCGGCGATCCCGCACGCGAGCAGCACGGCAATCGGCGAGCTGAGCCGGCGGATCAGCACGCCGGGCGCGCGGCGCGCCGGCGGCACCGGTTCGCCCGGTCCGGAGCCGACGCCGCGCTCGCGATCGTAGGCGGCGCGGGCGACCGGATCGGTGAGCACCTGGTACGCCGCCGACAGCCGCTGGAAGATGAACGTCGCGTCGGGACCGGCGCGATCGGGGTGCCAGCGCATCGCGAGCTGGTGGTACGCGCGGCGGATGTCGTCGATGCCGGCGTCGGGCGCGAGCCCGAGGATGGCGTAGAACTCATCGGGCTCGCGGCCGGCCGGCACGTGTTCCTTATAGCGCAGCGCGAATCGTGCGGACGATCCGACGCCGGTGCATCCCGAATCGGTGCAGTGCTACGGTGACCCGTTCGCATGATCGTCTGCGTCGACGTCGACGATCGCGCCACGGACGTCGTCGTCAACCGCGCACGATCTGGACCGCGCCGCGGCCCGTGCGCTCACGGGCCTCGCGATCATGCAGGTAGGTTTTGGTGCGTGAGACGGTGCGGACCCGCCGGACGGCGCTCGTGCGCATGCTCGGGTACTTCGCCGAAAATTATCCCATGGTACAGCGCAATTATATCGGATTGCATCTTGTGTAGATGGGCCTATGAGAGCGCTCTCATCAGGTGCACCATCGCGGCGTCGGGCCCCCTCCCTCACGGCCTGCGCAACAAGGAGATCTCATGAGTCATCGAAAGGCCCTCGTCGCGTCCGTGGCAGCTGGCGTACTTGCGTCGCTCGCAGGCGCTGTGTTCGTGACCACCGGTCTGGTGGCCACGGCCGTGCCAGCCGCGGCCGCGACCACCGGTTGCTCCGTCGCATATCAGAACCTGAGCGCCTGGGTGTCATCGCCGACCTCCGGCGGCTTCAACACCACGCTCGCGATCACCAACGTCGGTGATCCGATCAGCCACTGGACGTTGACGTTCACGCCTCCGAGCGGCACCGTCGTGACCAGCGGCTGGAACGCGAGCTTCACGATCACCTCGACCGTCAGCGCCACCGACGCCGGATGGAACGGCGGGATCGCGACCGGCGCCACCAACGCGACCGTCGGCATCCAGGGCACCTGGAGCCGGTCGTCGAGCGGCTCGGCACCGCCCAGCCCGTTCCCGCAGCCGACCGACTTCACGCTCAACGGCGTCCGGTGCACCGGCAGCACGACCAGCGCCAACCTGCCCCCCACGATCAGCCTGGTCAACCCGTCGGCGGGCCAGGCGTTCGCGACGACCGCGACGATCAACTTCGCCGCGACCGCGAGCGACCCGGACGGCAGCGTGGTCCGCGTCGACTTCCTGAACGGCTCGACGGTGATCGGCTCGGACACCACCGCGCCGTACACGTTCGGCTGGACCAACGTCGCCGCCGGCGCCTACGCGGTGAGCGCCCGCGCGGTGGACAACTCCGGCGCCACTACCTCGACCACGCCGATCACGATCTCCGTGATCGCCGATAACCGGGGTGGCGCCGCGCCGGCGCTGCACGTGTCCGGCAACCAGCTGGTGACCACGGCCGGCGCGACGTACCGCATGCTGGGGGTCAACCGGTCCAGCGGCGAGTTCGCCTGCATCCAGGGACGGGGCATGTGGGACGCCCCCACGGACCAGACGACGATCGACGCGATGAAGGCGTGGAACGTCCACGCGGTGCGCATCCCGCTGAACGAGGAGTGCTGGCTGGCAACCGCCAACGTGCCGGCGGGCGGCACCAGCGGCGCGGCCTACCAGCAGGCGGTCAAGGACTGGGTGAACCTGCTCGTCGCCAACGGCATCAACCCGATCCTCGATCTGCACTGGACCTTCGGCCAGTACACGGGCCAGGGCTCGGGCTGCCCGAACGCCGCCGCGACCTGCCAGAAGCCGATGCCGGACGCGCAGCTCACGCCGACGTTCTGGTCCCAGGTGGCCACCGCGTTCAAGGGCAACAACGCCGTCATCTTCGATCTCTTCAACGAGCCATTCCCCGACTTCGCCAACAACTTCTCCAACCCCACCGCAGCGTGGACCTGCCTGCGCGACGGTGGCACCTGCACCGGGATCGGCTATCCCGTCGCCGGTATGCAGAGCCTGGTCAACGCCGTCCGGGCGACCGGCGCCACCAACGTCATCATGGTTCCCGGCCTGGCCTTCACCAACGATCTGTCCCAATGGCTCACCTTCCGGCCGACCGACCCGACGGGCAACCTGATCGGCTCGTGGCACTCGTACAACTTCAATGCGTGCGTGACCCAGTCGTGCTGGGACAGCACGATCGGCACGGTCGCCCGGCAAGCCCCGGTGATGATCGGCGAGGTCGGCCAGAACACCTGCGCGCACGACTACATCGACCGGGTGATGGCCTGGGCCGACGGCAATGGAGTTGGCTACGCGGCGTGGACGTGGAACGCGTGGGGCGGCTGCAACAGCAGCGGCAACGTCCTGATCCTCGATAACGCGGGGGCCCCGACGAGCACGTACGGCGAGGGCTTCAAGGCGCACCTGCTCACGCAGCGGCCGTGACGCCAGCGCGCTCGGTGCGGGCCTGCGCGGTTCGATCGTGGAACGTTTCCTGCGAGCCATGCATCGAACCGACATGACGTGGAGCTCGCCGCCCTACGCGACCTTCGAGGCGATCGCCTCGCAAATCGAGGCAAGGTTCGGCCCGCCCACCGAGCGCGATCTGGATTCGAATGGCTGCGGCCTGTTCGATCATCATCGCCTGCAGTTCGCGTGCGGCCTGGAGATCGCGCTGTGGCGGTTCCACCTGGGCCGCCAGCTCCAGCCGATCGACGCTGCCTGCGAGCCATCGATCTTCGAGATCCACGCGAACCGCAGGTCTACTGGGTCGAGTAGGGCGTCGGCCGCGCGCCCGGCTCGTCGACGGCGCGGGCCCGTGGACCGGGCCATGGGCTTGCGCCCTGCGTCGGGCGCTTCCTGGTATCGTGCTGCATGGCAACCAGGCCTCCGCGTGATCGTCCCGGGCCGCATCCCGAGAACCAGCGCAAGCGGCGCGAGCTGCGCGGGCCCCGGCAGTCCCTGATCGGACTGCTCGCGGTGGTCGCCGTGCTCGCGGTGACGGGGGGAGTCGCGCTGATCGCTCGTCCCGACGGCCATGTCCTCCGACCACCGGTCGATCTGCAGGTCGGTTCGCCGTTGATGTCGATTCGCGCGACGGGCGTGCTGCTTGCGCTCGTCATCGGGTCGACGCAGGCGATCGCCGCGCTCCTCCTGCTGCTTCACTACGTGCGGGCGCGCATGGTCGCTCTCATCGCGTCGCTGATCGCAGTGGTCTGGAGCGTCCTGCAGATGATCCTGCTTGATGGCGCAACCTGGTTTCAACTGACGCTGCTGGGCATCGGCGCACTCGAGGTACTGCTGGTCGCGGGATGCACGCCTCGCGAGAGCTCCGGGCCCAAGAAGATGCGCGGCCGCCCATAGCGCAGGCTGCCGATCGGGACCGCCTCCGTCGCGCTTCGGAACGCTTGCACGGCTGCTCGTGCCGAAGAAGGGCGATAGCCGGCTCGTCGACCTGGCAGCTCGGAGCTACTTCCCCGAGCCGCTCGCGGCCGGCGTCCGGGTCTACGAGCACGAGTCGCAGTTCATCCACGCCAAGACGCTGGTGTGCGACGACGACGTCGCGATCATCGGGACCGCGAATCTCGACGCGTCGACCGCTACCTGCTCGGCTTCGTGCGCAGGTGATCGACCACCGCACCTCGGCCTGCGCAGACTGGTCGCGCGATCTGCGCGACCGGTCGGCCGCGCCCGGATCGCGTACGGCGCCAAGTCCTCGGCTTTGCACGCGCCGTTGCTGGTCCCGGGGTTGCTCTGTCGCCCCGGGTGCATCGAAAATTCCTGATAGCCGCGGCGTTCCTTGTTGCCTGTTCGAACAGTCCACCCGATCCGACCGTCGAGACCGAGCCCGATCAGGGCAGCGTGTCCGCCGACGGTGTGATCCACCGGGACCTTGCCGCGCTCGAGCGGGTCAAGTACACGCCCCAGGCGTGCGCTGCGGATCCCGAGTGTCCGGTCGGCAGCCACTGCGACGACGGCTCGCACGCCTGCACGTGGCAGTGCCTGGCCGATAGCGACTGCGGTCCGGGCCAGGCGTGCGACGCGCTCGGCCGCTGCGCCCTCCACGCGCCGCGCATCACCCCGCACGTGTCGAGCACGACGAGCGCCTGCCAGGCCCTGCCGGCCCAGGAGGTGCGCGACGGCCTGCTCGGCGTGGGCGGGGTGGGCGCGCTCAACGACCAGCACCTCGGCTGCTTCCTCGGCACCGACGACACCACGGACGGTTGCCCGTGCGGCTCGTACTGCTCGATCGACGCGGAGTGCCACGTCGACTGCCTCGCGGTCAACCCTCCGCCGGGCTACGAGGCCGGCGCCGGGATGGAGTGCTCGCCGTCCGGCCGCCGCATCCCGGCCGGGGCGCCGCCGACCGGGCCGCCGCTCCAGGTCTCGCTCGAGATCTTGCCGAGCGCGATCAGCGCCAACACCGCGACGGGGCCGGTGGTCGTGCCGTTCACCGTGGCCGTCGACGTCAACAGCCTCGAGTTCCTGCAGGCGACGCACCCGGCGAAGGTCCGCTACCACGTCGAGGCGAAGACCGGCCCGACGCCGCTCATGAAGTGCGCGAGCAACGCCACGCCGAGCGCGTTCTGCGATCTCAACGGCAACTGGAAGTTCAACCTGACCACCCACAACCTGCGCTCGACGCCGCGCACGATCTGGGTCCAGATCCCGAAGACCACCACGCCGATGTCGTGGACGATGGTCGCGCGCAGCGAGTCGGCGAACGCGTCGACCACCGCGGCCGTGCTCGCGCGGCCGCTCGCCATCCCGGCGACCGACCCCGGGCACTACAAGGGCACGCTGACCTGGGCCAACCTCGGCGCCGCCACCGGCACGCCGCCGCTGGCGCTGCCCGTCGAGGCGATCGTCACACCGACGACCGTCGCGCTGTTCGAGCCGACCCAGGTCGTGCTGCCGGACGGCCACGCCGTGCTGTCGCGCGACCCTTCCCAGGCCACGCTGCTGGGCTGGCTCAGCGCCCAGACCGGGACCTACGACGTGCGGCTCGATCTCGGAGCGCTGGCGTACACCACGACCACCGGCCACCTTGCCGGCGGCATCACGCTGACGACCGGCGGCGGGCCGGGCAGTGTGCTCACGCTCGCGCTCGATCGCACCGGCGACGCGACCGCGCCGGCATGCAGTGCGGTACCCCCTCCGGCGCTGCCGGCGACCGGCAGCTGCCCGGCGGGCACCTACTGCGAGCCCGCGATGAACCTGTGCCTGGCCGGCACCGCGCCCGCGAGCGGCGCCGGCATCAAGCCGACCGGGCTGGCGACCGCGAGCTCGCAGCTCGCGTCGAGCCAGGTCCAGGCGTGGGCCCCGGCCGTGACCGCGCTGGCCACCGGGAACCCGGCGCTGCTCGGTGGCACCGGCCTGCTCGGGATCGGCCACGCGTACTGCTACCAGCCTCTGGAGACTCTCGCGGCGAAGTTCGGGATGACCCGGACGCTGCGCACACCGTCGTTCGATCTCGGCTGCATCCAGGGCCCGCAGCAGCCCGTGGCCGAGTACGACCAGACCACGTTCGCGTTCGCGAACCAGACCCACGAGCTGGCGCTCGACTCGCACAACGCCCAGACCTTCAACTTGCTCGACGCTTGCCTCGGCGATCTGGCGGTGACCCCGGCGAGCCCGTTCACGCCGGCGAACCTGCTCGGCACCAGGTCGTGCGCCAGCCTCGCGCGGTTCTACCTCGCGCTCGGTGCGAACGCCGGCCAGACCTTCGACCTCGCGCAGATGCGGATGGTGACCCAGGTGCTCCGCCAGTGGCTCGGCGTCAACGCCTACGTCGCCAACACCAGCGTGCAGGACAAACAGTACGATGATGCGCTGGGCGCCTCGAGCGCGCCGGCCGAGACCCGGCTGGGCCAGGCGGTCGACCTCGTCGATCAGGGCCTGCGCGTCGTGCTCGACCCCACGGTGCGCCCGCAGTTCGGCACCGGCGCGCTGTCGCCGCTCGTCGCGGTCACGCCGGACTACCGGATCGCGCAGCGCCCGGTCGCGCGCTGGAGCTACAACGGCGCGGTGACCGGCACGTTCCCGGGCACCGACGGCAACTCGGCGTTCAGCGTCCCCGCGATCCTGGCGCTGTCGAGCGGGATCCGCTCGAACGATCCCAACGTCACCGGCGTGACCGCGGTCTGCAAGTCGAACGACGCGATCGCGGTCGACAACAGCCGGTTCTCGCTCGTGTTCTACCTGCAGAACATCATCAACGGCGGCTCGTTCATCATCTTCGACAAGACCGCGGCCGACGGCCAGCGGATCTGGGTCGAGGCCACGCCGGGCTCGCCGACGCAGCTCGCCCTCGTGCTCAAGGATTCGTTCGGCGGCCGCGCGACGTTCCCGCCGATCACCAGCGCGAACGGGGTATGGGGCCTGCTCGGGCTGATCGCGAACAACGGTAGCTACCAGCTCGTCCAGGCCGTGCCGGGCGCGACCAACGTGGTCGCGGCGTCGAGCGTGGTCAATGGCGGCCCGCACTGGGGCAGCGCCGGCCCGGTCTCGCTGGGCTGCAACCTCCCGACGACCTGCCAGAACGGCATGTGCACGTCGTGGGACCGCAACACCGTGGGCGACGGCCTGGACGTCGTCTACAGTAGCAGCAACGAGCGCGCCTGGACCCGGATCCGGACGTGCACCACGACGCCCGGCCGCAGGCCTCCGACGAGCTGCGGCGGCACCACGGGGACCCAGGATCAGTGCAATACCTCGGCGGCGACCCGCCAGGCCCAGCTGATCTCCCAGCGGTTCCCCAACCCGCCCGCGTCGCTGCGCACGATGTTCGTCGGCGGCAACATGACGCAGCAGACGACCACCGAGGACAACGACGGCTCGACGGTCATGACGACCACGTACTGGTGCGATCTGACGATCACCGACCAGGCGACGCCGGTCAACGGCGTCAAGCCGGTGTGCGGTTGCTCGGGTAGCTCGACGACCTGGGTGCCGCAGGGCCTGTTCTACGACGAGCTGTCGCTGTGGAGCCGGCCGCTCGAGGCCGAGGAGATCTCGACCCTGGCGGCGAGCTACAACTTCGTCTCGACCAACGAGAGCATGCCGCCGGCCGGCCAGGCGCTGCCCGGCGCAGAGCAGGCCGCCAGCCTCGCGGTCCACCTGGTCGAGGCGGCCGGCGCCGATCTCCACCTGCTCGCCAGCTACCTCGACGCCGAGCGCGCGGTCAGCTACGGCGAGTGCTACCAGGGCGGCGCCTCGCCGGCGCGCGACCGTGCGCGCGGCCGCGCGGGCAAGAACCTGCGCCTGGTCGCCGTGCTCGAGGCCGAGGCGGCGCGGCTCGGGAACGCTCCGGGCGGGACCACCGCGCCGTGGTACCCGCGCTACCAGGCGAGCCAGACGGTGCTCGCCGCGAGGCGCGCCCGCGTCGTGCAGGCGCTGCAGCGCCTGACCGATTGCAAGAACCCGCTCGACATCCCCGAGGAAGAGCTGCCCCTGTTCGTGGGCCAGACCGTCAGCGCGGCCGAGCGCTTCTTCGCGAGCACGCGGTTTCTCACCGCGCGCGCCGACACCGAGATCACCGCGGCGAGCACAGCGCTGACCGCGGCCCAGAGCGCGTACAACGCGCAGGTCACGGCCGACTTCACGCGCCAGCTCACCCAGGCCGATCAGGCCAGCTCGATCGAGAAGCTCAAGGTCAGCTACGACGGCGTGCTGCGCCGCTACTGCGGCGCCCCGGCCGGCGGTGCGCCGCGGCTGATCGACGGCTTCATGGCCGGCACGGTCAACGCCGACAACTGCTTCTTCAAGACCGAGGTGACCGCGTGCCAGAACCTCGGGTTGACGCCGATCGCCAACATCCCGCCGGACTGCCTGCGCGGCGAGATCGGCGAGCGCTTCATGGCGATCAAGTCGGCGTACCTCGATGCCACGGCCGCCCAGGCGAGCGTCACCCGCGCGACCGAGCAGTTCAACGCCGACACGCTGTACTGCGCGCTGCGCCAGATCGGCCTCGAGAGCAACCAGGTGCTGCTGCAGCGTCACCAGGAGCACATGGTGAGGCTGCGCCAGGACCAGGACGACAGCAACGACATCGCGTTCGGGATCGGCGGCATCGCCAATCTGTTCTCGGAAAACTACGGCGCCGCGATCGCCGACTTCCAGAGCGACGCGAACCTCGACACCAACTTTCACATCCAGCAGGAGCAGGACGCCTACCAGCTCGAGGTCTCGGCCCGCAGCGTCGCGCTCGACGTCAAGGAGTGCTTCCACAAGGCCGACAACGACGAGTTCGCGATCCGCGCGGCGAACGACATCATCCTGCGCGCCAACGAGGCGGTGGTCGCCGCGGTGTTCGCGCTCAACGATGCCCGCGCGTCGCTGACCGCGCTCGCCAGCGAGGCCAAGGGCCAGGTCGGCGTCGAGTCCGCGATCGATCGCACGCCGCCGCACCTGCACTACTGGCTCGATAACGCGATCGACACCTACAACCGCCACATGGTGCTGGCCCGCCGGCTGAGCTACCTGGCGGTCCGCGCCTACGAGTACGAGGCGCAGCAGAGCTCGGGGCGGCGTGGCACGGTGCTGACCGCGCGGCGGCCCGACGACCTGGCCGCGGTGACCGCGTTCCTCGAGGGCAAGTCGGCGCCGGTCTCGGGTGGGCCGTTCGTGTTCGGCGACCACGCGTTCGTGCTCAGCATGCGCGACGAGCTGCTGCACATCGAGGATCTGTCCGGCAACCTGCACCTGTCCGACGGCGATCCGCCGCTGACCTCGACCGAGATCCTGCGGCGCTACCTGATCTCGGATGCCTCGAAGATCTACGGCGCGAATCATCAGCTGATCGGCCACGGCATCCGGTTCTCGATCCGGCCGGACTTCTGGAACGGCAACGTGTGCGCGGAGCGGATGTCGCGCGTCGTCCCGCTGGTCAGCCACAGCCTGCCGGCGATCCCCGCGCACCCCGAGCTGTTGCTGATCCAGGACAACGCGTTCGCCAGCCAGCAGTGCGGCGCGCCCGCGGGCTCGCTGGCCATCACGCGGGTCGGCGCGATGACCAACCTGGTGACCGATGACGCGTCCACGGCGTTCGCGCCGCTCGCGACCTCGACGTCGATGCTGGTCAGCCTCGCGCCGAGCACGGTGACGTCGCGTGAGACGCTCGCCGATCTGCCGTTCGGTCCGCCGTCCGGGTTCGCCGGGCGCGGGATCTACGGCAACTACACCCTGGTGTTCCCCACCGATCCGACGCCTTGCACGGCCGGCGGTTGCTCGGGCTGGTCCGATGACGCGGTCGCCAAGCTCAACGACGTGCTGTTCCGGTTCGAGATCGTCGACGGCACCCAGCAGCTCGGCGCCCGCAGTGGAGTGAAGCAATGAGCACGATATCCAAGCAAACCCTGGCGACCCTGGTCGCCGGATCCCTGTCGATCGTGATGGCTCCGAGCGCGGCGCACGCCTCGGCGGGGCGGCCGGTCGCCGGTGCGGCCACACCGGATCGGTTGAAGCTACCCTCGGGGCCGAGCTCGGTGCGCGGCCTGGCCGACGAGCCGTCGGTCGATGCGTTCGCGGCGCAGCTGAATTACCAGGTGCCGATCGAGCTGCCGGGCGGGTTCGGCGGCCTGGCGCCGAAGCTGGCGCTCACCTACTCAGGAGCGCTGGGCAACGGCCCGCTCGGCATCGGCTGGACGCTGGCGCAGCCCAAGATCCAGCGCTCGACCCGGCTCGGCGTGCCGAGGTTCGATGACACCGACGAGCTCGAGCTGTCCGGCATCGCGTCGGGCCGGCTGATCTCGATCGGCAACGGCGAGTACCGGGTCGAGGGCATGGGCCAGACCATCCGCATCGTGCGGGTCGGCGCCGGCTTCGAGCTCGACGACGGCTCCGGCGTGCACTACCGGCTCGGCAGCGCGCCGGCGTCGCGCCAGGAGTCCGACGCCAGCCACACGCTGGCGTGGCTGGTCGATCAGCAGACCAACACGATGGGCGAGCAGATCCAGTACAGCTACGCCCACGATCAAAACCAGGCCTACCTGACCCAGCTGACGTGGGGCCCGGCGGGCGCGTTCAGCGCGACGCTCGGCTACGAGGCGCGGGCGGATCAGACGCGGAGCTATCGCGGCGGGTTTGCCGTGGTCACCGCGCGGCGGCTGGCGACGATCCGGGTCTCGGCGTTCGGCACCGAGCGGCGGGCCTACCAGCTCGCGTACGACGCGACGTTCCCGGTCGCGCGGCTCGCCGGCGTGCACTCGACCGGCGTGGCCGGGGCGGGCGCGTGGCCGGCGCTGGCGTTCACCTACGCGGCCCCGGGCGCGGCGGCGATCACGCCGATCGCGGGCATCGGCAGCTGGCGGCTCAACACCAACGGCGCGACGCTGGTCGATCTCGATGGCGACGGCGCGGCGGAGCTGCTGCAGCTCGCGGCCGGCGGCCACAGCTACCTGACCAACCGCAACGGCACGTTCAGCGGGCTCCAGCCGATGACCGGGAACACGCAGGCGATCACCGCCGTGCAGCTCCAGGACGTCGACGGCGACGCGCGGGCCGAGCTGCTGCAGGACTCGGTCGACGGCTGGCTGGTGTTCAAGTTCAGCCGGACCCAGTGGATCCAGCAGCCCGGGATCTGGCCGGGCACGGCGGGGCTGGCGCTCAAGCAGCCGACGACCACGCGGTTCGCCGATCTCAACGGCGACGGCCTGGTCGACGTGCTGCAGTGGGACAACGACAACCTCAAGGTGCACCTGGCGACGCCGACCGGCATCGCGCCGGCACAGCTGGCGCCGCGGATCGGCGGGGCGGTGCTGCCGACCTCGCTGGGCCGGTTCCAGGACGCCAACGGTGACGGGCTCGATGACTACCTGGTCACCGCGTCCGATCACCTCGACGTCTACCTCGGGCACGGCGACGGCACGTTCGATCCGGCGACCCGGGTGGCGTATCCGTTCGCCGGGTCGATCGCCAGCCCGCAGGATCTCGAGCTCGCGGATCTCGATCGCGATGGTCTGATCGACCTGTTGCGGATCAACAGCGGCACGGTCGCGTGGTACCGCGGCCAGGCCGACGGCTCGTTCGCGACCACGGCCGTGACGCTGGCCAACCCCGAGCCGCTCGCGAGCTCGGTGGTCGTGGCGGTGGCCGACACCAACGGCAACGGCTCGCAGGACGTCGTGTGGTCGTCGGCGAGCGGGATGTGGCGGATGGACCTGGCGGGCACGACCACCGCCGGCATGCTGATCAAGGTCGACAATGGCCTGGGCATGGCGACGACGCTCGACTACGAGTCGTCGCACAGCCTGGCGATCGCGGCGCAGGACGCCGGCAATCCGTGGGCCTCCAACGTACCGATCGCGATCCCGGTGCCGGTCCATCAGACCACGGCGCTCGGCGCGGGCGAGACCACGCGCGCGGTGAGCTTCGGCGTGCGCGACGGGTTCTGGGACGCGATCGAGCACCGCTTCGGCGGGTTTTTGACCACCACGGTGACCACGGCGGCGGCGACCGCGGCCGAGACCAGCACCGTGATGACCCGCTACAACGCGGGCACCGGCGTCAACCGCGTGCTGCGCGGCAAGCCGATGACCACACAGGTGTTCGACGGCACCGGGCGCCGGCTGTCGATCACGGTCAACACGTGGGAGGCGATGGCGGTGGCCGGGCTCCCCACGGTGCCGCTGCTGCGCCGCGCGGTGCTGCGCGACGCGCACGGCCGCCACGAGGACGTCACGCCGGTGCGCGAGACCGAGGTGGCCTACAGCTACGACGCGCTCGGCCGCGCGAGCCACATCGTCGACAGCGGCCGGCTCGATCTGACCGGCGACGAGTCGGTCGAGGATCGGACCTACGGGGACGACGACACGACGTGGGTCCGCGATCGGCTGTGCGAGACCAAGATCTCGAGCACGGCCGGCGAGGTCGCGAGCGACGTCGAGCACCTGTTCGGCGACAACGCGACCGTCCTGCCGCACTGCGTGATCGGCAAGGGCTGGCCGCGCGTGACCCAGGGCTGGCTCGCGAGCGAAGCCCGGTTCGTGCCCAGCGAGCAGACCGCGTACGACGCGCACGGCAACCCGATCTCGGTCACCACCGCCGGCGTCACGCACAGCTACGTGTACGACGCGACGGGGCTGTTCCCGAGCGAGGAGCACCAGGCCGCGCCGGGCCACGATCTGGTGTGGCGCGCGAGCTGGAACACCGTGCTCGGGGTGGCGACGGCGATCACCGATCCCAACGGCCACGTCTCGCACCTCAGCTACGACAGCCTCGGCCGTTACACCGGCGTGGCGATCGACAACCGGGCGCCGCACCAGATCGTCGAGTACGATCTGACGCCGCCGTTCCCGAAGACGACCACGTGGGACTACGACGGCGCGCTCGCCACCGTGGGCGTCAAGCCGGCGGCGTGGTCGCCGACCAACCACTGGCGGCAGACCGTGGAGGTCGCCAATGCGCGCGGCGAGCTGCGCTACAAGGCGCAGCGGCTCGCCGCCAGCCAGTGGATCATCTCGGACTACAAGGAGCGCGATCCGAGCTCGCGCGTCGTGTTCGCGGGGCGGCCGGTGTACTCGGCGCAGCTCGAGCTCACCGCGCGGCCGGTGGGGATCACCGGCGATCAGCTCGCCTACGATCCGCTCGGCCGGGTGATCTCGCAGACCTTGCCGACCGGCGGGGTCCGGACCTCGAGCTACGTCGCGTTCGAGCGCACGGTCAGCGATCCGGAGCTGGCGCCGGTCCACAGCGTGCTCGACGGCCAGGGCCGCGCGATCCTCACCGAGCGCGCGCTGGCCGACGGCACCCACGAGCTCGTGCAGGCGAGCTACGACCCGGCCGGCCGGCTGACCCGGATGACGCTCGCGGGCGGCCAGGTCGTGCGCACGTTCTCATACGACACGCTCGGCCGGCTGACCCAGAGCAGCGATCCGGACCTCGGCGTGCGCACGCTGCGCTGGGATGACGGCGGCCGGCTCACCGAGGAGGACAACGCGGCCGGCCAGGCGATCCGCTACAGCTACGACGCGCTCGGCCGGCTCGCGACCCGCGACGCCGGTGGCATCTACCGCTACCACTACGACGCCGCGCGGGCCGGCGCGGGCGCGAGCGTGACCAACCCGCTCGGCCGGCTGGCCTCGATCGACGAGCCGACCGGCGGGCTCGACCTCGGCTACGACGAGCTCGGCCACCCGACGTTCACCCGCCACCGGATCGACAGCCGGACGGCCGAGGAGACCACGGGGTTCACCGCGTCGGGCCTCGTGCTCAGCCGCGGCTACGACGACGGCTTCGCGGTGCCGTACAGCTACGACCCGGCCGGCCGCGTGATCGGCGCCGGCGACCTGTGGCAGCTGGTCGATCAGGACGCCAGCGGCGCGGCGCTCCACGAGCTGGCGCACAACGGCGCCGACACCCGCACCGTGCGGGACGCTGCTGGGCTCGCGTCGCAGGTCACCGTGCGCGACGTCGCCGGCGCGGCGATCTACGACGTCACGGCGACCCGCAACCCGTGGACCGGGATCACGGCGCTGACCGACCACGACGGCGCCGGGCTCGATCACGGCGCGCAGTTTCGCTACGACGGGTTCGCCCGGCTGACCGGCGCGACCACCGCCGGGTTCACGTTCGGCTACGGCTACGACGTGCTGCACAACATGACGTCGCGCAGCGTGGCGGGGCCGTCCACGATCGCGGGCCTGTTCGCGGGCACCTATCACTACGCCGAGGCCGGCCACGCGCCGCGCCAGCTGACCTCGATCACGGGCGCCGCGGGTGCCCCGGTCCACACGTTCAACTACGACGCGGCGGGCCGCCAGATCGCGAAGGATGGCCTGACCCTGACGTTCGATCCGGCCGACCGGCTGACCCGGGTCGATGGCATCGCGGGCGGCGCCGTCTTGCACAGCTATGGCCACGCCGGCGATCGCATCAAGACGGTGGAGCCGGGCGCCACGTCGTACCTGTTCAGCGCGCATGACACCGAGCGCAACGGCGTGCGCGAGCACGACGTGGTCGTCGGCAGCCACGTGGTCGCGCGGATCACGATGGCGCCGGCCGCGGTCGCCGGCACCGGCGCGGCGCTCGGCGGCGTGGCGCTCGGCCGCGGTGGCCTGGCGCTCGCAGGGCTCGTGCTCGTGGTCGCCGGCGCGAGCCTGCGGCGGCGGGGCGGGCGGCGGCTGCGCGCGGCCGGCATGACCGGCGTGCTCGCGGCCACGGCGTGCGCGCCGCTGTCGCTCGGCGAACGGGTCGAGGACGTCGCGACGATCCAGCGCACCACGTTCCTGCACGGCGGGTTCGGCGCCGGCCCGGTGGTGTTCACCGACGACACCGGCCGCCTGCTCGAGGAGCGGCGCTACGAGCCGTTCGGCGCACCGATCGACGCGCGGGTCAAGACCGCGTCGGGTTACACCACGGGTGCGCCCGACCTTGTCGACCGCGATCTCAACCCGATGAACCAGCGGACCGACGTCGCGACCGGCTGGTCGGATCACGGCGCGCGCTGGCTCGCGCCCGAGACCGGCCGCTGGCTCACGCCGGACCCGCCGGTCGCCGGCCCGAGCGCGAAGCTGATGTTCGCGCCGTGGGGCCTGAACCCGTACCAGTACGTCGCTCAGAACCCGATCTCGTACTGGGATCCCGACGGCCGCGAGGCCCACGTCGATTCGTCCACCCACGTCATCGCGAGCACCACGGTCGACCTGGTGCTGTTCACGACGACGGTGACGATCGATCTGAACAACGGCGACCGCTACGTCTCGTACGGCGTCACGACGCCGTGCGCCGACGTCGTGTTCACGGGCGGCGTGGTTCACCCCTACCCGGGAAACACGGTCGAGGATGTCATCACCGGGTTCTCCGCGGGCGTCACCGTGGCGACCCCGGTGGTCGGCACGGCGATGACCGCGAGCGCCAACCCGTCCGGCTACATCCTGAGCGTCGGAGGCGGCTTCGGGATCGATGGCATCTCGGCATCGATGACGTACACCTCGAAGGATGAAGGCTTCCTGCAGACGATCGTCAAGGAGCAGGCCAAGCTGTACGAGCGCAGTCACCCGACGCCGACGCGGACACCGGCCGCAGATCTATCGATCGCCGAGCCGACCTCGATGCGGGTCAGCGGCTCCGCGCAGGAAGATCGGGTCTACGGGCCCATGCCAGCGCCGAGCCGCGCCCCGGCGCACGCAACCTCGAGCCACGTGGAACAGGCCGCCAAGGCCGTGGAGCCGCAGGCCTGCTGGACGACGGGTGCACCGCCGTAGCTCGGGTGACGGGACGGCGTTGTAAGCTGCTCCGGTGACCCGCCGTTCGTCGCCGATCGACACGCCCCACGAGAGCGCGGTCGTGCCCGAGGTCGCGCGCGGCGATGTCTTGCTCGCGATCGGCAACGGCCAGTTCCTCAGCCACCGGCTCGACGGTGGCGAGCTGGTGATCGGCCGCGACGCCGGCTGCGGCTTCGTGATCGATCACCACGGTCTGTCGCGCCGGCATGCCGTGCTCCAGCTCGGGGCGCGCGTGACGGTGCAGGACCTCGGATCGACCAACGGCACGCGGGTCGCGGGGCGGACGCTGCGCGGCGGCGAGCCGGTCGAGCTCGATGACACCGGGTTCAGGATCGGGCCGTACTCGTTCGTCATCGTATCGAAGCGGGCGGGCGCGAGCTTGCCGGCGTCCGGTCGCGACATGCTGCAGGTCGACGATCCGACGCGCGCCGGCGCCTCCGGCCTGGTCCGCAGCTTCGCCGCCAGCGACGTCAACATCCTGATCGCCGGCGAGACCGGCGTCGGCAAGGAGGTCCTCGCGACGACCCTGCACGAGCTGTCGGGCCGGGCCGGGCCGTTGATCCAGCTCAACTGCGCGGCGCTCAACCCGACCTTGCTCGAGAGCGAGCTGTTCGGCCACGAGAAGGGCGCGTTCACCGGCGCGACCGAGAAGACGCGCGGCCTGATCGAGGCAGCCGACGGCGGCACGGTGATGCTCGACGAGATCGGCGAGCTGTCGCTGGCGATCCAGGCCAAGCTGCTGCGCGTGATCGAGCGCCGCGAGGTGCTGCGGCTGGGCTCGACCCGACCGATCAAGGTCGACGTCCGGTTCATCGCGGCGACCCACCGTGACCTGGTCGCCGAGGTCGCGCGCGGCGCGTTCCGCGAGGATCTGTTCTATCGGCTCGACGGCGTCGGGCTCACGATCCCGCCGCTGCGCGCGCGGCGCGGCGCGATCATCCCGCTCGCGATCCGGTTCCTCGAGGCCACGCCGGCGGCCGCGGGGACCCGGATCCAGCTCAGCGCCGAGGTCGTCGCCGCGCTCCAGGCCCACCCGTGGCCGGGCAACGTCCGCGAGCTCAAGGCGGTGATCGAGCGCGCGGCGGTGCTCGCCGGCGGCGCCGAGCTGTCGGTCCGCCACCTGACGTTCCGGCGCCAGACCCACACCCCGCCGCCCCAGGTCCTGGCTCCCACCGCACCGGCCGCGGCCAGCGTCGCGCCGCCCGCCGGGACCGATCCTGCGCTCGAGCTCGATGCGGAGCAACGCGTGGATCGCGCCCGCGTCATGCAGGCGCTGGCCGACGCGGCGGGCAACCAGACCCGCGCCGCCAAGCAGCTCGGGATCTCTCGCACGACGATGATCACCAAGCTCCGCATCTACAAGATCCCGCGGCCCTCTGGCAGCTCTCGGCGATGATCGAGTGAAGCCGCGCCAGATCACGATTCATGAAGCCGATCGGCTATACGTGGAGACCGTGCCATCCGCCGACCGGACCGTGCCGTTCGCCTCGTCCAATGGTGATGGCGACGACGACGACCCGCCGCCGAGCCATCTGGGGCGCTACACGGTGCTCGGCCGGCTCGGGGCCGGCGGGATGGGCGTGGTGCTCGCGGCGCACGATCCGGCGCTCGATCGCAACGTCGCGATCAAGCTGCTGTGGCCCGCGATCGAGCGCGCGATGCCGCGCAGCACGGCGGACCTCGAGCGCGAGGCGCAGGCGATGGCGAAGCTCGCGCACCCCAACGTGGTCACCGTGTTCGAGGTCGATCGGCTGGGCGATCGAATCTACGTCGCGATGGAGCTGGTCGAGGGCTCGACGCTGCGGGCCTGGCAGCTCGAGCGCGCGCGGGGCTGGCGCGAGCTGGTCGAGATCTACCTCGCCGCGGGCCGCGGGCTCGCCGCCGCGCACGCGGCCGGGCTGGTCCACCGCGACTTCAAGCCCGACAACGTCCTGATCGGCCGCGATGGCCGGCCGCGGGTGTCTGACTTCGGCCTCGTCGCCGAGGCCGCGGATCCGCGCGATGGCGCCCGGGTCGCGAGCGCGATCACCGGCGGCGCCGCGCCGGGCGTCGACCTGACCTCGCGCGGCAGCGCGGTCGGCACGCCGGCGTACATGGCGCGCGAGCAGTGGATCGGCGCGACCGTCGACGCGCGCAGCGATCAGTTCGCGTTCTGCGTCGCGCTGTGGGAAGGCCTGTGGGGCCGCCTGCCGTTTTCGGGCGCGACCCCGGGCGAGCTGCGCGCGGCGATCACCGCCGGCACGCTCGTCGAGCCGACCGGGCCGCGCCGGGTGCCGCGCTGGCTCGAAGCCGCGCTGCGCCGCGGCCTCGCCGTGGATCCGGGGGCGCGCTGGCCCGACATGGCGGCGCTGCTCGACGAGCTCGCGCGCCGGACGCGCGCCCGCCGCCGCGGGGCGGTCATCGCGATCGCGGCGGGCGCCGCCGTGGCGTCCGCCGCGGCCGCCGTGCTGGTCGCCGGTGGCGGCGGCGCGCCAGAGCCCTGCGCGCCGCCGGCCGCGCGGGTCGCAGCGGTGTGGTCGCCGGTCCGCGGCGCGGCGCTGCGCGCACGGCTGACCGCGGTCGATCCGGCCGCGGGCGCGATCCGCGCCGCCAAGATCGTCGGTGCGCTCGACGCCGGCGCCCGCGACTGGACCGCGATGCACGTCGCGGCGTGCCGGGCCACGCGGGTCGACGGCCGCCAGTCCGACACGCTGCTCGACCTGCGGATGGCGTGCCTCGATCGCTGGCTCGCCGAGCTGGGCGCCAGCGTCGCGGCGGTCGAGCAGGCGGCCGACCTCCCCGCGATCGATCACGCGGTGCACGTCGCGACCGAGCTGTCGCCGCTCGACGCGTGCGCCGATCTCCGCGCGCTCGGCGAGGCGGTACCGCCACCGGCCGAGCCGGCGCGGCGCGCGACCGCCGAGGCGCTGGCCGAGCGCGCCCGGGCGCTCGAGGTCGCCCAGGGCGCCGGCCGGCTCGACGGCCTGCTCGATCAGGCGCGGGCGCTGACCGCGGCGGCCCGCGCGCTCGACGACGCGCCGACCGTCGCCGCCGCGCTGCGCGCCCAGGCGCGGATCGAGATCGCGGTCGGCAACGAGGCCTTTGCCTCGACCACGCTGCGCGCGCTCGCCCAGGCCGCGGCGCGCGCGCGCGATGATCGCGCCGCGGCGTTCGCGTGGATCCACCTGTTCAAGTCGCTCGGCGTCGACCAGGGCAAGCGCGACGAGGCGACCGCGTTGTTGCCGACCGCGACCGCGGCGGTGCTGCGCGCGGGCGAGCCGGCCGAGCTGCGCGGCGAGCTGCTGTACAGCCAGGGTGCGTTCCTCGACTACGGCGGCAAGCCGGCCGACGGGCTCGCGGCGCTGACCCAGGCCCGCCAGGTCCTCGAAGCCGCGGGCGGCCGATCGCCGACCTCGCCGTACGCCGCCAGGCTCGCCGATGTCGTGTTCGAGATCGGCACGTCGCACGCGTACGCCGGCGAGCTCGACGCCTCGATCGCGAGCTACGACGACGCGATCGCGCGCTGGCGCGACGTCTATGGGCCCGACAGCCCCGACGAGGCGTTCGGCTGGCAGAACCTCGGCGCCGTCCGCCAGATCGCCGGCGCCCCGGACGCCTCGCTCGCGGCGTTCCGCACGGCGGCTCGGATCCGCGCGGCGCGGATCGGCGACTCGCCGATGCTGGTCGCGAGCTTGATCGGCGTCGCCGCGGTCCTGACCGATCTGCGTCGCTGGGACGAGGCGCTGGCGACCTACGATCGCGCGCTCCGGATCGATCGCGCCCAGCTCGCGTCCGACGATCTCGCGGTCACCGGCGTCTTGCTCGGCCGCGGCCTCACGCTCGGCCATCTCGGGCGGCTCGACGAGGCGGCGGCGGCCTACGACGAGGTGATCGCGCTGTACGCGCGGGTCGGCGGCAACACCTATAACCTGCCGAGCGCGCTGGTCAACCGCGCGGAGCTGGCCGCGCGGCGCGGTCGCTGTGAGGCCGCGATCGCCGATCACGCGCGCGCGATCGCACTGCTCGAGCAGCTGTTCGATCCGCGGTCGCGCGAGCTGCTCCATCCGCTGGTCGGCCGCGCCGCGTGCCTGGTGCGCTCGGGCCACGCGGCCGAAGCGATCGGCTCGCTCGAGCGTGCGCTCGCGCTCCAGGCGGCGCCGTCCGACGCGCTCGAGCGCGCTCGCGCTCAGTACTACCTCGGCCGCGCCCGGGTCGAGACCCGGCGCGACGTCGCCGGTGGCCTCGCGCTGGTGCGTGCGGCCCGTGCCGGGATCGCGGCCGAGCCGGCCTACGTCCACGAGCTCGACCGCTGGCTGGCCGGGCGGTAGCGGGGAGCGACGCGTCCATGTCATCCGAGTTCGACGAACCCACGCAGCCGAGCCCGTTCCGCTCCGGCGAGGCCGTGCGCCGCCGGTGGGGGCGCTACGTCGTGCTCGGCCCGCTCGGCGCCGGTACGGGCGGCGTGCTCGCCGCGCACGACCCCACGCTGGATCGCAAGGTCGCGCTCAAGCTCCTGCGCACCGCCGACACCGCGGCGGCCGCGTCGCGCCTCGAGCTCGCGGCCCAGGCGATGGCGCGGCTGGCGCACCCGAACGTCGTCGCGGTCTACGAGGTCGCTCGCGCCGACGATCGGATGTACGTCGCGATGGAGCTGGTCGAGGGCACCACGCTGCGCGGCTGGCTGGCCGAGCGGCCCAGGCGCTGGCGCGAGATCGTCGAGATGTGCGTCGCCGCGGGTCGCGGCCTGGCCGCCGCGCACGCCGCCGGGTTGATCCACCGCAACTTCAAGCCCGAGAACGTGCTGATCGGCCGCGACGGTCGCCCGCGGGTCTCCGACTTCGGGTGGGTGGTCGAGACCGGCGAGCGCGCGCCGGGCGAGCTCGCCGACGCCGAGTCGCCGAGCGCCGCGCGCAGGGGCGATCTGATCACGCGGGGC
>DASWRS010000546.1:0-12221 GCA_036403075.1 Kofleriaceae bacterium
GGGCTCGGGCGCCGCCACCGCCGGCGACGGCTTGGCGACGGCAGGCGCCCCGGGGAGCGCGTCGTCGCCCATCCAGCCGGTGCGCCACAGCATCGCGATCACCAGCGCGCCGACGGCGGTGCCCGCGACGATCGCGCCGAGGACGCCCCACGAGCGGCCGTCGCGGCCGCGCGGCAGCGACTGCCCCGCGGTCCCGACCAGCGTGTTGACCTGCGGCGAGTCGGCGCCGGTCTCGCGATCCCCCAGCTCGTGCGGGATCGTCGCGGCGGAGTCGTGCTTGCCGGTCCGCTGCAACACGATCTGGATCCGCGACGCGCTGGTGGTCGCGTTCCTGGGCCCGAACGGCGCGAGCGCCCGCGCGAGCTCGCCGACGTCGGCGTAGCGATCGCCCGGCTCCTTGTGCAGGCACTTCATCACCGCGGCCTCGAAGCCGTCCGGCAGATCGCCGCGGATCGCCGACATCGGATCCGGATCGTCGTTGACCACGTGCATGCACAAGAGCGGCAGGGTGTCGCCGCGGAACGGCGCGTGGCCGACGACGAGCTGGTAGAGCACGACGCCGAGCGACCAGACGTCGGCCCGGGCATCGACGCTGCGGGTCGACTCCATCTGCTCGGGCGCCATGTACGCGGGCGAGCCCATGATGTCACCGGTCCGGGTCGACAGCCCGGCGACCGAGACCTTCGAGATCCCGAAATCGAGCAGCTTGACGATCGTGCCGCCGTCGTTGCGCTTGTGGAGGAACAGGTTGTCGGGCTTGAGGTCTCGGTGGATGATGCCGTGGGCGTGGGCCTCGGCGAGGCCCTCGATCGCCTGGAGGATGAAGTCGACCGCGTCGGACACCCGGAGCGGGCCGTGCCGCCGGAGCAGCGCCGCGACGCTCTCGCCCTGGAGGTACTCCATCACGATGTACGGCGCGCCGGAGTCGAACCGGCCGACGTCGAACACGCGGCACACGTGGTCGCTGTTGAGCCGGCCGGCGGCCTTGGCCTCGCGCAGGAACCGCGCGGCGGTCTCCGGCGACTCGCCGGAGCTGGGCAGCATGAACTTGATCGCGACGCGCTGATCGATCTCGAGGTGGGTCGCGGCGACGACCATGCCCATGCCGCCGATGCCGAGGATCTTGTCGACCCGGTACTTGCCGGCGAGCACGTCGCCGACGGCAGCAAGATCCTTCATGACGGACGGCTCGCCGAGGTCTTGCCACGCCGCGTCGCCGCCGGCCAGCCGACCCGCGCCCCGGCCGTGGCGCCGCTCACCCGAGCGTCAGCGCGACGTGCCACCCGGCAGGGTCGTCCCCCGAGCGCAGCCGCTGCGACCACCGGCCTGGTCATGTTCTGTGAATGGTATCACCAAGGTGCCGGTTTGTAGTCCTTGAGGAACAGGCCCCACAGGTGGTTGCCGGTGTTCAGACCGTCGAACACCGGGTCGACGATCCGCGCCGCGCCATCGACGATATCGAGCGGGGGGTGGAAGCCATGAATGCGCGTCTTGCGCGCGGCGTGGACGGCGGGATCTTCATCGGTGACCCAGCCGGTATCGACGCTATTCATGTGGATTCCATCACGTACGTAGTCGGCCGCCGAGGTCCGCGTCATCATGTTCAGCGCGGCCTTGGCCATGTTGGTGTGCGGGTGCTTGTCGGTCTTCCACCGACGATAGAACTGGCCCTCCATCGCCGAGACGTTGACGACGTGGGCGTCGCGGGTCGGCACCGCGGCGAGCAGCGGCCGGAGCCGGGCATTCAGCACGAACGGGGCCACGGCATTGACCAGGTGGACCTCGAGCAGCTCGGCGGTCGGGACCTCGGCGAGCGTCATCCGCCAGCTGTTGAAATCTCGCAGATCGACCTGCTGCAGATCGGCGTCGAGCCGGCCCGCCGGGTAGAGGTGGTTGCCGCGCTCGAGGTCCTCGGCGAGCAGCGGGACCTCGGCGAGCACCGAGGACTTCCACAGCCCCGACGCGCGGAGCTCGTCGCGCGCGCGGACCAGCCCCTCGCCCAGGGCGTGGTGGCGCTCGAGCAGCGGGCGCTCGGCCGCGGGCAGCCGCGCCCAGTCGTCGAGCTCGCCGGCGATCACGTGATCGTACCAGCCGACCGGCCGGCGAACGGTCTGGCACGCGTTGTTGATCAGCGCATCGAGCCGCGGCAGCGTCTGGCACAGGTGGTCGCACCAGCGCTCGACGCTGGGCGTGTGGCGCAGGTCGATGCCGTAGACGTGCAGCCGCGCCGTCCAGTCGGCGGCGTCGGCCTCGCGGGCGAACCGGCGCGCGGCGTCGCGCGGGAACCGGGTCGCGACGATGACCTCGGCGCCGGCCCGCAGCAGCTTGACCGCGGCCTGATAGCCGATCTTGACCCGCGCGCCGGTGACCAGCGCGATCCGGCCGCGCAGGTCCGCGGTCTCGTGCCGCTTGGCGAAGTTCTGCGCCGCGCACGGCGGGCACAGCTGGTCGTAGAAGTGGTGCAGCTCGTGGAACTCGGTCTTGCACACGTAACACAGCCGCGCGGCCTCGACCCGCACGCGGGCCTCGACGGCGCCGCTGTCCCCGCCGGCGTCGGCGCCGATCTCGGCGTCGGCGTCGATCTCGGCGTCGGCCCCGATCTCGTCCCCGGCCTCGGCCTCCGGCTCGGCGCGCCGGGCCTCGGCGGCGGCCCACGCGTCGGGCTCGGCGTCGTCGCGCACCGGCGCGTCGAGCGGCATCGGCGGCCGCGGCAGCGGGGTCCGGAACACCGGCTCCTTGCGCAGCATGCGGATCCCGGTCTGGTCGAGCCGCGCGCGGTCGGCCTCGCGCCGGGCCTGGACCCGCTGGCGGGCCAGCACCTTGCCCAGCGCCTTGCGGCTGTAGCGATCGGGCCGCGACAGCTGGCCGGCGGCCGTGACCAGCCGGATCCTGAGCGGCTCGTCGATCTCGGCGAGCGCGCGCAGGTCACCGCCGAGCTGCTCGAGCAGCTCGATGGCATCACGGACCTTGGAATCGTCCACGGCGGCGTATATTGACCCGCCGCATGATCATCGCCAAGCGCCTCAAGGGCAAAGCCATCGCCACCTGGCTCGGACCGACCGGGGACGCCGCGCGCCGCGCCCTGACCCGCGCTCGCCAGCGAATCACGCAGGCGCCGCGCCGGCTCGACTTCTACTTCGAGATCGCCGACCCGATGAGCTACCTGACCGCGCAAGCCGTGGCGCGGCTGGTCGCGGCGTATCCCGTCGAGCTCGGCGTCCACGTCGTCACGCCGCCGGCGTCCGACGTCGATCCGGCGCCGACGCTGCGCCCGCGCCACGCCGTGCGCGACGCCCACCTCCTCGCCGAGTACTGGAACCTCGAGTTCCCGGGCAAGCGCGAGGCCGACTCCAACCTGGTCCGCGACGTCGGCACCGCGCTGATCCGCGACCGCCCCGCCGCCGAGCAGCTGCGCGCGGTGACCGAGCTCGCGTCCGCGATGTGGCGCGGCGACAAGAAGGAGCTCGGCACGCTGCTGCTCCGCCACGGCACGGAGAGCTCGGGCTCGGTCGCGCCGATCCTCAACGCGAACTACGCCGAGCTGCGCAAGGCCGGCCACTACCAGGGCGCGATGCTGTCCTACGACGGCACCTGGTACGGCGGCATCGATCGCCTGCCCTATCTCGAGGCCGCGCTCGCCGCCGATCTCGGCGTCACCGCCGCGCCGGTGGTCGTGCCCCGGCCCGAGGCCGAGCGCGGCCCGCTCAAGCTGTCCGAGCAGCCGCTGGCCTGCGAGCTGTGGTTCTCGTTCCGCTCGCCGTACAGCTATCTCGCGCTCGAGCAGATCGAGGGCGTGCTCGCGCCGTACGGCGTGCCGCTCGTGCTCCGGCCGGTGCCGCCGATGGTCACGCGCGGCCTGGAGGTGCCCGCCGTCAAGCGCGCGTACTTCGTCCGCGACGCCAAGCGCGAGGCCGATCGCCTCGGCATCGCGTTCGGCGAGCTGTGCGATCCGCTCGGCCCGGGGATCGACAACTGCCTGACGCTCGCCCACCACGCGGCCCAGCGCGGCAAGCTCGTGGCGTTCGCGCGCTCGGCGCTGCGCGGGATCTGGGCCGAGGCGCTCGACGTGGCCGAGTACGTCGACCTGCGCCAGATCGTCGAGCGCGCCGGGCTGTCGTGGGACGAGGCGCACGCCGTGCTGCGCGATCCCGCGGCGACCGCCGCCGCGCTCAAGGCCGCGCAGGCCCACGCCGCCGATCTCGCGGTCTACGGCCTGTGGGGCGTGCCCTCGATGCGCTGCGGCGAGCTCATCACCTGGGGACAGGACCGCCTCCCGCTGCTCGCCGACCGGCTGCGCCGCCACGCGCTGGCGACGCGTTCACAGTGAACAAACGTTTCGCAGCCGAGCCTGCCGGCGGCCGCGACGCGCGCTCGATCGCCCGCGTGCTATTCCTTGAGGCATGCTCGCGTCGCACGGACCGTGCACCGGCGTCGTGAATCTGCCGCGCGCCGGCCTGCCGGCGGATCACGGCCTGGCCAGCCTGGGCCTCGTGATGCAGCTCACCGGGCGGACCACGGGCGCGCTCGCCGCGCTGGTCGCCTCGCTCGCCCTGCTCGACACCCGGATCCACCACGTGTCGCCGTGGTTCTGGCCGTGGTTCTGCGTCGCCGCGGCGCTGTGCTTCGCGCGCTCGCAGCTCCACCGCATCGCCGGCCGCGACCTGACCTACAGCCGCTACACCGTCGAGGGCAAGCCCGCCGATCCGTTCGAGGCGACCGGCACGTACGTGCTGTTCGCGCTCGGCCACGCGATCGGCATGGGCCTGGTCGCGACCCTGGTGTTCGACGCCCCGCGCCGGACGGCGGCCGCGATCACGGCGGCGCTGGTCCTGTGGCCGTGCGTGCTCGCGACGGTCTGCCGGCTGCGCCGCTACCGGCCGCTCCGCGCCGGGATCCCGCTCGCCGAGGACCGCAGCCTCGAGGGCGCGTCGATCGTCATGACCGTGCTCGGCGTCCACGGCCTGCTGTCGACTGGCGTGATCGTCGTGATGCTCGGCGCGCTGTCCCGGCATCACCGGCAGCACGGCTGGGGCGCGATGTTCGGCGTGATGTTCGTGCTGCTCGCAGCGCGCTCGCTGCTCCACGTCCGCGCCGGGGTCGCCGGGCTGCGCGACGTGTCGTTCGATCGCCCCGGTGAGCTCGCGGCGCGCTACGCCACGTTCGGCGTGATCAGCGCGTTCTGCGTCGGCGGCATGCTCGCCCTGCTCGCGATGTCCGAGCGGCTCACCCCCGAGGCGATCGCCGGCATCGCGGTGGTGTGCTGGCTGCTCGTCACCTGGCCGATGATCGTGAAGCGGTTCTTCCACCACCGGCAGTTCGTCGAGCTGCTCGCCGGCGACCGCGTGATCCACCGCCGCGCCCCCGACGCCGGCCTGACCGGCCTGGGCTGGCTCCTGGCCGGCCACGTCGTGCTCGTCGCCACCCTCGCGTTGCTCGACGGCGGCGTGCACCAGATGCCGGGCCGCGCGCTGGCCAGCGTGGTGGGGACCGGCCGCCTGGTGCTCGGCCCGTGGTGGGCCGTCAGCCCCAAGCTCGGCGCGCTGGTCGTCGGGCTCGAGCTGGCCTGCGCGGTCGCACTGATCCGGATGAGTGACACCCGGCGGGCGATCGCCACGCTGTACAGCCTGGTCACGTGCGGCCTGACGCTGGTGATGGCGATCCCGGCGTTCCGGGAGGTCAGCCACCACGCGGACCTCCCCACGGCGATCCGGCTCCTTCCATATGCGGCACAGCTCGTGTTGCCCGCCGCCGCGCTGCTGCTGGTCCACCGCACGGTGGCCCCGACGGCCCGGGCGCGCTACCGCCGCCTGCCGGCTACCCCGGACCGGCCCCGACCCGCGGCCTGACAGCCCCTGGCATCGCGGCGACTCGGCCTGGGGTCGGCCGTGATAAGCGGCGCCTCACGCGCTCGATTTCCTCGGTGTTCCCGGATCGAAGCCTGATACGATGGCTTGCGTGAGCGAGGGCTCGCCAACCGAGCGGTTCGGCCCGTACATCGTGTACGAGCAGCTCGGAGTCGGTGGGATGGCGCAGGTCCACCGCGCCGTGGCCGCCAACGCCGACCTTCACCGGCCGGTGGCGCTCAAGCGGATGCTGTCGCACGTCGCGGGCAGCGAGGACATGGTCAAGTCGTTCGTTCGCGAGGCCCGGCTCGCTAGCTACCTGCGCCACGAGAACGTCGCGCAGACCTATGACCTGGGCCGCGTCGGCGACACCTACTTCATCGTGATGGAGCTGATCACCGGGCGCAACCTGCGCGAGGTGCTGCGCCACTGCGGCGCCACCACCGGCCCGATGCCGGTCCCGGTCGCGCTCAACATCCTGAACCAGGTCTGCGACGCGCTCGACTACGCCCACAACCTGTGCGACGACACCGGCGAGCCGCTCGGGATCATCCACCGCGACGTGTCGCCGTCCAACGTCCTCGTGTCCAACACCGGCGTGGTCAAGCTGATCGACTTCGGCATCGCCAAGGCGTCCGGCGCCGGGATGCAGACGATGAGCGGCACGCTCAAGGGCAAGTTCGCGTACATGGCGCCGGAGTACATCGCCGGCCGGATCGACGCGCGCGCCGATCTGTTCGCGGTCGGCGTGATCGCGCACGAGCTGTTGACCAACCGGCCGCTGTTCTCGGGCCGCGACGACATCGACACGCTGACCCGCGTGCGCGACATGCGCATCGATCCGCCGTCGAAGAACAACCCGCTGGTCCCGCCCGAGATCGACGACATCGTGATGACCGCGCTCGCCCGCGACCCCGAGCGCCGCTGGCAGCACGCCACCGCGCTGCGCACCGCGCTGACCACGCTGACCCGGCGGCTCGGCCTGGTCGCGAGCAACGCGCAGATGGTCCAGTGGCTCGACTGGGCGTTCGCCCAGCCCAGGCCCAAGAAGCGCGCCGACAGCGACACCGATTCCGACGCCGAGCCGATCATCTCGATCGAGCCGCGGACCGCGAGCCCCGCCAAGATCGCCCTGGGGAGGCGCGACGGCGAGCCCGAGCCGCCGACCAATACGCCGCTGGGCACCCCGGCGTACGTGCCGGCGCAGCACCCGCTGCCGACCGGCGCGGCGGCCGCCGCCGTCGTCGATCGCTCCGGCCCGGTCGCCGTGCCGCGGGTCACCGTGCCCGCCGCGGCGCCGCCGATGGCGCGCGCGTCGTCGGCGTTCCCGGTGCGCGCACGGTCGGTTTCCGGCGCGCCGAGCGCGCAGCCGCAGCCCCGCCCGGGCACGCCGTCGCAGCCGCCGCCGATCGCGTCGCCGCTGGCCTCGCATCCGCCGGCGCCCGGAAGCTACCCTGCGCCGCAGGTGCCGAGCTTCAACGCCGCCCCGTTCGCCGCGCCTCGCCCGGTGCGCCCGTCGCAGGTCCCGCTGCCGCCGGGGACACCGACGATGCCGGGGATGCCGGCGCCCCCGGCGGGCACCGCGAGCCGGCCGCCCGGCCTCGACCCCCGGTCCGCCCAGCTCCAGCGGGAGTTCGCGCAGCGCGCGTCGACGCTCACCCCCGGCGCCTCGGGCCCCCCGGCCCGGCGCGGCCATTGGCCGACCGTGGTCCTGGTCGTGGTCGCCGCCGCGGCGGCCGCGACCACCGTGTACTTCGTGCTACCCCTGTTGACCTGACGAGGAGGGCGAGTGATGGCGGGCGACTCGATCCAGACGAAACGAAGCATCGCGCTGATCTCGACCGGCGGTACGATCGAGAAGACCTACGACGAGCTGCGCGGCGTGCTGTCGAACCAGGTCTCGATTCTGGACATCATGCTCGCCTCACTCGAGCTCCGTGGGATCTCGGTCGATCGCGTCGCCTTGATGAACAAGGACAGCCTCGAGATGTCGCCCGAGGACCACACCCTGATCGCCCAGACCGCGGCCCGGCTCGCCGGCTCGCACGACGGCGTGGTCGTGGTCCACGGCACCGATCGGCTCGCGGTATCGGGCGACCGGCTGGTCGAGCTGGTCGGCACCCCGGCCGCGCCGGTCGTGTTCACCGGCGCGATGCGGCCCTGGGAGCTGCGCTCGACGGACGCCCTGCAGAACCTGACCGAGGCGCTGCTCGCCGTCCAGCTCGTCGCCCCGGGCGTCTACGTCGCCATGCACAACCAGGTCCTGCGGTTCCCCGGCGTGGTCAAGGACCCCGAGCGCCGCACGTTCGTGAAGGTCCGGTGATGATCCCGAACCTGGGCGCGATGCTCCCGCCGTTGCTCGACGCGCTCGGCTACGTCGGCACCGGGGTGACCGTCGTGGCCGATCGCAGCGGTCAGTTCGAGCGCGTCTACGTCAACGGCCCCGCCGCGGCGCTGCTCGGCTATACCGTCGACGAGCTCCAGGTCCGGCCGCTGCTCGAGTCGATCGCTCCCGAGCAGCGCGGGCTGGTCCAGCAGCTCTCGGCGGGGTTTCGCGCCGGCGCGCCGGTGCCGCCGTCGCTCGAGCTGACCGCGGTCCGCAAGGACGGCACCACGTTCCCGCTCGAGCTCGCGCTCAGCAGCTTCCGGATCCCCGACGGCCTCGCCTACGTCATGGTCGCCCGCGACGTCAGCGCGCACGAGGAGGTCCAGCTGTCGCTGCTCGAGGCCGACCGGATCGGCCTGATCGAGACCCTGTCGGCCGGGTTCGCGCACGAGATCAACAACCCGCTGACCTTCGTGCTGCCCAACCTGCAGCTGCTCCGCAAGCAGCTCGTCGGCGGCCTGCCCGGCGCGCTGTTGCCGCCGGCGCTGCGCCACCTCGACGCGATCACGATCGGCGCCGAGCGCATCGCCGCCAACGTCCGCGCGCTCCAGACCCTGGCGACCCGCAGCGCGCCCGCCGCGATCGACCTCGCGGCGGTGGTCTCGGCGGTGCTCCGGCTCGCGGCCCCGACGCTCGACCGGCGCGCCCACGTCATCCGGCAGCTGTTCCCGGTTCGTCGCGTGATGGGCGAGGAGTCGCGGATCGGCCAGGCCGTGCTCGCGATGCTGCTGTTCTCGTGCTCGGGGTTCGAGAGCGAGGCGTCCAATGCGACCAACCGGATCGTGGTCAGCGTCGAGCAGCGCGACGACCACGTCGTGCTCGAGGTCTCCGACAACGGCCGCGACCTGACCCCCGACGAGGGCCGCCACGCCTTCGATCCATTCTATCGCTCGTCGGTGCGCGGCGCGGGCGTCGGCGTCGGCCTGGGCGTCGCGCGCGCGGTCGCGACCGCGCTCGGCGGCGAGGTCACCCTGCTGCCCCGGCCCGGCGGCGGCGCGGTGATCACGATGCGGCTGCGCGCCGCGATGCCGTGACCCGCGCGGCGGCGCCGCTCACTTCGCCGCGTAGCCGAGCTTGAACACGCGGCCACCCATGTCGTCCGAGAAGTACAGCGCGCCGTCGGGGCCCTCGCGAACGTCGACCGGCCGCGCGTTCCAGTTGCCCTGACGGAGCGTGTTGTCGGCGCCGCGCTCGCCGACGATCGGCTCGAAGCTCGTGATCGTGTCGCCCTCGCGGTGCAGTCGCGCGAGCAGCCGCCCGACCTGCGGGCTCCGGTCCCACGAGCCGTGCGCCGCGACGATCAGATCGTGGCCCAGCGGCAGCGCCGTGCCCTCGTACTCGAGGATCCCCAGCGGCGCCCAGTGCGCGGGGAGCGCAAACGCCGGCGGATGGACCTGGGCCGGATCGCGGCACCACGCGTCGGTCTTGCGGTTGCCCGCCGTGAGCGTGGGGTCCGCCCACTGCGTGCCCGGTCCGTTGCCGCCGGCGCGCTGGAACTCGCTGAAGCACGACGGATAGCCGTAGTAGCTCGCGCCGGTGCCGTCGATCAGGTTGACCTCCTCGGCGGGGTTGTCGTTGTGGATGTCGCTGCCGCCGACGCTGAGGTCGTCGCGGCCGTTCTCGACGCCCCACATCCGATCGTGCGCGTCCATGTACAGCCCGACCTCGTTGCGCATTCCGGAGGCGACGACCTCGCCGGCGGCGTAGTCGAGCCCTCCGGCGGGCAGGCGGTCCGGGATCGCGAACCGGCGGATCTGGCCGCGGGTCTGCAGTGCGGCGGGATCCTGGTCGACGTTGCTCGCCGAGCCGACGCTCACGTAGAGCCGGCCCTGCGAATCGAACACCAACGTGCGCGTGACGTGCCCGCCCGACGGGATGCCGGCCACGACGACCTCGGCGTCGCCCGCGGCCTTGCGCGCCCCGGCGGTGTAGCGCCAGCGGTAGACCGTCGTGGAGCTCGAGGCGTAGACGTACGCCGCGTCGCGCGAGAATGCCAGCCCATGGTTGAGCCCGGGCGCCGAGGCGAACGTGGCGCGCTCGCCATCCGCGCTGACGCCATCGTGGTTGTCGTCGAACAGCACGGTCACGTTTCCGCCGTCGTTGACGAACAGGTCGCCGCCGGGCGCGAACGCCATCTGGCGCGGATGGTCGAGCCCGGTGGCGAACGTCGAGACCATGTAGCCCGGATCGCTGACCCAGGCATCCGCCGCGTCGCCGGCGCCCCCGCCCGGCCGCGAGCTGTTGCTGCACGCCAGCCACGACGCGGTGACTGCGATCAGGGTACAGGCCTGCCGAGCCCGTGCGAGGTGCAGCGCCGCTCCAGTGATCATCTCCGAACCGTACCACCGCGAGGCCGCCCGCCAATGCCGCGACGACCGAGCCCGTGCTCAACCGCGCATCACCAGGAACACCGCGTGCGCCGTCGCGACCGGCGCGCTGCGATCCGCCTGCCAGGCCTCCATGCGGACGTTGGTGACCCGGCGGCCCTGGCGCGTCACCACGCTGCGTGCGTGGGTATCGACCGCCGCACCCGAGCGCAAGTAGTCGACGGTCAGCGTGATCGTCTTGGGCAAGACCGTGGTCTCCGAGCGCCACATCAGCTCGAAGATCGCCGACGACTCGAGCAGCGCGCCGAGCGTGCCGCCGTGCAGCGCCGGCAGCGCCGGGTTGCCGATCAGGTGCTCGCCGTAGCGCATCGTCGTGATCAGCTCCTCGCCATGCAGCGCGGCGGTCAGGCCGAGGAAGCTCGCGTAGGGCACCAGGTCGATCAGCCCCTGGTAATCGCCCGACGCCTTGGCCTCGATCATCCGGTCGATCAGGCTCATACCTTGCCCATCTTGGTCGACAGCATGAACGTCCCGACCGAGTGCGCGATGACGTCGTCGGGATCGCCCTGGTACGCCTGCGCGCGGGTGAACGCGACGTTGCGCGTCAGCTTGTAGCAGGTCGCGCGGGCGATCACCGACTTGCCGGGCTCGGCGGGCTTGAGGTAGTCGATCCGCAGATCGAGCGTGGCGATCGGCACGAGCTCGGTCAGCGCCGCGAACACCGCCGCGCCCGAGCAGCCGTCGAGCAGCGCGGTGATCGCGCCGCCGTGCAGCGTCCCGGTGTCGGGGTTGCCCACCAGCTTGGGGTCGTACGGCAGCTCGAACACCGCCTCGGTGGCGGTGACGCTGATGACCCGGATCCCGAGCGCGTGGTTATGCGGCACGGCTCGCGAGAACGCGCGCGTCCCCTTCAGCTTCGGGTCCTCGCTTGCATCCGCCATCACGGCGGACCGTACCAGGAATGCCCTCCCAGGTCGCAGGAGGCATCGGCCACCGCTCATGGTAATGCTGGCGTCATGGCCCAGGCTCCCGGTCAGGACCGTCGCATCGCTGGAACCCCGCCCCGCGGTCCGATCCCGACCTGGTACTTTGCGCTCGTCGTCGTCCGCCGCGGTCACCGCTTCCTCCTGACCCAGGAGCGCAAGTACGGCGCCACCTGGTCGATCCCGGGCGGCCGGGTCGAGCCCGGCGAGTCGCTCGCGTCCGCCGCGATCCGCGAGGTCCTCGAAGAGACCGGCGTCCCGGCCAAGCTCGATGGCGTGCTGCGCGTCGAGCACTCGCCGGGCGAGTCCAGCGCGCGGATCCGCGTCATCTTCCTCGGCTCGCCGCTCGACGACACCGAGCCCAAGAGCGTGCCCGACGACGAATCGCTCGGCGCCGCCTACCTCACCCTCGACGAGGTCCGCGAGCGCCCGCTGCGCGGTGCCGAGCTCCGCGTCCTGCTCGAGACCGTCGCCGACGGCTGTCAGGTGTTCCCGCTCGACCTCCTGGGCACCGAGATGTCCGTGTGACCGTCGCCGGCCTCGGCCCCCCCGCCGCCGCCGCCGCCGCCGATGACGAGCTGCACCGGCTGGGCTGGGACGCCGCGTGGCACGCCGCCCGGCTCGCCGTCGATCCCGACGCCGCCTGGCAGCCCGCCCGGATCGCCGCCGAGCATCGCGGCGC
>DASWRS010000547.1:0-22444 GCA_036403075.1 Kofleriaceae bacterium
GCCGCGCCCACCGGCCGCGCGAAGTCCGTCGGTGCCGCGCCCACTGGCCGCGCGAAGGCCGTCGGCGCCGCGCCCACCGGCCGCGCGAAGTCCGCCAGCGCCGCGCCCAACGGCCGCGCGGAGTCCGTCGGCGCCGCGCCCAACGGCCGCGCGAAGTCCGCCGGCGCCGCGCCCACCGGCCGCGCGGAGTCCGTCGGCGCCGCGCCCACCGGCCGCGCGAAATCTGCTGGCGACAAGGCACCCCAGCTCGCCCGCCCCGCGCGTCCCACCGGCACGCGTTCGGTCGCCATGCGCCCGTCCAGCGGCCGGCCCGATGGATCCCGGTCGACGCGGGAGAAGCGGTCATGACCCCGATCGTCGGTGTCGGCGCGATCGTGTTCGACGACGCCGGGCGCGTGCTCCTGGTCGAGCGTGGCAAGCCGCCGAGCCAGGGCCTGTGGAGCGTTCCCGGCGGCAAGCTCGAGCCGCGCGAGACCCTGGCGCAGGCCGTCGCGCGCGAGGTCCGCGAGGAGACCGGCCTCGTTGTCGAGGTCGGCACCCTGGCGTGCGTGATCGAGCGGTTCGGCGACGACCACCACTTCGTCCTGCTCGATTACTTTGCGCGGGTCACCGGCGGCCAGCTTGCGGCGGCGAGTGACGCCCGCGCCGCGAGGTTCGTCGATCCCGACGAGCTCGCGACCCTGCCGCTGACCGAGGGGCTGCGCGATATCCTCGTGCGCGCCCGTGCTACACAGCCGCCGTGGTCCACCTCCCGATAGCTCCGGCCGCCCCGGCGGCCCCGGCCGCCGCTGCTCCGATCGCGCCGGCCACGCCGGTCACACCGCTCCGGCGCGGCGACGTCCTCGACGCGCAGTGGCTCGACTGGCGGTGGCAGCTCGGCCACATGCTGACCTGCGCCGACGATCTCGCCCGCGTCATCGAGCTTGGCCCCGACGAGCGCGCCGGCCTCGCCGGCTCGGCCCACCTGTTCCGGATCGGAATCACCCCGTACTACGCGAGCCTGATGGATCCGGTGCACCCGAGCTGCCCGATCCGGATGCAGGCGATCCCGCGGCTCGCCGAGGCCCAGATCCGCGACGAGGAGCTGCGCGACCCGCTCGGCGAGGACAGCCACAACCCGGCGCCGTCGATCGTTCACAAGTACCCCGATCGCGTCCTGTTCCTGGTCGTCGATCGCTGCGGGATCTACTGCCGGCACTGCAACCGCCGCCGGCTGGTCGGCGGCGACGAGCCCCCGACCACCCACGACCTCGAGGCCGGCCTCGACTACATCGCGCGCACCCCGCGGATCCGCGACGTCCTGCTCTCGGGCGGCGACCCGCTCCTGCTGTCGACCCGCCGGCTCGCCTATCTGCTCGGCCGGCTGCGCGCGATCCGCCACGTCGAGACCCTGCGGATCGGCACCCGGCTGCCGGTGGTCTGCCCGATGCGGATCGACGCCGAGCTGACCGACGCGCTGCGCGCCCATCACCCGCTGTTCGTCAACACCCACTTCAACCACGCCAAGGAGCTCACGCCCGAGGCCCGCGCCGCCTGCGAGCGCCTGGTCGACGCCGGCATCCCCGTCGGCAATCAGACCGTCCTGCTCCGCGGCATCAACTCCTCCGTGCGCTCGCTGCGCGCCCTGATGCGCGGCCTGGTCCGCTCGCGCGTGCGGCCCTACTACCTGTTCCAGGGCGACACCGTCATCGGCACCGATCACCTGCGCACCCCGGTCGAGACTGCGATGGAGCTCTACCGCGGCCTGCGCGGCTGGATGAGCGGCATGTGCGTCCCCGAGCTCGTGCTCGACGCCCCCGGCGGTGGCGGCAAGGTCCCGATCGTGCCGAGCTACCTCGAGCACCTCGACCGCGACCGCGTCATCGTCCGCACCTACCGCGGCACCCGCATCGACTACCCGCAGCCCCTGGAGCGCGACTGCACCGTCGCCTACGACGAGCTCTACTTCGCCGGCGTCCCCGCCGACGACGACCGCGAAGGCTCGGCCGAGGCCGGCTGAGCTGCCGCCCCTCCGGTTCGCCCTGCCGCACGCGAACACCGCCGCGGCTCATGTGGAGACCTCACGTACACAAACTGCCATTCGTGTGGCCGAAGCCGGAACCCATCTCGCTACAGAACACTGGCAATCCCATCCTGGCCACTGGCATGTGTCAGTTGGCTGATACATCTCTTGTACAATTAATCAGGCTCGCAGGCACTGTTCAAGCAGCGCCGCGGCAAGCGGGGGCGGCGCGAGGACGTCCGGATCGTCCACCGGCCGGGCTCGGCATTGTGCCCCGGATCGGGTATGAGCCGGCGATGACCGCCGCAACGATCGCCGCAACGATCGCCGCAACGATCGCCGCCCTGGGCAAGGAGCTCGGGTTCGCGCGCGTCGCGATCGTGCCGATCGAGCCGCCGCGCCGGCACGCGGTGTACACCCGGTGGCTCGCCGACGGCCACGCCGGCGACATGGCGTACCTCGCCGCCCCCGAGCACGTCGCGCAACGCGCCGACCTGCGGGCGCTGCTCGCCGCCGCGCGCTCGCTGATCGTGGTCGCGCTGGCCTACGACCGCACCGATCCGGTGCCCGCCGATGCGCTGCTGCGCGGCAAGATCGCGCGCTACGCCCGCGGCGAGGACTATCACCTGGTGATGCGCGATCGCCTGGTCGCGCTCGCCGACCGGATCGCGGCGGCGCTCGGCCGCCCGGTGGCGAGCCGGCCGTGCGTCGACTCGGCGCCGGTGCTCGAGCGCGAGTGGGCCGAGCGCGCCGGGGTCGGGTTCGTCGCGAAGAACACGATGGTGATCGCCCCCGGGCTGGGCAGCTACGTCGTGCTCGGCGAGCTCCTGCTCGACGTCGAGCTCGAGCCGACCGCGCCGAGCGAGCCATCGCGGCCGCGCTGCGGCGGCTGCCGATCTTGCCTCGACGCCTGCCCGACCCAGGCGTTCGTCGACGCCTACCTGCTCGACGCGCGGCGCTGCATCTCGTACCTGACGATCGAGCACCACGGCGCGATCCCGCGCGAGCTGCGCCGGGCGATCGGCACGTGGGTGTTCGGCTGCGACATCTGCCAGGAGGTCTGCCCGTTCAACGCGGGCGCCGGACCGGCCGCCGGCGAGGTCGATCGGCTGCTCCGGCCGCGGTCGATCGAGCACGCGTTGCCCGACCTCGTCGCGCTCGCCGCCAGGGGCGCCAACCAGCTGCGCCAGCTGGTCAAGCGCAGCGCGCTGCGTCGGCTCCCGCCCGACCTGCTGCTGCGCAACGTCGCGATCGCGCTCGGCAACACCGGCGACCCGCGCGCGATCCCCGCGCTGGTCCGCCTGCTCGGCCACCGCGCGGCGCAGGTCCGCGGTCACGCCGTCTGGGCGCTCGGCGAGCTCGGCGCGGTCGAGGTGCTCGCCCAGGTCCGCGACGCCGACCCGTTCGTCGCCGACGAGCTCACCTGGGCGTGCCGAACTGCGGCGACGCGACGTACGCCGACACCGCCTTGATCTGGGCGTCGCTGATCGCGCCCTCGAACGCCGGCATCAGCTTGTTCTTGGACCCGGTCCTGACCTGCTGCTCGACGGTGGCGGGCGTGACCCGGGCGCGAAACTCGGCCGCGGTCAGGTCGCGGACGCCGAGCCGGGCCACCATCGCGGCCGGCGGTCGGCCGTCCGGCCCGTGGCAGGTCGCGCACAGCAGCTGGAACACGGCCGGTCCGTCCTTGGCCCCGGCGGCGGGCTCGCCGCTGCAGGCCGCGACGCCGAGCACCGTGACCAGGACAGCGAGCCAGGACTTCACCCCTGCGATGTGCCATCGAGCGCAGCGGCCGGCAACCCCATGCTAGTGTTCGCGCCATGCGGTGGATTGTCTCGTCCTCTATGGTCCTGGTCGGCGTGCTGGCGGCGTGTGGCGGTCCGCAGGTCCCGGCGCATAATGGCTACAAGCCCAAGGAGGTCGCGCCCTGGAAGAAGGCGAAGGCGCTCCGGTTCGACGACAAGATGGAGACCAAGGCCAAGGGCGACGTGTCGTACGCCGACATGCGGCGCGCGCGCTGGTTCGAGGTCAACCTGCCGTCGAACGGCCAGCTCGCGCTGACGCTCGAGATCACGCCGCCGGGCGACGCGGTCAACGACGACTTCGACCTCGGGCTCGAGGTCTTCGATCCGCACTCCCGCTTGATCGTCAAGTCCGACCTCGAGGACGAGGACGCGCACGAGCTCACCAAGAAGAAGACGCTGGTCGATCTGGCGCCCGGCAAGTACCTGATCCACCTGTTCCTGCAGGGCCGCATGGACAGCGCGGAGTTCGATCTGCACGCGACGTTCAAGCCGACCGCGGCGGCGGAGGTCAAGAGCAACTTCCCCAACGACGTGCTGTTCGTCCCCACGCTGGCGATGGTGCCGATCCAGGACGACACGCCGCGCAACTACAAGCCGCCGGCCACGACCGTCACCCGGGTCACGCGGCATCCCCGGGCCACACCGGCGGCCACACCGCCGCCGCCGACCGGCGGAACCCCGATCAACGCGCGCATCATCGACATGCAGATCGTCTCCGGCGGCACGCAGGTGGTCTTCAGCCGCGGCACGTCCACCGGCGCGAGCGATGGCATGAAGGCATCGCTCGCCGGCGTCTCGGGCTCGTTTCCGATCGGCAACTGCAAGGAGCGCACGTGCAGCGCCCTGCTCAAGGCCACGCCCGACCAGATCCGCGCCGCAAACGGCATGGCCACGCTGACCCCGCCTTAGTGCCCGAGCGCGGGGCTGCGAAGTCCGCGCAGCGAGTGCAAAACGCTCCGCTGCCGCTCGCGCGAACGCAATCGTCACGGCCATCTCCCTAAGCCCTTGCGATCACGCGTCAATTAGCGTAACACGTGACCTATGCTAGGGAACTCGGTGGGATCGAGGGGCCGTGTTGCAGCGCCCTTCGTCCTCGCAGCATGCCTCGCGTCGTGTGCGCACAACGTCCCCCAGGACATCAACAGCGGCAACGACGGCAAGCAGAAGGGCGCCAAGACGATCACGCTCGAGAACGGCGAGGGCCGCGCGAACGGCATCGTGACGTATCCAGGCGGCGATCGCATCGACTGGAAGCTGATCGAGCTGCCCGAGAAGCAGCGCGGCACGCTCGATATCAAGCTCGCGTGGCTGCCGCCGCGGCCGGGCCTGCAGCTGGCGTTCGACGTGTTCGATGAATGGAACACGCCGATCGTGCAGTCGCAGAAGACCAGCAAGAAGCGCAGCAAGGGCCGGACGCGCGAAGCCACCGTCGATGGCGCGAAGGGCAAGTACTTCGTCCGGATCTACGCCGTCGGCCGCGGCGACGCCGGCCGCTATCACCTCACCGTCAACTTCAAGGAGGCGGTCGCCGGCAGCGGCATCGACTACTCCAAGCTCGAGGTCCCCGATCCGCCCAAGCTCGCCGCGGTGCCCGAGGCGGAGATCCCGTGCGACGAGTTCCAGTTCGATCCGAAGAACCCCGCGTGCAAGCTGGTGTGTCCGCAGGCCGGCGCACCGCCGGGCTGGCCGGCGTGCCAGGGCAAGTGCCCCAACCCGCCGGACATCAACGTGGCGGCGTGCCTGGCGACGATGGACTGCCCGACCCCGCCCGATCGCCGGGTCAAGAAGTGCGTCGCGACCAAGTTCCCCAAGTGCGGCGATCCGACCAAGCCAGACCCGGCCAACCCCAACTGCGACAACATCAAGGTCCCGCCGGTCCTCAACCGGATCATCGCCAAGACGATCCAGGGCTCGGACATGATCATCACGATCGGGGCGGGCAGTAACCTCGGCGTCCAGGCGAACTGGGGCGGCACGGTGCTGAGCGGCAACACCGCCAACCCGCTGCAGGGTGGCGACATCAAGATCATCCGCGTCGACAAGGCGGTGACCGTCGGCAAGGTCCACCTGACCCCCGATCAGCTGCTGGCCAATCCTCGCGTGAGGCTCAGCGCGCCGTGAGCCAAGATCCCTTCGTCGGCACGATCATCGACGGCCGCTACGAGATCCTGTCGCGGATCGGCGAGGGCGGCATGGGCGTGGTCTACAAGGCGCGCCAGACGCCGCTCGATCGCGTGATCGCGGTCAAGATGCTCAACGCGCAGATGGCCGGCGACGCGACGTGGGTCCAGCGGTTCTACAACGAGGCCAAGGCGTGCTCGCGCCTGCAGCACCCCAACACGATCCGGATGTTCGATTTCGGCCAGACCCCGGATGGCCGGCTCTACATGACGATGGAGTTCCTCGACGGCATGTCGCTGCGCGAGGCGCTGTCGAGGGGGCCGATGGCGCCCCACCGCGTGGTGAAGATCCTGATCCAGTGCTGTGCGTCGCTCGCCGAGGCGCACTCGATCGGCATCATCCACCGCGACATCAAGCCCGATAACGTGTTCCTGCTGAACATGGCGGGCTCGCCGGACTTCGTGAAGCTGCTCGACTTCTCGGTCGCCAAGCTGCTCGAGGGTGACCGGATGAAGACCCAGGCTGGCGTGGTGTTCGGGACGCCGCAGTACATGTCGCCCGAGCAGGGCCGCGGCATGCCGCTCGACGCGCGCTCGGACCTCTACGCGCTCGGCATCCTGGCGTTCGAGATGCTGACCGGCAACGTGCCGTTCAACGACGAGAACCCGATGACCGTGATCCAGATGCACCTGCAGGGCGGCGTCCCGCCGCTGTCGCAGTCGATCCCGTACTCGGTGCAGCAGATCGTGCGGCGCGCGCTCGAGAAGGAGCCGAACCGGCGCTACCAGAGCTCCGGCGAGATGATGCAGCACTGCCAGCAGGTGTTCGCGGAGGTCAGCCAGGGCGGCGTGTCGATCGGCGCCGGTGGGATGCCGCGGACCATGATCGCGTCAGGACCGCCCGGCATGCCGCAGGGCCCGCAGGGGCTGGGCGTGCAGGCGACCATCCCCGCTGGCCCGCCGATGGGCGCGCCGCAGGGCCAGTACGGCATGCAGCAAGGCATGCCTCCGGGCATGGGCGGCATGGCGCCGCGGCCCGCGCCGGACCAGGCCAAGACGATGATCGCGCAGCCCAGCCCGTTCGCGGCGGGCATGCCGCAAGGCATGGGTCAGCCCGGCGGCATGGGTCAGCCCGGCATGGGCCAGCCCGGCATGGGCCAGCCCGACATGGGTCAGCCCGGCATGGGTCAGCCCGGCCAGCCCGGGATGAGACAACCCGGTCCCCCGCAGGGCCCCGGCGGCTACAACTCGGCGTCGCCGGCGCAGAAGACCATCGTCGCCGGTATGGCGCCGCCGATCATGGGCGGCCAGATGATGCAGCCCGGCATGGGCCAGCCCGGCATGGGTCAGCCGCCGCCCGGCTATCCGCAAATGTCGCAGATGCCACCCGGCGGCGCCGCTGCGTCGGGGCCGAACAAGACGGTGATGCTGCAGCCCAGCGAGGGCGTGGTCTCGGTGGCCCGCACCGGCCAGGCGGTCCAGCCCGCGGGTACCGGTGCGCTCCAGCAGGGCGCATCGACGCTGTTCTGGATCGTGAGCCTGGTGATCGGCGTCGCGGTTGGCGCGCTCGCCTACGTGGTCGTCCTCCAGCTCTGAGCGGGTCGTTCAACGAGCGGTACCGGCGATGCCTGATCACGACAACCACGACGACAAGGCCGAGAAGAAGGTCAAGGACCTGCTCGACGCGTCGACGCGCGCCGAGCTCGAGCGCTGGTTCGGCATGCCGTCGTTCGAGCAGCTCGCCGAGCAGGGCGTCGTGCCCCAGCCGCCCGCCGAGGATGCCGAGACCGCGGCGCTGCGCAAGCGGCGTGACAGCGCGCTCGCCGCCGTCGACCCCGCGCTGATCGAGGCAGTTCGCCTCCGCGTCGAGCCGCCGCGCGAGCTGCTCCGGCCGCGGCCGCCGGTCAAGATCCACGCCGATCCCAGCATCGCGCGGCTCGATCAGACGATGATCGAGCGCCTGAACGGCGTCGCCGAGCCCCGGCAGATCGAGCTGCCGCTGGGCCTCGACGACGACCTCCGCGACTGCACGCCGCAGGCGCTGCTGCGCGACCTGCATCGCCCCGAGCTCGACTTCGACAAGCAGTTCGAGGTCGTCGACGTGCTCGCCGATTACCGCAACGATGCCACGACGATCGTCGGCGAGGTCATGGGGACGCAGCTCCGGCTGCCTCCGGCCGACGACACACCGTTCCAGAAAGCGCGTGCCCTGCTGCTCGAGCTTCGCGCCGAGCGCCGGCAGCCATGGACGGACATCAAGATGCCGCTGAGACGGGTGACGGAGTGAGGAAGCTGTGCTGAGATGAGGGCGTAGATCGCCATGATGGTCGTCTGCTCGGAGGGGACTGCTTGATCACGGACTCCCGTCCGATTCCGGTCGAGCGCTTCCTGCTGCGCGCGGTCGGACGCACCGATGTCGGAGCGCAACGCACCCAGAACGAGGATGCGATGTACTACGACGATTTCCTCGGCGTGTACATCGTGTGCGATGGCATGGGTGGCCATGCCTCGGGTCAGGTGGCGTCCGACATCGCGATCCGGACGATCGTGCACTCGCTCAAGACCGGCGACCCGCCGCCCTCCCCGGGCCAGGACCACCTGGTCGCCGCGATGAAGGCGGCGAACGCCGCGGTGTTCCAGCGCTCGCTCAGCGATCCGACCTGCCACGGCATGGGCACCACCGCCGTGGGACTGCGGTTCGAGGAGAACGTCGTCCACGTCTGTCACTGCGGTGACTCGCGCGCGTACCTGCTCCGCCAGGGCCAGCTCCAGCAGATCACGCGCGACCACTCGCTGCGCAACCTCTACCAGGACCGCCCCGACCTGGTCGGGACGCTCGGGCCGGCGACGTCCAACGTCATCATCCGCGCGGTCGGGCTCGATGCCTCGGTCGAGATCGAGCACCACACCATGGCGCCGGAGCACAACGACATCTTCCTGCTGTGCTGCGACGGCCTGTCGGACCTGGTCGACGACTGGATGATCCGCGAGATCATGACCTCGGGCGACTCGCTCGAGGTCGTCGCCGAGAACCTGATCCGCGCCGCCAACAACAACGGCGGCACCGACAACATCACGGTGGTGCTCGCGCAGACCTTCATCGACCCGCTGTGGGTCCCCGCGCACACCTACGCGCAGCAGATGCAGCGCTACTAGCGGCGCGGGCGCGCGACGCAGCCGGCTAGAACGCGGCCGTGCCGTTCGGCGTACCGAGTCCGGTCGGGCCGTCGTAGCCGGCGACGCCGGTGCACAGGTAGCTCGGGCTGCAGCCGCGGCGCGAGTTCGATCCGGAGGTCACGTCGAACAGCGAGCCGGTGTGCGCGTACGGATCGGCGCCGAAGTTGACCGCGCCGCCGTTGACGCCGTAGACCCCGCCGACCAGCGGCGCGGCGACGCTGGTGCCACCGAACACCAGGAACGCCGAGGCGGTCGCCGAGCTCGGGCCGAACACCGCGACGCCGGTGTTGGGATCCGCGACCGCCGAGACGTCGGCCACGGTGCGCCGTGCGCAGCCGGTGTCGTGCTGCCAGCTCGGCTTGGCGTAGGTCGTACTGCAGCCGCTGCCCGCTCCGCTCCACACCGTCTCGGTCCAGCCGCGCGCGCTGGTCGAGGTCCGCAGCGACGTCCCGCCGACCGCGATGACGTGCGGCGACGACGCCGGGAACTCGACGCCGAAGCCCGAGTCGCCCGAGCTCGCCGTGATCGCGATGCCCGCGTGGTTGTACGACGCCTCGACCGCGGTCGAGCCCGACTCGCCACCGCCGTAGCTGTTGCTGATCACGTGGGCGCCCATCGTGGCGGCCCGGTTCACCGCGGCCGCGAGGTTGGCGAACGTCGCATCGTTGGCCTCGACCAGCAGCAGCTTGCAGCTCGGACAGATCGCGCTCGCCATGTCCAGGTCGAGCGCGGTCTCCTGCGACCAGCCCGTGTCGGTCGCCGGGAACGTCGTGCCGCCGTTCTGGTTGACCTTGCGGAAGCAGCCGTTCGCGGTGGTGCACGGCGGCAGCCCGAACGTCGAGCGGTAGGTCGCCAGGTCGCTCTCGGCGTTGGGGTAGCCGAACGCGTCGACGATCGCGATCGTCGTCGCCGAGCTCCCCGAGCTGGTGATCGTGTAGGCGCTGCGCAGCTGGGTGGGGCCCAGGCCGGCCGGCGTCGCGTTGGGGATGATCGTCCCGGCCTTGTCGACCAGGACGCGTGCGTGGCACCTGACCTCGGCGGACGGCGAGTCGCAGGTCCGGATGTGATCGGCGACCCGGATCTCGTCATCGGTCATCGTCGTGGTGACCGCGTCCTCGGACATCGCGCACGCCGACGCGAGCATCGCGCAGGCCAGCGGCAGGGTTTGGAGCAGCGCAGAGCGGAGTGATGGGGCTGTCATGGGACCGGCACAATGCGCGTCGCCCGCGCGGCCCCGAAATCACCAGCGCTAACAAGAAACGATGTTCAAACTCGGCAATACGGATACTGCAGAATTGGACAATGACAGTCGATTAATCCTGCGCAGGTAAAAAAGCACAGTAGAACGATGTCTGGATACCGGCATTTCGCACGTACATGCCTTCACGTAAGGCGATGATCACGACGAGTTATCGTCATTCACTCTTCATCGCATACAGAGGCAACCTTCATGGCATCGCCGGCCGGATCGTGCTGCGCGCCGAGCTTCGGCCAAGCTCGCGTCGCCGGCCTCGACGAGCTGCAGCTTGCAGCTCGGAGGCCTCGCGCCCGCCCCGTCGAGCACGAGCAGCGCGCGGCCGTGGCGGCGGAGACGCCGCGCAGATCGCTACGCTAGAACGCGGCCGTGCCGTTCGGCGTGCCCAGGCCGGTCGGGCCGTCGTAGCCCACGCCCGCGTTGCACAGGTACGTCGGGTCGCAGAACCCGGTGACTCCGGATTTCACGTCGAACAGCGAGCTCAGGTGGGCGTACGGATCCGAGCTGGTGTGGGTGACACCGCCATTGACGCCGTAGACGCCCGAGATGATCGGGGCCGCGACGCTGGTGCCACCGAGCACGAGCCAGGCCGAGGCGGTGTCCGACATCGGGCCGTAGACCGCGACGCCGGTGTTGGGATCGGCGACGGCCGCGACGTCGGCCACGGTGCGGCCGGTGCAGCCGGTGTCGTGCTGCCAGGCCGGCTTGGGGAAGAACAGGCTGCAGCCGCTGACCGAGTTGGTCCACGCGGTCTCGGTCCATCCGCGGGTGGTGGCCGACGCCGTCAGCGTGGTGCCACCGACCGCGGTGAGGTAGTCCGAGGCCGACGGAAACTGGATGCCCTGACCGAAGCCGACATCGCCGGTGCTCGCGACCAGCGCGATGTTCGGATAGTTGTAGTAGGTCTCGTACGAGTCGCCGGCGAACTCGTCACCGCCGTAGCTGTTGTTGACGACGTGCGCGCCGAGGCTCGCTGCCACGCCCACCGCCGCGGTGATGTCGTCGAAGCTCGCGCTGTTGGCCTCGACCAGGAGCAGCTTGCAGTTGCGGCAGATCGCGCTGACCATGTCGAGGTCGAGCGCGGTCTCGAGCGCCCAGCCGGCGTTGGCGCCCGGAAAGCTGCTGGTGCTCCCGGCCTGGTTCACCTTCTTGAAGCAGCCGTTGGCGGTCGTACACGACGGCAGCCCGAACTGCGCGCGGTAGCTCGCGAGATCTGCCTCCGCGCCCGGATAGCCGTAGGCCTCGACCACCGCGACCGTGGTCGATGTGCTCCCGGTTCCGGTGATCTTGTAGGCGCTGCGCAGCTGGGTCGGGCTGAAGCCGGCGGGCCCCGGATTGGGCCGAGGGCAGCCGCTCGAGTCCGAGATCACCCGACCGTGACAGTGGACCTCGTCATTGGGTGAGCTGCAGGTCGGGATATTTCCCGCCGTGGCAATCTCCTGTGCCGTCATCGTGGTGAGACCGGCGGTTGGATCGTTGATCGCGCATGCTGAAGCGAACAGCACGAGCGCGAGTGGGACGACACGCAGCGCAGAACAGCAAGAGGGGTTTGCCAACATGGCCGTACAATGCGCGTGCCAGCCGGATATCTGAAATCACGATTACTAACAACGCTGGTGTACAAACCCGCAGATCACACCCCGGCCAGCACCTCAGTAAATCATTGCCAATGTTTCAGTGAACCACATTGTTTTGAGATCCGGAGATCCGCGGCCGCGAGTCGGTTCACCTGGTTACAGTACAGTTGAACCAGCGTCTGTCATAGCGGAACGCCACAGGGGCTGACCTGCTGCGACCAGCTCCAGGGTAGGACAAGATCCTCCAGGTCGGGGTCTGCCTACGCTCAGATATTCACGCCGGGCGAAATGCCCCCGAGACCGATCGCGGCCCCGGAACCTCAGCGTGACAAGCTCGCTGCACGCTTGAGCTGAGCGGCCATGTCGCGATATCGGCCGAGCCGGGCATAGACCCGGGCCAGCCCCGCGGCGACGCGAACCTCGAACCCCGGCGTCTGGCCGGCGGCCTGGAACGCCTCCTCGGCGCCGAAGAAGTCGCCGCCGAGCGTGAGCACGTCGCCCAGCGTCGCGTACATCGCCGCGGCCGAGATCGCCGACGACGCCCGCCCCAGGCCGGCGCGCAGCACCGCCGCCGCGCGCGGACAGTCGTTGGCCCGCGCGAGCGCCACGGCGTACGCGACCCGCGCGTTGCCAAACGTCGGCGCGAGATCGAGCGCGGCGCGCAGCGCTTCCTGCGCCGACTCCAGATCGTTGCCCTGCAGCGCCGAGCGGCCGCGCTCGTAGTAGCGGCGAGCGACCGCCGACATCAGTCGAGCTCCAGCAGGCTGAACCGCGCCGACGCGTCGTCGCCACCCGACTCCGGCTTGTCGCCGGGCGGCGCGGCCGGGGCAGCGGACGACGGAGCCGCGGGTGCGCCGGTCGCCGGCGGCGGCGCGCTCGGACCGCCCTGTCCGCCCGCCGGCGCCGCGGCGGTGCCCGGCTGGGATCGCAGCGAGATCCCGGCGCGCGGTGGCGGGGCGGTGCCGGTCTGCGAAGCGGGCGCGGTCTGCGGCGCGGGGGGCCGCTGGGCCAGCGTGGTCTCGACGATGTGGACGCCGACCTGCGGCCGCGGTGCGTCCGCCGCGGTCCCGCCGATCGGCTGGCGCGCGGGCAACAGCGGATGGACCGCGTTGCCGATCCGCACGCTGACCTGCTCGCCGTCGACCGCGAACATCGCGAGCTCGGGGTGATCGAACCGGGTCTGCAGCGCGGTGATCAGCTGGGCGAACGTCGGCGCGCGCAGGTCGCTCAGCGTCTCGGCCTGGTGGATCAGCATCGGCGGCGGACCCTCGACGACGTACTCCTTGATCACGAAGGTCAGGACGTCGAGCAAGGTCTCGCGGTCGGCGTCGGCGAACGCATCCTTGACGTTGCTGGCGAGCTCGCGGAGGTCTGGTCGGGACGGCATGGTGTTCTCCTAGAAAGTCGCTCCGTCGAGGTCGGCGCCGGTGGTCTCGCAGCCGACGAGCCGCGCGCCCGTCAGATCCGCGCCGCACAGGTTCACGCCCCTGAGGTTGCAGCGCACGAGCGCGGTGTTGCGCAGGGTCGCGCCGTACAGGTTGGCGCGCCGGAAGTCGACGTCGAACAGCGCCGCGCCGGTCCAGTCGGTGCGCGACAGCGACACCGTGGCGTGCTCGTAGCCCTCGAACACGACCTTGATCAGCACGGCACCGGCGAAGTCGGCCGAGTACAGCTCGGAGTCCTTGAACGTCGTGTCCTGGATCCGGGCGCGATGCATCCGGATCCGCGCCATCCGCACCGGCCCGAGCTCGCAGCGCAGGAGCTGGGCGGAGGTCAGGTCGAGCTCGGTCAGGTCGCAGTCCTTGGCGCGGACCCGGTGCCACAGCGCGCCGCGCCACTGCGAGGTCCGCAGATCGCTCATCCTGAGCTCGGCGCGCTCGAGCCGGCTCTCGTCCGCGTCGGCGCCGCGCAGATCGAGGCGCTCGAGGGTCACGCCGTCGAGGTCGACGCCGCGCAACCCGACCGACGGCGCCGCGAACCCGCTGATCGTCCTGCCGGCGAGCTCGTCGTCGGCGACCAGCCGCTCGAGCTGGACGCGCGATTGCACGACGCCGGCATCGGCGCTTGGTTCGCTCATCGCGACGAGGATACCGCGATCTGCCGCGTTATGCTCGGCGCTGGAGACCGTTGCGCAGCATCTGGTTGCGCGCTGCCTCCGCCGCCATGTCCTCGACGCGCTGCTTGATCTGCTCGATCGCGCGCGTCATCGCCTCCTTGGAGGCCTGCTGCGCGCTCGCCGCGTGAGTCGCGGCCGTGGTCGAATCGTGGCTGCCGCCGCTGGCCTCGACCGAGTGCTCGACCGCCTCGGCCTCGGCCTCGTGCTCCTCGGCGAACGGCATGCCGCCGGAGAAGCTGGCCTTGCGGTGCAGGCCGCCCTGGGCCTGGGCGACGTGGGTCAGCTCGTGGGCGAGCAGGGCCTGGCCCGACGCGCTCGCCATCGACTTCTCGGGCGAGCCGCCCATCAGGATCATGCCGGTCGAGCCGATCGTGACCGCGTACGCGCCGCGCTGGCGGTTGAACTCCTCGGCGAACTCGCCGGTGTAGACCCGGACGTGGCCGAGGTCGACGCCGAACCGCTTCTCGTACTTCTCGCGGATCGAGTGGTCGAGGCGCTCGCCCTTGCCGGCGCGGCGCGACACCATGCGCAGCATCCGCTCGGGGTCGTACTTGCGCGCGAGCTCGTCGGTGAGCTGGTCCGCCTTCGGCTCGTTGGGATCTTGATCGCTCACGCGTGTCTTTCTACGGCCTCAGTCATCCTTGCCTTCCCCCGCCCACGTCGATACGTAACCCTCGGTACCCTCATAGAATTCAGCAGTCTTCTGCTGGTCGACCACGGCCCCGGGCCCGCCGAGCGCGGTCTCGAGGAACTGGGTCTCGGCAAGGCAGCTCCCGCCCTTGACGCCCTTGACCTCGAAGGTCACCTCGCCCTTGGCGTTGATCACGATCTCGATGTCCTGCTTGTGCATGGCGCTTCCTAGGTTCTTAGTCCGAGACCCACTTGCGAACGACCAGGCGGATCGACCCGTCCTCCTCGTTGACCTCTTCCTCGACCGAGTAGCCCTTGTCCTCGCAGGCCTGCTTGACGTTGTGGTACTGGTAGCGCTGGCTGAGCTGGTGCTTGAACTCCTCCTCGGAGACCCCCTTGGTGGTCTCCACGCCCCACCAGTCGGCGGTGATGTCGAACGTGCCGTCCTGGTTGTCGATCACGCCGACGTCGTAGCGGCCCATGTCGACCGAGATCGCGGCCTGGAGCTTGTCGCCGCGGTAGCCGCGGACCGACACCGACTGGCCCTGCTCGGCCTCGACGAACTTGAGCTCCATGTCGGCGAGCGCTTTCTTGATCGCCGCCAGGTTGGTCATCTTCAGGGCGCACTTCGTGAAGTGAGACATCGCGCGTTGGTTCCTCGGCTTTTGCTCGGGCTTTGCTCGGCCGTTGCTCTGGCCAGTCTACGTCACAGCTCCAGCTTGCGTTCCCCGTCGTCGCTCGATTCGGGTGCTTTGTCGCCGAGGTTGCCCCGCGGCGCGCCGTAACGCTGCATCCACCCGTCCTTCTTGGCAGGTGTGCGGCCGCGCGCCGAGGCCATGCGCGCGCGGGTCCGGGCCCACTCGCGCATCGCTTCGATCTGCTCCCGCATCGTGATCGCGAGCGGGACCATGTCCTTGAGCGTGTTGAGCAGGCCGTCGGTCGACAGGTCGTTGCCGGTGTCGAAGGCGTCGTACAGCGCCGCGACCACCGCCTGCTCGAGCTCGGCGCCGGAGAAGTCGACCGTGGCCTCGAGCAGCTTCTCCATGTCGAACTGCCCCGGATCGCGCTTCTTCTTGCGGACGTGGATGTCGAGGATCTGCGCGCGGTCCTCGCGATCGGGCAGGTCGCAGAAGAAGATCTCGTCGAACCGGCCCTTGCGGAGCAGCTCGGGCGGCAGCTGGTGGACGTTGTTGGCGGTCGCGATCACGAACACCGGCGTGGTCTTCTCCTGCAGCCACGTGATGAACGAGGCGAACACGCGCGAGGTCGTGCCGCCGTCGGTCTGGCCCGACGACGCCGTGCCGGAGAACCCCTTCTCGAGCTCGTCGATCCACAGCACCGCCGGCGCGATCGCCTCGGAGGTCTTGATCACCGAGCGGATGTTCTCCTCCGAGCTGCCGACCAGGCCGCCGAAGATCTTGCCGACGTCGAGCCGGAGCAGCGGCATCTGCCACAGCGCGCCGACCGCCTTGGCGGTCAGCGACTTGCCAGTGCCGGGCACGCCGATCAGGAGGATGCCCTTGGGCAGCGGCAGCCCGAAGTCGCGGGCGCGCGACGAGAACGCGTTGCGCCGCTTGACCAGCCAGTCCTTCAGGATCTCCATGCCGCCGACGTCGGAGAACTCCTCGCGGTGCTCGTAGTACTCGAGCAGGCCGCTCTTGCGGATGATCTGCTTCTTCTCCTCGAGGATGGTCTCGAGATCGAAGGTGTGGGTCCGGACCGCCGACTTGGCGAACACGTTCTCGGCCTCGACCAGGGTCAGGCCGAGCGCGCCCTCGACGACCCGCTCCATGAACGTCGGGTCGCTCTCGATCACCTGCTGGGTCGCCGCCGGCAGGTTGGGCAGCACCTTGCGCGCCGCGCCCTCGATCTCGATCCGGTTGGGCAGCTCCCAGTCGACCACCGCCGAGATGCTCTTCTCGAGCTCGGGCGGGATCTTGGTGATCGGCGACAGCACGAGCAGGCTCTTCTTGGTCTTGCGCAGCTCGGTCGCGGCGTCGCGCAGCCGGCGGACCACCGCGGGCTCCTTGAGGAACGGATGGAAGTCGCGGAGCACGAACAGCGCGCGGCCCTCGGCGCGCATCACGTGATCGACCGCCTTCATCGGGTCCTTGACGTCGCGCGTGCCCTGGCCGTTGGCGATGGTCTTGAATCCCTCGGTGATCGACCAGACCTCGAGCCGCATCTCGCGCTCGACGCAGAGCTTGCGCAGCGCTTCCTCGACGCGGTTCTCCTCCGGCGAGGTGATCCAGATCAGCGAGTAGCGCGCCTTGATCAGGTCCTCGATCTCGCCCTTGCTGCTTCGTTTGTGCTCGATCGTCATGGTGTCTTGGTCATTCCGTTCATCCGTTCGCGTTGGCGAGATCGCGCAGGCCGCGCAGCGCGCCCTTGGCGGTCTCGGCGCTATCGACCAGCGCCTCGACCGCCTGGCTCACCGCGGCCATCGTGTCGCTGTCGGCCTTGAGGTTGGGCAGCTCGCCCTGGACCAGCCGCATGTTGTTGCGCATCTCCGACAGGATGTCGTTGATCGACTCGTAGACTTCCTGCGCGGCGCGGGCGAGCTCGCCGTTGCCGCCGGGCGCCGAGGCCTTGGCGGGGATCACCGACTCGGCCTGGCTGTCGGCCGCGGCCCTGGCCCGCGCGGCCTCCGCCCGCGCCTTGGCAGCGTCGGTCTTAGCGGCGTCGACCTCGGCCTGCAGCGACTTGAGCGAGCGCTCCGCGTTGGCCGCTTTGTCGAGCGCCTCCTTGAGCTTGCGCTCGCCCGCCTCGCGCTCGAGCTGGAGCTCCTTCTCGTCCTTGGGGCTGGCCGCCGGCGCCTGGACTTTCTCGAGGTCGGCGACCTTCCTACGCAGCCGGTCGAGCTCGCGCCGGGCCTCGTCGCCGCCGGTCGACGCCACATCGCGGGCCTTGGACGCGTTCAGCGCCTCCTCGGAGGCCCTGTGGCGCGCGACCTCGGCCTTGGCCAGCGCGTCCTGGGCGACGTTGCGCGCGCTCTCGGCGGCGAGCTTGCCGTGGACCGCCTCCTGGAGCTCGACCTCGATCTGCGCGAGCCGGCCCTCGAGCTTCTCGCGATCGCGGTCGGCGCGCTTGTACTGCTCCTCGAGCCGCTCGCGGTCGGCCTCGACCTTCTTGAGCTCGACGCGGAGCTCGCGGATGTCCCCGGTCATCTTCATCAGGTGATCGGGTTGCGCGCCGCCGCGCCCCGAGTCGGTCTGGGCCTCGACCAGGAGCCGGCCGAGCCGGCGGTTCTCCTCCTCGAGCCCGTTGATCTGGGCCCCGGCGCGCGACGCGTTGGTGTTGGCCTCGTCGCGCTCGGCGCGGAGCTGGGCGATCGCCTTGAGGTTCTTCTCCTTCTCGGACCGCAGCTCCTTGATCACCTCTTCCTGCGAGATCAGGCCGACCCGGCGCTCCTCGAGCATGCGCTCCTGCTCGTTGATCACCTCGCGCAGGTGCTCGATCTCGGTCAGCTGCTCGTTGAGCTTCTTCCAGCCCTCGTCCTTGGTCCGCGACAGCTCCATCAGCTGGCGGTTCTTGTCCTCGAAGTCCTCGCGCAGCTTGGCGGTGTCCTCGAGCGCGCGCGCGGCCTGGCGCTCGCGCGCGGCCACGTTCTCCGCCATGTCGGCGATCTCGCCGCGCGCCCGGGTCAGCTCGTTGCGGGTCTGCTGCAGCTCGTCGCGCAGCTCGTCGGCGACCCGGTCGTGGGCGACGACCTGATCCTCGCGGTCCTTGATCTGGGCCTTGAGCTCCTCGACCCGCTCGCGCATCGCCGCGGACTCGGCGCGCACGCGCTTGCCATCGGCGACCTCGCGCTCGTAGTTGGCCGACGCCTTCTCGAGCTGGCCCCGCAGCCCCTTGATCTCGGCGTCGGCCTTGTTGGGATCGAACTCGAGGCCGAGGTCGACCAGGACCTTGTTCTCGGCGGCGTCGGCGCGCTGCGCCGGCGAGCCGACCGGCCCCATCGGACCGCCGCGGCCGAACATGCTCGCGTTGTCGCCGACGCGGGTCGCACCCCCGCCGGTTTGCCCCGGCATCGCCGGCGGGCCGCCGTACGGTGTCGCGCCGGGCATGCCGGGCGGACCGCCGTACACCTGGTTGGCCGGGGTCCCCGCCGGCATCGCCGGGGGGCCGCCGTACGCCTGGGCGGCCGACTGCGAGCCGACCGAGCCGCCGAAACCGCCGCCGCGCGCGGGGGCCCCGTAGCCCGGCGCCGGCGCGCCGCCCGGCATCTGCGGCGGAGCGCCGTAGGGCGTGCTCGGGAGCCCGGGCGGGCCGCCGTACGGCAGACCGGTCGCCGGGTTGGCCGGCTGGTACGGCGCCTGCGAACCGAAGCTCGAGATCGATGGCGCGGCCTGGCCGTAGCCCGGACCGCCGGCGAGCGGCGGCGGCGCGTCCGCGCGCTCGAGCACCATCGTGCCGCCCTTCTTGGCGGGCGGGGCGCTCATCGCCGGCATGGGCTGCTGCAGGATGTTGACCGCGCCCTCGTCGATGAACCGGATCATCAGCGATCCGCACTGGATCACGTCGGTGTGGCCGAGCGCCTGCTTCTGCACGCGGATGTTGTTGAGGTGCGTGCCGTTGGCGCTGCCGAGGTCCTCGACCACGAACCGCCCGCCCTCCATGCGGATCTGTGAATGGCGACGCGACACCATGCCGTCGTCGGTGCGAATCGCACACTCGAGGCCGCGACCGACATAGACGGTCTCGGTGGGCGACAGCTCGACCGTCCCCTCGCGGCCCTGGCTATCCCGAAACAGGAGTCGTGCCATTGGGTACCTGATGGTACCGGGGCCAGGCGCCCAGCGCCAGTGCCGCGAACCGTGTTGTCGCCGGTGCTCCGACGACAAACCGCGCGGCGGACGCCCGGCGTCATTCCGGTTTGAACACCGCCTCGGTGTTGCCGACGCGGATGATGTCACCGGGCGCGAGCGTCTTCTTGGGCACCTTGTGGCCGTTGACGTAGACCCCGTTGGTCGAGCCGAGGTCTGCCAGCTCGTACAGGCCGTTGACCTTGCGGATCCCGGCGTGCTTGCGCGACACCGCCGGATCGGCCAGGACCACCGTGTTGCCGGCGACCGAGCCGATCGTCGTGACCTCCTCGCTGAGCGACAGCGTCTGGTTCGCCATCGGCCCGAGGATGAACTCGAGCCGCGCGACCGGCGACCAGCCGCAGAACAGACACTTGGTCCACACCGGGAGCATCACGCGGCGGCAGCCGCCGCAGTGCTTCTGGTGCGCGGGCCGGGCGTTGGCCTTCGCCACCATCACCAGCACGCCCAGCAGCACGAGCGCCACGACGACGATGAGTGCGATCAGAGCACCGGTAGACACAACACCTGGTCAGTTGATGGACTTGAACTTGAAGTTCGTCTTGCCGAGCGTGAACATGTCGTTATCGACGAGGTCCTGCTTGCCCTGGATCTTGCGATCGTTGACATAGCATCCATTCGTCGAGCCGCCATCGACCAGGGTGAAGCCCTGGGGCGAGGCGTTGACCTGGCAATGCTCGGTACTCATGAAGCCGTCGTTGATCACGATATCGCAGGGCGGGGCCGTGCCGATCTTGGTGCCGCCCGAGCGCAGCTTGAACGTCTGGTAGGCCTGGGTGCCGTTGAGCGGCACGATCCACCCGACGATCGGGAAGCCGCCGTCGTCGCCGCCGGCGCTCATCATCACGGTCTTCATCGGTCCGGCCGGCTTGGGCGCCTCGACCGGCATCATCGGCGCGGCGATCGGCACCGGCATCGGCGCCGGCTTGGCGCTGAAGATCTTGATCCCGATCACCGCGAGCACCGCCGCGCCGAGCACGATGATGATCACGACCAGCCACGGGAAGCCCCCCTTGCTCGGATGCCAGATCGGAGCCAGGTTCAGCGACACCGGCTCGGCGTCCTCCTTGTCGATCTTGAGGATCATGTTGTGCGGCTTGCCGTCCCAGGTGAAGCCGAGGCCGAGCTTGGGATCGAAGCCGGGGAACGTCAGGTACTGGCGATCCGCCATGCGGGCCAGGATGCTCTGGATCGACGACGCGATGTTGTCGGCGCCGTTCGCGGTCATGACCTGCTGCACCATCGCGTTGATCACGATCGGGCTCTCCTGCTGCTCGGCGAGCACGTCGCAGGTCTTGTACACGATCGCGAACGTCTGGATCTGGTCCTGGACCGCCTGCTTCTTCAGCACCCCGAGCCGGGACTTCGCGGCCTCGGGGTTGATGTCGCGGCCGTCGCCGACGACGATCAGCACCTTGCGCGCGGTCTGGACCTTGTGAAGCTCGGCGAGCGCCGCCTCGATGCCCTGGACCAGCTCGAGGCCGGCCGCGCCGCGGTAATCGACCTGCTGGCCGAGCGCGCTGCCGGTGATGTTGGCGAGCGCGCCCATCGGGATCTTGGGGATGATCTTGTCGGCGTAGGTGATCACCATGCCGAGGCTGCCGGGCGGGCCCGCGTCCTTGAAGCTCAGCTTGTCGAGCGCGTCCTTGAGCGGCTTGAGCACGCCCGGACAGCGGATCGGATCGTCATCCTTGGCCGGGATGTCGTCGTTGCCGAGCCAGAGCTCGGAGCCGTTCATCACGATCACGACCGCGAGGGTCTCGGACCCCTGGTTGTAGTCGCGCTTGGTGCTGGGCTTGACCTCGATCGACTGCTTGACGCTGTCGTCGCGGAGCACGAACTTCTCGGACGGCAGGTTCGGCGCGCCGATCACGGTGGCCTCGATCTGCGGCGCGTCGTCCCGGGTCTTGGGGTTGTTCTTGTCGGGCGGCTTGATCTGCAGCAAGACCTCGACGCTCGAGCCATCGGCGTGGACCGGCCCCGCGATCGCGAGCAGGGTCGCGGCGACCAGGAGCCACCGCGTGCAGTGCGTGAGCTTGTGCCGGGTCATAGGCTCTTGAACTTCAGCATCGCGCTGCCGAACTTGATGAAGTCGTTATCCACCAGCTCGTGGCGATCGACGCGACGGTTGTTGACGTAGGTGCCATTGGTCGAGCCGGAATCGCGCAGCACCCACACGCCATTCTCGGCCTTGATCTCGGCGTGCTTGGACGACATGAACTTGTCGTTGAGCACGACGTTGCATTTCGGATCCGTGCCGATGACCGTGGTCGGCGACAGCGTGAACAGCTCGCCGCGCTGGACGCCCTGCAGCGGGACGATCCAGCCCAGGAGCTGCATGCTGCCCGGACCACCCGCGGCGTCCATCACGAACGCCTGGGTCTTCATCGCCTGCTTGGCCGGCGCCGCCACGACCTGCTGGGCGATCTGCTGGCAGTACGGACACTGGTCCCAGCTCTTGTCGAGCTGCTGCTCGCACTGCGAGCAGAACTTCTTGGCGAAGATCCAGAACCCGCGCTTGATGATCGGCGGGTTCGGGTTGGGAACCGGCGCTGCCCCCGGCATGCCCGGCATCCCTGGCATCTGGGGCATGCCAGGCATCTGCATCCCCGGCGGTTGTCCTGGCTGCATCTGGCCTCCCTGTTGCGGCTGCTGCCCCATCTGATTCAAGTTGTTGGAGTACTGGTTCACCTGGCCCATCGCTGCCTTGCCGCGGTTCTTCAGCGACTTCATCCGGTTGACGTCAACCTGGAAGTTCCCCTTGATGTTCTTGACGCCGATGATCTTGTTGTTCACCGCGCGAAACGGGGCAAAGATGAAGTCGAGATACTTGAAGAACATGATTCCTCTTGGGACGCGTGGCGTCCCCCCGCGCGTCGCCTAGTTTAGCACCACGACAGGGCCGTACCGGCGAGCCAATGGTGCTCCCGATGGCC
>DASWRS010000548.1:0-15155 GCA_036403075.1 Kofleriaceae bacterium
GTCGGGGAGCTCGGACAGGAACTTCACGGCGACCTGGCGATCGAGCACGGTGTCGTGGGCGAGCCAGACCTGGCCCATGCTGCCGCGCCCGAGCGGCTCGAGGAGCCGGTACTCGTCGAACCGCTCCGGCGGTACCCAGTCCACGTGGCGGGTGCTCATCCGGCCAGGCCGATTGAACCACCGAATCCGTCGACCGGATCGGTGCTCCGGGTGATCGCCCGATCCTGCCGGCGCCGGGGCGGTGACCGGCCGGCTTGCCAGCCGGCTCGGACGAGCTTGCGACCGAATGCCGCCGGTCGCGATGCGCCTGCGCGCCGCCGGACGGCGGCCGGGCGTGCTACCGATCGGGCGTGCGTCGCTTCGCCGCCTTCGTTCGCTGCCTGCCGCTCGGGTTCGCGTTCAGCCTCGCGCTGGCCGGCGCGGCGTCGCCGGCCGGTGCCGAGCCGCCGACCACGCACGAGGTGCTGTCCAACCGGCCGAGCGGCTTCTGGACCTCGAACCGGCCGGCGGTCGGCGGCGCCTACCGCTGGCGGCTGCTCGGGCTCGGCGTCGTGATCGCCGGCGTGACCGGCTACGGCATGCTGCGGCTGATCCGCCGCGCCAGCGCCGAGCGCGCCGGCCGGCAATAGAGCGTCGAGATGAGCGGCGACGATCTGGCGGAGCTCGAAGCCGACCTCGAGGACAGCGACGCGCAGCTCGAGCGCGGCGAGCTCGAAGATGCGCGCGCGTTTGCCGTCCGGCTTGCCGCCGGCTCGTCGGAGCGATCATCCCGAAGCGTGCTGGACACGCAGCCGAGCGGATTGCAGTGCGACGAGGATGGCGCGGCCGTGCCGGAGGCCGTGCCAGAGGCTGCGACCGACGCAGGCAAGGACGCGATCCGCCGGATCATCGAGCGCCACGGGCCAGAGGCGGTGTGCGCCGTGCTCGCGCCGATGCTGACCGCCGAGCGGATCGCGCGGATCGACCAGGTGCTGGCCGCGCGGCTCGGCTCGGTGATCCCGGTGGTCGAGAACACCTATGATCCGCACAACGCAGCGGCGACGATCCGGACCACCGAGGCGATCGGGCTGGGCGAGCTGCACGTGATCGAGACCGAGCATCGGTTCTCGGTGGCCGGCGGGGTGACGCGCGGGGCGCACCGCTGGATCGATCTGCACCGCTGGGGCTCGGCCGAGGCGGCGGTGGCCGGGCTGCGTGCGCGCGGGTTCCGGGTGTTCGCGACCTTGCCCGGGGCGCCGCACACGATCGACGACGTCGACGTGACCGCGCCGCTGGCGGTGGCGTTCGGCAACGAGCACGCGGGGCTGAGCCCGGCCGCGATCGCGGCGTGCGATGGGGCGATCGGGGTGCCGATGTTCGGCTTCACCGAGAGCTTCAACCTGAGCGTGACGGTGGCGCTGGCGATGACCCGGATCGCGGCGCGCCGGCGGGCGGCGATCGGCAGCCTCGGCGATCTCGACGAGGCGCGCCGCCGCGAGCTCCGCGCGCGGTGGTTCGCGCTCAAGCTGCGCGGCGCGGTCGGGATCCTCGAGCGCGCGCTCGGGTAATCCGGCGCGCGCTACGCCGCCGCCCCGCCGGAGGCGTGGTGAACGAAGGCGTGTCGTTGCAGACACGCCCAGATGTGGCATTGCAGACGCAACCGAGGGACAATCGTGGCGGGACTCCAGTCCCAGGCGGTATTGCACTTGCACACCAACCAACCATGGGCTCGACGATGAGGACAGGCGCCTCGAGCGGGATGCGCGGCGCGCGCCGGGGGTCGGGCGGCTCGGGGTTTCGCCCCGAGGCCGAGCGGCCGGCGCACCCCTGGCTGACGGCCATCAAGTGGCTGTTGATCCTGGGAGTTGCCGGTTGCGCGCTGATGGCCGCCACCGTGGCCTTCGTGTTCTGGATGTACGGCCGCGATCCGAGCCTGCCCGACTACGGGCGGCTCAGCGACTACCACCCCCGGCAGGTCACCACGATCACCGACGGCAACGATCGCCGGATCGGCGAGATCTTCAGCGAGCGCCGCACCGTGGTGCCGTACGAGAAGGTGCCCAAGCTCGTCGTCGACGCGTTCATCGCGGCCGAGGACAACAAGTTCTGGACCCACAGCGGCGTCGACTACTGGGGCATGTTCCGCGCGTTCCTCACCAACCTGCGCGCGGGTCACACCAAGCAGGGCGCGTCGACGATCACGCAGCAGGTGGTCAAGACGTTGCTCTTGACCCCGGAGCGCACGTTCCGGCGCAAGATCCAGGAGATCGTCCTGGCGCGGCGGCTCGAGAGCTCGCTGACCAAGGAGGAGATCATGGCGCTGTACATGAACCAGATCTACTTCGGTCACGGGCGCTACGGCATCGAGGAGGCCGCCCAGTTCTACTTCGGCAAGCACGTCGACAAGCTCAACATCGGCGAGGCCGCGATGCTCGCCGGGCTGCCGCAGTCGCCCGAGAACATCTCGCCGCGCAAGAACCCCCGGCGCGCCAAGGAGCGCCAGACCTACGTGCTGAACCAGCTCGCGGTCGCGGGCAAGATCCCGATCGCCGAGGCCCAGAAGTGGATCGACGCGCCGATCCAGATCGTGCAGCGGCCGTTCCCCGAGCTCGGCAGCGCGCCGGAGTGGGTCGATCTGGTCAAGCGCGACCTGGTCAAGCGCCACCACGGCGACGAGGCCGCGCTCGACACCGCCGGCGATACGGTGCGCACCACGCTCGATCCGTCGCTCCAGGCGATCGCGCAGAAGGCGCTGCAGAGCGGGCTGCGCACGATCGACAAGCGCCACGGCGTGTGCCGGCCGGCGCGCACGCTCAAGCCCGAGAAGATCGAGGCCGAGATCGCCCGGCTGGCGAAGAAGCTGCCGCGCGGCGGCCCGGCGGCCCGCGAGACCTACGACGCGGTGGTCACCGAGGTGTCGGACACCGACCACGAACTGGTCGTCGATCTCGGCGACTGGAAGGCGTCGGTGGTGTTCGGCGGCAGCGACGCCGACACGCGCTGCAACCCGCCGGACGCCGACGGCAAGGTCAAGGCGCTGACCCAGCGGTTCAAGCCCGGCGACGTGGTGTCGGTGATGCTGCCGGCGCTCGACGCCAAGCCGGCCGCGGGGGCGGCCGGAACCGAGGACGACGACGACACCAGGGCCAAGAAGGCCGCCGCCGGGCCCAGGCACGCCGGGCACCGGGTGGTGTTCGCGCCCGGCCCCGAGGGCGCGGTGGTGATCATCGACCTGAAGTCGCGCAAGGTCCGCGCGCTGGTCGGCGGCTACGCGTCCAAGGTCGCCGGGTTCAACCGCGCGACGATGGCGCACCGCCAGCCCGGCAGCTCGTTCAAGCCGTTCGTCTACACCGCCGCGATCGACAGCGGCAAGTTCACGCCGGCGCGGATCGTCAACGACGCGCCCGAGGTGTTCGACGAGTTCCCGCAGTGGAAGCCCAAGAACTTCGAGACCGGCCGGTTCGAGGGCCCGGTCCGGCTGCGCTACGCGCTGTCGCGATCGATCAACACGGTGTCGCTGCGGATCACCAACGAGGTCAAGCCCGAGGCCATCGTCGCGCTCGCCCACAAGATGGGAGTCGCGAGCAACCTCGTGCCGGAGATGTCGATCGCGCTGGGCTCGAACGAGGTCACGCCGCTCGAGCTCACCAACGCGGTCGCGACCCTGGCGACCGGCGGGATCGCCGCCGAGCCCCAGTTCGTCGACGCGATCGATGGCAAGGCCGTGCCGCCGCCGGCCGGCGAGCAGGTGCTGCGGCCCGAGGTCGCGTACGTGGTGACCGACATGATGCGCTCGGTGGTCACCGAGGGCACGGCGTCGGCCGCGGCCGTGCTGAAGATCCCGATCGCCGGCAAGACCGGCACGTCGAACGACGCCAGGGACACCTGGTTCCTCGGGCTCACCCCGGACTACGCGATCGGCGTGTGGATCGGCTACGACGACAACCGGCCGATGGGCCACGAGGTCGGCGGCACGACCTGCGTGCCGGTCTACGTCGACATCATGAAGCAGATGAACCAGCCGGCCAAGGCGTTCCCCCGGCCGGCGCACGTCGTCGAGGCGACGATCGACAAGCAGACCGGCCTGCTCGCGCCCGATGGCGCGCCCAAGGGCACCACGATGACCGAGGTGTTCGTCGAGGGCACGCAGCCGACCGAGGTCGCGCCGATGCCGGACGAGACCACCGAGGAGAACAAGACCAAGGGCGAGTACGAAGACTGATGCTTCGCGCCTGCGTCGCCCTCGTTGCCCTCGTCGCAGTGACGCTGTGGTGCGCGGCGATGCATCCGGCGCGCGCGGATGACGGTTACCTGGCGCGGCTCGCCGGCGCGGTGCGGGCCCGGCTCGACGACGCGGCCGCGGGTCACGTGGTCAAGCTGGTGCCGCCGGTCCCGGTCAAGGTCACGTGGAACCCGCAGAAGCTCGGCTCGATCGACGCCGGCGCGCCGGTGGTCGCGGTCGCGGCGGCGGACCTCGACGGCGACGGCAAGGCCGAGATCTACCTGGTCACGCCGCGCGAGGTCATCGCGGTCGCGATCGCCGGTCCGCCGCGCACGCTGGGCCGGGTCGCATTCGGCGGCGAGCCGGCGGTGCCGGCATCGCGCGACGCCGTGGGCACCGCGGTGGTCGATGGCAGCGCGCTGATCGCGTCGGTGTCGGCGTGGGCGACCGAGCTGCGGGTCGAATGGAGAGGCGGCACGCTGACCGCGCAGAGCGGCCGGGACCGGTTCTGGGTGTGCGGCGAGCGCTGGCAGCTCGCGACCGGACGCAACTACTTCCGCCGGGCCCGGGCGTCGGTGCTCGCGGCGCGCTGCCGCGATGACCTGACCGACGCCGCCGGCGCGCCGCTGCGGATCCGCGGCGAGCTGTCGATCGCCGGCACGCTCGAGGTCACGGTCGAGCGCTGCGCCGCCGGCGGCGTCGATTGCCGGCGCGCCGCGGAGTACCAGTACCGAAACGTCGGCGTGGCGTTCGAGCTCGCCGACATCGATCGCGACGGTAGGCCCGAGGTCATCGCATCGAGCGCGGTCGCGCCGGGGGACGCCGACGCGGTCCGGGTGATCCCGCTGGGCGTCCCGGGGGCCAGGCCGCGATCCAGGTCGTTCATCGGCGGCGTCGCCGGGATCGTGGTGGCGGACGGCGACGGCGATGGCGTGGCCGAGGTCGTCGCGGTGGTCCGGCTCGCCGGGGCCACGCGCGTCGACCTGTGGAGGCTCGACTGAGGGGCGCGCGGGTGATGCCGGCGCTCGGCGCGGCGCTGGCGGCGCTGTGGCTCGCCGCGCCCGCGGGCGCCGAGACCCGGCCGCCGTACGGCAACACCGTCGAGGGGACGCTGCTCGGCGCGCCGGTCGCGCTCGATCCCGCCGCGGCCCAGAGCCACGCCGAGATCACCGTGGCCGCGCTGGTGTTCGATACGCTGTACGCGATCGGCGGCGACGGCGCGATCGAGCCGCACCTCGCGGTCGGGCCGCCGGTGCTCGACCCGGCGGGCACCACGGCGCACGTCGCGCTGCGCCACGGCGTGAAGTTCCACGACCAGGCGGTGATGACCGCGGGCGACGTGGTCGACTCGCTCGAGCGGGTCCGCGGCGCGGTCGGCTGGCTGCTCGCGCCGATCTCCGCGGTCCACGCGTCGGGCGACGGCATCGACGTGGTGCTGCGCGTGCCCGGCGTCGAGGTCGCGAGCCTGCTCGCGCTGCCCCAGACCGCGATCACCCGGCGCGGCCAGGCGCCCGACCCGGTCCGCCCCGTCGGCTCGGGGCCGTTCGCGGTCGACAGCTTCGATCGCGCGGGCCGGATGCTGGCGCTGCGCGCGTTCGACGACCACTTCGCCGGCCGGCCGTACCTCAACCGGCTGGTGCTGCGCTGGTTCGATACGCCCGACGCCGAGGTCCGGCGGTTCGAGACCGGGCAGTCGCAGATGTCGGCGCGCGGCGCGACCGTGTTCGGCAGCGCGCCGAAGTTCCAGGCCACGTCGATCCAGAGCCCGGCGGGCGTGCTGGTGTTCGTCGGCTTCGGCCGGCAGCACGCCGCGGTCACCGGCGAGCCGGGGTTTCGCCGCGCGCTCGACCTGGCGCTGGATCGCAGCGCGGTGGCGACGATCACGACCGGCGAGCTGACCCAGCCGACGCGGCTGCCGCTGCCGGTCGATGCCGGCGGCAAGGTGCTCGATCCGGCGGCGGCGGGCGGCAACGCGGCGGCGGCGCTGACCGCGCTCGACGACGCCGGCCGGCGGGTCGGCGCGCTGGCCCCGGCCAACCGCGCCGGGCTCACGCTCGCGATCCTGGTCGACGAGACCCGGCCCGACGACCGCGAGATCGCGCTGCGCGTCGCGCGCGGCCTGCAGAAGCTCGGCATCGGCTTCACGATCCAGGCGGTCTCGGCCGAGGCGTTGCGCGACCGCGCTCGCGGCGGCAGCTGCGATCTGTGGATCGGGCAGATCGCCGCACCGACCCGCGCGGCGGCGGTGTGGTGGGGCGCGGCGTTCGCCGCGGGCAACGATGGTTGGGCGCAGCGCCAGCTCCAGGCCGGCGCGATCGATCTGGCGGCGGCCGCGCAGGAGTTCGATCGCCGGCCGCCGATCGTGCCGCTGATGTTCCGCGCGATCCGGATGTGGCACCGCCTCGACGTCCATGGCCTGGCGTTCGACGCCAGCGCCCGGCTCGGGTTCGCCGACCTGTACTGGCCCGGGGGCCACCCGTGAAGCTGCGCGGCCGGTTCACGCTCGCGCTCGCGCTCGCCGCGCTGGTCCCGATCAGCGTCGCCGCGGTGGTCACCCGCGAGGTGATCGCCCGGCGCTATCGCGCCGACTACCAGGCCAACCGAGACAGCGCCAAGAAGCGGCTCGACGCCGAGATCGGCCAGCTGCGCACGCAGGTCAAGAACGTCGCGACGACGCTGGCGACCCACGACGACCCGCTGGTCGGCTGGCTCCTGCTCGAGCTCGCCAAGTCGTCGAGCCACCGGCTCGACTACGAGCACACCCGCACGCTCGAGCAGTCGAGCAGCCGGACGATGCGTGGGCTGTCGCTCGACGTCCTGACGATCACCGACCGCGATGACCGCGTGCTGTGCGCGCCGCACGCCCGCGGCAAGGTCAGCGAGGCCAACCACCCCGAGATCCGCGACCGCGCGCGCCGGAGCAGCGGCGCGACGTTCTTCGCGCTCGAGGACATCACCACCGAGGACGGCGGCAAGACCGAGGTCCGGCAGGTCCTGGTCGCCGAGGCCGCGCGCAGCGCACAGGACGGCCCGGACGAGGTCTGGGTCGCCGCCGGCCGCAAGATCGACGAGCAGCTGCTGGTCGGGATCCGCGACGAGCACCGGGTCGATGCGCGGGTCGTGGCGCTCGACGGCAAGGTCCTGGTGCCGGCGGCCGCCGACTGGGCGCGGCTGTCGCAGGACGAGCCGATCCGGATCGCGCTCCCGGGCGTCGACGGCCGGGCGGCGGTCGCATGGATCGAGATCGCGGTGTCCGACGGCGACATGGCGCACGTGCTCGGCAACATCACGCTGACCTCGGCGGCGCTCGCGCTGGCCGCGCTGATCGGCGTGGTGCTGATCGGCCTCCTGGTCGCGCGCCGCACCGCCCGCGACCTCGATCAGCTGGTCGCCGGTTCGCTCGCCGCCGCGCGCGGCGACCTCGACCACCGCGTCCCGGTGCGCTCCGACGACGAGATCGGCGCGGTCGCCGCGGCGTTCAACTTCATGATGGAGGACCTCAAGACCTCCAAGGAGCGCCTGGTGATCGCCGAGCGGATCGCCGCGTGGCAGGAGATCGCGCGCCGGCTCGCCCACGAGATCAAGAATCCTCTGACCCCGATCCAGATGGCGATGGACACCCTGCGCAAGACCTGGAGGAAGCAGCACCCGTCGTTCGGCGAGATCCTCGAGGAGTCGACCACCACGGTGATGGAGGAGGCCGATCGGCTCAAGCACATCGTCTCCGAGTTCTCGGGGTTCGCCCGGATGCCCAAGCCCGAGTTCCAGCGGCTCGATCTCAACGAGCTGGTCCGCTCGGCGCTGGCGCTCTACCAGGGCGGTGCCGCGCCGATCGAGATCAAGCTGGCCGACCCGCTGCCCCGGATCGACGCCGACAAGAACCAGCTGAGCCAGGTCGTGCTCAACTTGGTCGAGAACGCGCGTGACGCGATCGGCCAGCGCAGCGAGGGACATATCACGGTGTCGACCCGGCTCGGCGAGGCCGGCGATCGCGCCCTGCTGATCGTCGAGGACAACGGCCCCGGGATTCCAGTCGATCTGAAAGACAAGGTGTTTGCACCGTATTTCACGACGAAGCACACCAAGGGTGGAACCGGGCTGGGCCTGGCGATCGTGCATCGGATTGTCTCGGATCACGGCGGCCGGATCGCCGTGGTCGATGCCCCGGGCGGAGGCGCTCGGTTTGCGATCGAGCTGCCTCTCCGTAACGGAACCGCACTCCTGACGTCGCGGATCTAGGTTATCGTGGCCGTGGGAGGTCCCATGCGTCGACTCGAAAAGACCATTCGCGAGATCGGATGGACACACGCAGTACCGCGGCTCGGCGTCAGCGACCGCGTGGCGCGGGCGTTCGACCAGATGAGCGGCGAGGCCCATGACTGCGTGCTCGTGATGCGCGGCGCGGAGCTCGCCGGGATCTTCACCAGCCGCGACTTCCTGAACCGCGTCGCCGCGGTCCGCGCCGATCCGGCCAGCCTCGTGCTCGGCGACGTGATGACCCCGACGCCGCGGACGCTCCGGCCGCGCGATCCGGTCGCGTTCGCGATCAACTGGATGGCGGTCGAGGGGTTTCGCAACGTGCCGATCGTCGATGACGACGGCAGCGTGCTCGGCGTGCTCACGGTGTGGGACGTGATGCGCCACCTCGAGGCGATCTTCGATGACATCGACGCCACGCCGCGGCCGACGCCGCCGGGCGGCGACACGTCGTCGGTCATGTCGATGGTCGATCTCGGAGGTGGGTCGTGAGCGGCGGGATGCAGGCGCTCGCCGCCGCGCGGGTCGCCGAGCTGTCGCCGCGGCCGCACGCCCGGGTCGGGATCGAAGACGCGATGTGGAAGGTGGTCTCGGAGATGAAGGCCAAGGGCCGCGGCGCGGTGCTGGTCGAGGACGACGGCGCGCTGGTCGGGATCTTCACCGAGCGCGATCTGCTCAACCGTGTCGACTACAGCGATGCGCTGTGGTCGCACGTCGTGGTGCGCGACGTGATGACGCCGCACCCGATGGTGATCCGGCCCGATGACTCGCTGAGCGAGGCGCTGCGCCGGCTGACCCAGGGCCACCGCCGCCACCTGCCGATCGTCGACGATCGCGGCCACGTGCTCGGGCTGATCTCGATCCGCGATATCCTGACCCACATCGCCGAGCGGTTTCCCGAGGACATGGTGAACCTGCCGCCGCATCCCGACCACGAGTCGTGAGCGTGCGGTGGCCGGCCGGAGCCGGCAAAGCGCCAGACGGGCAGGACGGGATCGTCGTCGGAATGGCTTTCTGCGTGCGGACGTTGTAGCTATGGAAGCGCCCGTACGGGCGAGAGGACGCCATGGCGAAGCTCGCGATGATCGAAGGCTGTCTCACCGCGCTGGTCACCCCGTTCAAGGGTGGCAAGGTCGACTTCGACGGGCTCGCCAGGCTGGTTGACTGGCAGATCGAGCAGGGCGTCGACGGCATCGTCTCGGTCGGCACGACCGGTGAGTCGGCGACGCTCTCGGTCGAGGAGCACGTCGCGGTGATCGCTGCAACGGTCAAGGCGGCGCGCGGCCGGGTCCCGGTGATCGCCGGCGCCGGCGGCAACGCCACCGACGAGGCGCTCGAGCTGACCCGGGCCTCGGAGGGCGCGGGTGCCAACGCGCTGCTCCACGTCACGCCGTACTACAACCGGCCCAGCCAGGAGGGCCTGTTCCGCCACTTCGAGGCGATCGCGAGGTCGACGAAGCTGCCGATCATCCTCTACAACGTGCCGAGCCGGACCGCGTGCGACCTCCTGACCGACACCGTCGTGCGGCTCGCCGAGCTCGACAACGTCATCGGCATCAAGGACGCGACCGGCAACCTGGTCCGCGGCAGCGAGCTGGTCGCGCGGGTCGGCGATCGCATGGCCGTGCTGTCGGGGGACGACGGCACCACGTTCCCGCTCTACGCGATCGGCGCGCGCGGCGTGATCTCGGTGGTGTCCAACGTCGCGCCGCGGGCCATGAGCGACATGTGGGACGCGGTCCACGCCGGTGACTGGGCGCGCGCCCGGCAGCGCCACTACGAGCTCCGCGTGCTGAGCCAGATGCTGTTCCACGAGCCGAGCCCGGCGCCGACCAAGGCCGCGCTGGCGCTGCTCGGGCGCTGCACCGTCGACGTCCGCCTGCCGCTGGTCGCGGCCACGTCCGGCATGGTCGAGCAGCTGCGCGGCGAGATGCGGGCCCAGGGCCTGCTGTGACCGAGGCCAGCCGCGCCCCGGTGCGCGCGTGCGTGCTCGGCCCGTCGGGGCGCATGGGGCGCGCGGTGCTCGACGCGGCGCGCGGCCGCGGCGACCTCCGGATCACGGCGGCGATCGATCGGCCCGACGCGGCCGGCCTGGGCGCGAGCGTCGCCGACGGCGTGATCGCGACCGCGGACATCGACGCCGGGCTCGCCGCGTGCGACGTCTACATCGACTTCACGGCGCCCGCTGCGACCCGCGAGATCGCCGAGGCGGCGGGGCGCCACCGCTGCGCCGCGGTGATCGGCACCACGGGCCTGTCGCCGGCCGACGAGGCCGCGGTGTCCGCGCTGTCCCGGCTCGCGCCGATCGTCGTCGCCGCGAACTTCTCGCTCGGCGTCAACCTGGTGCTCGGCATGGTCCGCCAGGCCGCGCGCGTGCTCGGCCCGGACTGGGACACCGAGGTCGTCGAGACCCACCACCGCGCCAAGCGCGACGCACCGTCGGGCACGGCGCTGATGATCGCGCGGGCGATCGCGGCGGGCCACGGCGCCGAGTACGACCGGGTCAAGCGCCACGCCCGCGACGGCGACGTCGGCCCCCGGCCGCGCGGCGAGATCGGCGTGTCGTCGGTCCGCGGCGGCGACGTCGTCGGCGAGCACACCGCGTACTTCTTCGGCCCGGCCGAGCGGCTCGAGATCAGCCACCGCGCCACGTCGCGGACGATCTTCGCCGCCGGTGCCCTGCGCGCCGCGGTCTGGGCGGTCGGTCAGCCGCCCGGCCGGTACGACATGCTCGATGTGCTCGGCCTCCAGTGATGCTACGGTCCCCCGGCCGATGACCGCGACCGAACGCATCACCATGGTCGTCCTCAACGACGATGGATCGCGCGACAAGTTCACGCTGTCCTCGTGGGTCGGGATCCCGCGCAAGCACGAGCTGATGTGGATCGGCGATGACCCGTACATGATCATCGAGGTCGAGTACGCGGTGTCCGAGGGGTTCTTCGGAGCGCGCAGCATCGACGCCGCCGGGGTCTACGTCCGCCGGTTGACCAAGGACGAGCAGGACGCGGTCGCGCGCCGGCTCGCCAACCCGGTCCGCGGCAAGGACGAGCAGCCGTTCCGGCCGTGATCGGCGGCGCCGCCCGCCGGCCGCCGCGACCCACCGGCCGCCGCCTGAGCAGCTCCCACCCCGGCGCGCCGGCCGCTCGCGTCACGGCTCTCCGGGCGTAGCTCGGCGGGCGCTCGCCCGCTCCTCCCCGCGAGTGAAAACATCGTGCGCGGCCCCCGGTCGTAGCTCGGCTTGTGCTCGCCCCTGCTTCTCCGCGCGAAGGCGCTCGATCGACGAGACCCGGCCTCGGAAGAACGCCCGCCGGCTTGTGACTGGCGCGCGTAGGTCGACCAGGCTGCGTCGGACGCCCCACTCACAACCCTGTGTCCTGCGCCAACGCTCCATTTTAGATTTACATCTTTGGGATTCCGGAAAGAGAAGAGGATGCAGCACGGAGCCCAGTGAGCCCCGATGCCGCCGGTGCTGCGACGATTCACTGCAAGCGAGCGCCGCCGGAGCACGTCGTCGTGCGGCAACGCCGATCGCCGAGACTGCCGCGCCTGGATCTTCTTCAGAAATCCCTTAAAATCCGGATAAGGGAGCGTCGGCGCAGGGCACTGGGTTGTGAGTGGGGCGTCCGATGCAGTCTCGTCGGCCAACGCGCGCCAGTCACAAGCCGGAGGGCGTTCTCCCGAGGTCCGGATCCTCGTCGGCTTCAGGGATCGCCGCCGTCACGGATCGTCGGCGTCGAAACGCGACATCGCGGACGCCGGCGTCGAAGATCGCCGGCAAGAATTGCCGGCGCGGTGCCGTGCGCCCGGCGTGTTACGATCGGGCGAGCTATCGACCAGGAGTGCCGGGATGGGTAACACGACCAGGAAGATCGCGGTGGTGCTCGCGGGGGCGGTGGCCAAGGGGGCGTTCGAGGCCGGGGTGATCCAGGCGCTCGCGCGCGCCGACGTGCAGATCGTGCGGATCGTCGCGGCGAGCTCGGGCGCGCTGAACGGAACGGTGCTGGCGTCGGCGGTGCGGACCCGCAACCTGATCGCGGGCGCCGAGGTGCTGGTCGAGCTGTGGCGCGATCACGCCGCGCTGGGCGAGGTGTTTCACGCCAGCTTCCGCGACATTCTCGAGCTCGACGGGGTATCCGACCAGAAGCGGCTGCTCGGGCTGCTCCGCGGGCACGTGCTGCCGAGCCAGCCGGACGATCCCGACCCCGTGAACCTCCGGCTGATCGTTGCTGCGCTGCACGGCGCTCCCGGCGAGATCGGGAAGCGGCCGGCGACGACGTTCGAGGCGACCTGCGACTTCGCGAGCGAGGACTTCGCGAGCCAGGCCGGGCTCGAGCGGGTGTTCTCCGCCGCGGTCGCCTCGGCGGCGTTTCCGATCGTGTTCGCGCCGGTCGAGGTCGATGGGATCGGGCCGTGCGTCGACGGCGGCGTGGTCAACAACACGCCGATGAAGTGGGCGCTCGACGGCCAGATCGGCCGCGAGCTCGACGCGGTGGTCGTGATCGCGACCTCGGTCGAGCGCCGCGCCGAGCCGCCGGGCGCGCTGCGGGGCATGGGGCTGGTCGGCCACCTCGCCGACATGTTGATCGAGGAGCGGCTGTACCGCGACCTGCGCGAGGCCGAGCACGTCAACGAAGCGCTCGCGAAGCTCCATGCGCTGGCGCGGCCCGGCGGGCTGTCGGCGAACCAGCTCGCCGAGGTCATGGCGGCACTCGACTGGACCGGGCGCCGCGTGGTCGACATCATCCCGATCCGGCCGGAGAAGCAGCTGCCGGGCAACGCGTTCTCCGGGTTCATCCACGAGCGTGACCGTCGCGACTACCTCGATGCCGGATACGCGCGGGGGCTCGAGGTGCTCGCCGGTTGCGGCTGGTCGATGCGCCGGACCTCAGTGCGGCACGATGACGTCGTAGGCATTGCCAGAGACCCGGTAGTACCTCCAGTCGCGATCGAAGGTGATCGCGCCGAATAGGTTGATGATGATGCCGGCGACGATCAGCGCCTTGACCCAGCGGGTCAGCGGCCGGCCGCCGGTCGCGAGCAGCAGGATCAACAGCACCAGGTAATCGAGGCTGAAGCGGTATCCGAACTGGATCCAGCCGCTGTTCTGGTAGAGCAGCGACGGCAGCGCGACCGCCGCGACGCACAGCCACAGCGTCGTGTGCAGGGGGGTCTTCTCGCGCGGCCACAGCAGGAGCACCAGCACCGGCGTCGTGACCCACAGCGCGAGGCCGTGGCCGCTGATCTGGACGTAGGGTGCGCGCTGCGACAGCTCGGGCAGCAGCGTGAACGCGACGGCGAGGTTGCGCCCCAGATAGTGGTAGCTCGCCAGGCCGTACTGCTCGATCAGCGCCTGCTGGCGGACGGCCAGGTAGCTGTGGCCGAACTCGGTCGGCGAGCCGAACCGCAGCTGGTTGTACAGCATGCCGGCGATCGCGAACCCGAGGACCGGCGCGGCGAACCGGAGCATCGGGCCGCGCAGCACGCGCAGCATGGCGCCGCGATCGGCGCGCCAGGCGGCGAGCCCGCCGTGGATCCGCCAGGCCTCGCACAGAAACAGGATCACCATGAACGCCATCGCCGTCCGGGTCAGCGCGGCGGCGCCGAGCGCCAGGCCGGCGATCACCGGCCGGCGGGCCTCGATCGACGCCCAGGCGTAGACCAGCGCGAGCGCGACCCCGACGACGTGCGCGGTGTACCAGACCTTGCCCTGCACGGCGGCGAACCACAGCACGCTGCCGAACGCCAGCGTCGCCACCAGCCAGAGGTCGTCGCCGCGCGAGCGCCGCGACAGGCCGGCGGCCGCGAGCCGGCGCAGCACGGCGAGCGCGAGCGGCAGGATCAGCGCCGCGACCAGGAGCGTCGGGACGACGTCGTTGGCGGCGCGGCCGGAGACCGCCGCTCCGGGCAGCATGATCACGGTCGGCAGCGGCGGGAACGACATGTACGTCGTCTTGCCGCGCGACTGGCGGACCCGCGCGATCGGCAACTCGCGGCCATCGAGCGTGTGGAACGCCGGGCGCGTGACCATGCGGCGGCCGGCGGCCGTGGTGCCGTCGTCGAGCACGACGGTCTCGACCTCGGCCCAGTCGTCGCCGGTCGGCGGCGGCGGATCGATCGCGGCCTGGCCGTGCAGCCAGGCGTCGGCCTGGTAGACGAAGTGCGGCGACGAGGACGGGCGCCCGATCCGGTTCCACGCGACCAGGCCGTAGCCCACCAGGCCGACCGCGAACAGCGCTGCATACAGCCGCACCGCGCGACAGTACCCCAGGTCGGAAAGCCCGCCCGCAGCGCATGGTAGCGTCACGGGGTTGTCGAGGAGACCGTTGCCGATCGCCGCCGCGCCGGCGCTGCTCCTGATCGCGATCTCGATCTGGGAGGTGTGCGCCGCGCGCCGCGATGCGACGGCGGTGCCGACACCCGATGCGCCGGCCTGGCGCGCGGCCACGGCCGCGGTGCGCGCGGGCTACCGCCCCGGTGACCTCATCGTGTTCGCGCCCGACTGGATCGATCCGGTCGGCCGGATGCACCTGGGCGACCTGATCCCGATCGAGGTCGCGGCGCGGATGGACGCGGCGCGCTACGGCCGGATCTGGGAGCTCGCGATCCGCGGCGCGCGGTCGCCGGACACCGCGGGGCTCGCGCCGGTCGCCGCCGAGGACCACGGCGGCGTCGCGGTGCGGCGCTACGAGCGCGC
>DASWRS010000549.1:0-19460 GCA_036403075.1 Kofleriaceae bacterium
CGCCAGCTGTGGGTCGTGACGATCGCGCCGTAGTGGCGCTCGCTGGTCTCGAGGTTGTGGTTGAAGCGGTCGACCCCGGCGCTCGCCAGCCGCACGGCCTTGGCCTCGGTCAGAAGGCCGAGCGAGGCGCACAGCTCGATGTCCATCTCGGCCTTGATCTGCGCCGCGGCGGCGCAGATCGTGTCGAGGTCGCGCTGCGACGGCCCGCGCGTGGCGGTCACCATGCAGTAGCGCTTGGCCCGCGCCGCCTGCGCCCGCCGGGCGCCGGCGACCAGCTCGTCGACGCTCTTGATCGGCGCCTCGCCGCCGGGCGACGCGTGCTTCTGCGACTGCGAGCAGAACCCGCAGTCCTCGGGGCACGCGCCGAGCTTGGCGTTCTCCAGCACGTGCAGCGACACGCGGCGGCCCCAGTGGGCGCGCCGGACGCGGAACGCGGCATCGAGCAGCGCGAGCAGCTCGTCGGGCGTCGCGTGCAGCACGGCACGCGCCTCGTCCCGGGTCACGACGTCTCCGGCGAGCGCTTTGTCGGCGAGCGCCGACCAGATCTGCGTCATGGCCGGCACGCTATCGAAACGGCTACTTCGGCGCCAGCTTCATCAGCCGGTTGATCATCCGGCCGTTCGGATCGGCCTTCTTGCGATCGGCGAGCACGATCAGCGCGGCGCCGTGGGCCTGCGATGCGCCGGTGGCCGCCCCGATCCAGCCCAGGCCCTGGTCCTCGGCGGCCTTGGCCTCGGCCGGCGTCGCGAAGTTGCACAGCAGCAGATCGATGTCGACGATCGCGCCGCCCTGGCAGTCCTTGGCGAACGCGACCTGCGCCGGGGCGAGCGGCGCCGCCGGCGCGAGCTTGTCGGCCTTCCAGGCCTCGAGCACGGCCTCCCGCGGGCCGGCGGGCTTGTCCTTGCTGCACGCCCCGAGCGAGGCGAGCGAGGCGACGGAGGCGAGCGAGGCGAGCGAGGCGAGCGAGGCGAGCAGCGCGGCCCTCACTTGTAGTGCCCCCGGTGCCGGCCGTGGTCGTGTTTGACCCGCACACGCTCCTCGATGATCACGCCGGGCGCCTCGTGGACGATCACCGCCGGGGCGCCGATCCCGACATCGACGTGCAGGCTCGGCATCGGCACGTGAGCCTCGATGCTGATCCCCGCGGAGGGGGGAACGATCACCGCCGAGGGCGGAGCGACCACCACCGCGGGTGCGGCGAATTCGGCGCGCGCGCCGATCCAGCCGACCGGCGCTTCGATGGTGACCTGCGGCCGCTCGTAGACCAGCGGCTGGTAGACCGCGTTGATCCGCATCATCGCAGGCCGGGCCTCGACGTACGCGCGCGGCGGCTCGCCGACGTAGAAGTACGCGCCGCCGGCGAGCTTGAACTCCGGCCCGTCGGGCGGCGCGAAGTAGTGGAAGTGCGGTCCGCTGAGGTAGCAGTACTCGTCGTCCGGATCCTCGTCGCCGACCACGACGTTGACGTGGATCGGGTGGTGGCCCTTGTAGGCGTAGCGCGGGCCGTCGTAGCCGTAGGCGACCGGATCGCCCACGAAGTAGTTTGCGCCCCGGTGGTCGCGGTACTGGATCCGGTCGGCGTCGTAGATGTGGACGTGCGGGCCTTCGATGTAACAGATGCCTCCACCCTCGGACCTGGGCATGGGGTGGATGCCGACGTAGCGGACCTGCTTGCCGCCCCCGGCGGCCGCGGGCACGGGGACGGAAAGGAGCACGAGCGCCACCAGTGCGAGGAGCACGAGGATGCTTCTGGGCATGTCCCAAGGTGTGGCCCAGGCCGGGGTAGGGTTACAAGAATCGATGTGCGCACACGTGCGCAACCGCTGCCATCAGCTACTTCGACTCCGGTTCCACGGGCGTCGGCAGCGCGGCCGGCGCGGCGATCTGCGCCGACACCGAGAAGATCTGGATGATCTGATCGAGCTCCGCGGTGAGCTGTCCGGACAGCGTCATCGGCTGCTCCGGCGGGCTCTCGAGCGGGATCTCGACCACCACGGCCGCGCCTGCGGGAACCTCGCGCGCCAGGTCGACCGCGCCCTCGGACACGGTCTGGCCGGCCGCGGCGAAGCGGTACTCGAGCTTGGTCAGCCGCATCGGATGGCTCGCCGGATTGGTGACCTGCACGAACACGACGTCGTGCCGCGGCTCCTCGTGGACGCCGAGCACGTGGAGCTCGGGCGACCGCGCGGCGTGACAGCCGGCGAGCCCGCCCCCGAAGCCCAGACCCAGCGCGAGGGCCACGGCGAGCGTGGCGGGGATCCGAGCGCGTGCGAGCTGTCCGGGACGGAGATGCATGACGGCCGTGCGCCTACTGTGCGGCTTCTATGCCACCGCGCAACTTATTGCAACCACATCCGGCCGTTGCCAGCTCCGACGGCATCCGTTCACAGCTCCGGACGTTGCTGTCGCGGACGGCTCACGTGTAACGTCGTCGCGTGAAGATCGAAAACGGCCGTCGGGTGACCGTGAAGGTCGAGCTGTCTGTCGTCGGCGGCGCCCCGCTCGAGAAGAGCACCGTCGAGTACATCCACGGCGCCGGGACGATGCTGCCGGGCCTCGAAGCCGTGCTGGCGGGCCTGGAGAAGGGGGCGCGGCGCGAGGGGGTGATCAAGGCCAAGGACGCATTCGGCAACCCCGCGATGCATCCGGTCAAGAAGATGAAGCGCGGCGAGTTCCCCCGGGACGTCAAGCTCGAGGTCGGCGAGCAGCTGGTCGCCAAGGGCGCCAACGACATGAACGTGGTGCTGCGGATCGAGAAGGTCAGCGGCGACGACGTCGACGTCCGGCTGGTCCACCCGCTCGCCGAGAAGGACCTGCAGTACTCGGCCGAGGTGGTCCAGGTCTCCGACCCGCGGCCGCCGCCGATGCCCGCGCAAGCGCTCGAGCTCGAAGAAGAATCGTGATGCACGCGCGCCGGCTGTACGCCCACCGCGGCGCCTCGGCCGAGCGCCCCGAGAACACGCTGCCCGCGTTTCATCGCGCGGTGGAGATCGGGGTCGACGCGCTCGAGATGGACGTCCACGTCACGCGCGACGACCACCTGATCGTCGCGCACGACCCGACCGCGGGCCGCACCACCGGCGCGCAGCTCGCGTGGGGCGATCTGGACGTCGTCGACGTCCGCCGGCTCGACGCCGGCTGGGGCTTCGTCGCGGCCGATGGCACCCGGCCGTTCGCCGGCAAGGGGATCCGGATCCCGACGTTCGAGGAGGTGCTCGACGCATTCCCGGCGATGCGGATCAACGTCGACCTCAAGGGCGACCGCGCGGTCGCGCTCATGCTCGACCTGATCGGGCGCAAGCGCGCCGACGATCGCGTCACCCTGGCGAGCTTCCAGCTCGGCACCCTGGTCGCGATCCGGCGCCGCGGCTACGGCGGTGAGACCTCGCTGTCGCAGGGCGAGGTGGCGAGCCTGCTCGGCCTGCCGGCGATGCTGTGGCGGCAGCTGCCGTTCACCGGCACCGCCGCGCAGGTCCCCGTGCGCTCCGGCCGGATCCGGTTCGATCGCGCGACGTTCATCGCCAAGTGCCACAGCATCGGGCTGCGCGTCGACTTCTGGACCATCGACGATCGCAGCGAGGCCGCGCGGCTGCTCGAGCTCGGCGCCGATGGCATCATCTCCAACGACCCCGGCGCGCTGCGACCGCTGTTTGCTCCACCGGCTAGGGACTCGGCGCACGCAGGATGACTTTGCGCACGATCGCGCGGCCGCCGCGCGGCGCCGTCGGGGCCGGTGAGCAATGACCACCGGCGTGTTGAAGATTCGACATGACGAATTGCCGTGACCAGCCGGTCATACGCCCTTGAAAGGCGATCGGTTCCGGAGCAACTTGCAGCTTTCATATCCCCGATTGGAGTAGGTCATGGCTCTCAAGAAAGGCGTCGAGGTCAAGCCGGCCAACGGCAAGCTGGGCATCCTGATGCCAGGCATGGGCGCGGTCGCGACGACGTTCATCGCAGGCGTCCAGGCGATCCGCCGCGGCATCGGCAAGCCGATCGGCTCGCTGACGCAGCTCGGTCACATCCGCATCGGCAAGCGGACCGACGACAACTCGCCGGCGATCAAGGACTACGTCTCGCTCGCCGCGCTCGACGACATCGTGTTCGGCGGCTGGGACATCTTCCCGGACAACGCGTACCAGGCCGCGGTCCGTGCCGGCGTGCTCGAGGCCAAGCACCTCGATCCGCTCAAGGACGAGCTCGAGGCGATCCGGCCGATGCCGGCGGTGTTCGAGCAGGCGTACGTCAAGAAGCTCACCGGGCCCAACGTCAAGAAGGGCGCCACCAAGATGCACCTCGCCGAGCAGGTGATGGACGACATCAAGGCGTTCAAGGAGACCCACGGCTGCGATCGCCTGGTCGCGGTGTGGTGCGGATCGACCGAGGTCTATCGCAAGCCGGCCGAGGTCCACAGCACGCTCGACAAGTTCGAGGCCGCGCTGCGCGCCTCGCACGACGACATCGCGCCGTCGCAGATCTACGCGTACGCGTGCCTCAAGATGGGCGTGCCGTACGCCAACGGCGCGCCCAACCTCTCGGTCGACACGCCGGCGCTGCTCGAGCTCGCCCGGCGCCAGGGCCTGCCGGTCGCCGGCAAGGACTTCAAGACCGGCCAGACGCTGATGAAGACGATCCTCGCGCCCGGCTTCAAGGCGCGGATGCTCGGCCTGTCCGGCTGGTACTCGACCAACATCCTGGGCAACCGGGACGGCGAGGTGCTCGACGATCCCGAGTCGTTCAAGAGCAAGGAGGTCACCAAGCTCGGCGTGATCGACCACATCCTGCAGCCCCAGCTCTACCCCGAGCTCTACGGTAACGTGTCCCACGTCGTCCGCATCAATTACTACCCGCCGCGCGGCGACAACAAGGAAGGCTGGGACAACATCGACATCTTCGGGTGGCTCGGCTACCCGATGCAGATCAAGGTCAACTTCCTGTGCCGTGACTCGATCCTCGCGGCGCCGATCGTCCTCGATCTCGCGCTGTTCATGGACTTCGCGCACCGCGCCGGCATGAGCGGCATCCAGGAGTGGCTGTCGTTCTACTGGAAGTCGCCGATGACGCCCGAGGGGCTCTACCCCGAGCACGACCTGTTCATCCAGCTGATGAAGCTGAAGAACACGCTGCGCTACACCAAGGGTGACGAGCTGATCACCCACCTCGGCGCCGAGTACTACGACTAGCCGAGGGTCAATTCACCCCGCGGCCGGTGAACAGGTCGCGCGGGTTGATCCCGAGCGAGCGCATCGCGGTGTCCCAGATCTCGTCCGCCGGGGTCTCGAACACCAGGTCCGGATCGACGCTGGTGTGCAGCCACGCGCCGCGCGCCATCTCGGTGGCGAGCTGCCCGGGGCCCCAGCCGGAGTAGCCGAGCAGGAGCCGGATGTTGCGCGGCGGCTGGCTCGCGAGCGCCCGCAGCCGCTCGGGCGAGGTCGACAGCGAGATGCTCGACGTGATCGCGATCGTGCCGCCGAGGCCAGGCTGGGCGACCTCGATCGGCTCGTGCAGCACCCAGCCGGTGCTGGGCTGCACCGGGCCGCCGGCCCACACCACGGCCGAGTCCTCGCCGCGCCAGCTCATCTCGAGCGAATCGAGGAGCTCGGCCGCGCGGATCGGCGACGGATGGTTGATGACCAGGCCGAACGAGCCGTTGTCGCCATGCTCGATCATCAGGATCACCGCGCGTGAGAAGTTCGGGTCGGCGAGCTGCGGCATCGCGAGCAGCAGACCCGGCGCGAGGTTCGATGACTCCACGAACGTCCAGTGTTCCGCAATTTCCGGTCGATGGCCGCTGGATTTGCCGACAAACGCTGCTCCCGCCGTGGCCGCGAGCAGTTGCCCCGGGGCTCCGTGGCCGGTCAGACCAGGGCCGCGGTTGCCGGCGGCCTCGCGCGCGCCGGCGGACCGCGGCCGCTCGCGCGCGGGTCCCCGGCGATGCGAGACCGACGACAGCTAGCTGAACCGCTGCTGCAGGTTCGGATCGGTCGCGCCGTCCTGCCTGACGACCTCGCGCGCCGCCTTGTCGTTGTCCTCGCCGAGCCCGAGCTTGCGCTGGACCTTCTTGAACAGCGCGGACCCGAGGCTGAGCGCGAACCCGGTGACGACCGCTTTCACGAAGAACTTCATGGCAGCGATCGTAGCATCGCCGGGTTCAGTGCTCCAGGAACGGCGCGATGTTGGCCGTGCGCGGCGCGCGGACATCGTCGCCGTCCGCTGCGTCGGGCGCTCCACCATCCTGATCGAGCAACCAGCTCTTGGCGACGCGCCCGAGTTGCCCGACGGCGAGCTCGCGCACGACGTGCAGGCCGAGCGCGCCGACCGCGCCGAGCGCGACGCGGGTGAACGATCGCGGCTGCGCCGCGGTCCGGGCGCCGGACCGGATCACGCCGGCGAGCGCACCGACCGCGAACGCGATCCCGACGGCCGGCCACGGATGACGGTGGATCTCCCCGGAGAGATCGATCCGCGCGCGGACGTCGTCGAACTTGCGCTTGAGCTCCTCGACGCGCGCGCGCAGCAGCTCCTCGGCGCGCTCGGCTTCATGGCCGGCGTCGGCGAGGTACGGGTCGGTGATATCGGTCCTCGACATGAGCGGGCTCAGCGCCGGAACAGCCGCATCCCGAAGTAGCCGGCGACGAACGCGACGCCGACCGACTTGAGCGGATGCGCCTGGATCATGGAGCACGTGCGATCGAGCAGCGCGCCGCCGCGGTTGAGCGCCTCGTCCTTGACCTCGACGGCCTTCGATTTCAACGCATCGACCTTCTGCGCGCCTTGATCCGCGAGACCGCGCACCGTCTCCTTGAGCGAGTCGATCTTCTCGTCGACTCCGCGAGTCGAACCTGCCGTCGAGCCAACGTCGGTCATGCCGTTCTTGTTCATGATGATTCTCCCAAAATAGAAAAATGAAATCGGAATACAAAACCTGGTGAACGAGGCCTCAGCACGCGGCGTGCTAGGTCTAAACCTATAAGATCACATGGAATCTGCGAGCGACTTCGCGCGGCGTGCGGATCAGCGTGTGACAGAATCGTTTCCGCCGTGGCACAATATTCCTCACCTGAGACTCACCTTGATCACGTTGCAAAAGTCCTCAACGTGACAGGACCGCACACCACCGATCTCAAAAACGCGAGTGGGTCAACGGCGCTTGTCGCCGAGCACGATTTCACCGGCGACCGGGGCCTGATCTCGGGCGCGCGGCGGGCTCGTGCCGCCCGGCGGGTCGGCGAGCACGTGTGGCACGTGGCCGAAGTCCGGCGTCCACCGCGGCTGACGGACCACGACCGGCAGCATCTCGGTGACGCCGAACTCGAGGACGTCGGCATCGACGACCACGACCTCCTCGGTCGGGACGATGCAGGCCGGCGCGACGCCGGTCTTGCGCTTGGCGGCATCGGGCTCGCCGCCGGTGATCTCGAAGGTCTCGTAGGCCTGCGAAAGCTCTCGGGCGATGACGCGCGCGGTGTGGCGGACCTCGTTCGCGGTCGGCCGCTTCCAGGGCGCCTTGTGGAGCATGCGGGCCACCAGGTCGCAGAGCTCCGCCGGGGCGCTGCAGCGCGGGCGCAGCGGCTGCGCCTCCTGCGTCAAGTGCATGCAGACGATCTCGGCCAGCGTGCGGCCATCGAACGGCGGCTGGCCGGTCAGCGCCTCGTACGCGATGACGCCGAGTGAGTAAATGTCGCACGGCGCGGCGATGTCGCGCCCTGTGGCCTGCTCGGGGGACATGTAGATCGGAGTACCCGGGGTAAGTCCATCGATGGTCAGCCGCCCGATCGGCCCCATGCGAGCCACGCCCCAGTCGAGGACGCGGATCGGGAAGTCGACGTCGGTAGGCGTACAGAGCAGGTTATCCGGCTTCAGATCACGATGTACGACACCGACCTTGTGGACGGCGGCGAGCACCTCGGACACATCGCCAAGCAGCGTGGCGACCTCCACGGGCGGCAGCGCGACGGCCTCGTGGAGCCGGTTCGCGAGCGTCTCGCCTTCGACGAGCTCCATCGCGATCCACGGCCTTCGGTCCGGTAGCAGGTTGCAGTCGTAGACCCGGACGACCCCGGGATGACGGACGCTGTCGAGGATCGCGGCCTCCTGGACGACGCGCGTCGTCATGCCCGGATGCCGCCGCAGGTCGCCGTGCATGACCTTGAGTGCAGCACGACGCGGCAGGACGGTGTGGCCGGCTTCGTATACCGTGGCCATTCCACCTCGACCAATCTCTCTCACGATCCGATAGGCACCCACCAAGGAGTCTCGGCCCAGTTCGGCGAGGGGCTCGGAGGTCATGGGTGCCTGCCGGTGCACGAACCTCGCCAGGAGATTTGCTATCCAAGACCCAGCTGATTCAAGGGCAGATTGCACAGCTTGTGGCGCCAGCGCACGAAACGAGGTCGCAGCGAGCCGCGCTGGCACGTGGTGTGCTCCCGTTGCTTCCGTCATGGTCAGCTCACAGCTAGACGTACCACCCACTCCCGACCATGACTTCCCCACCGGACCGCTGCGCCCCGGCCACATGATCTCGGCCTACCGCATCGAAAAACTGGTCGGGATGGGTGGCATGGGCTGGGTCTACCGGGCCCGACACGAGCTCACCGGACGGTCCGTGGCGCTCAAGATCCTGCGCGAAGACCAGCTGGCGTTCGATCGGTCGATCGACCGGATGATGCGGGAGGCGACGATCCTCGCCTCGGTCTCGCACCAGGGGATCCCTCGGTTCTTCGAGTGTGGCCTGCTCGATGACGGCCGCCCGTGGATCGCGATGGAGCTCGTCGAGGGCGTCGCGCTCGCGCAGCGCATGCAGCGCGGCCCGCTCGACGCCGACGCGGTGATCGACTTCGTGATGTCGGTCGCCGAGGTCCTCGCGGCCGCACACGCGCGCGGGATCACCCACCGCGATCTCAAGCCGGACAACATCATCCTGGTGCCAGGCGACGGCAAGTTCCCGGTCCGCGTGATCGACTGGGGCATCGCCCACGCGCCCGCCAGCGCGCGGTTCACCAACATGAACGAGGCGATCGGAACGCCGACGTACATGGCTCCCGAACAGGCGCGCGGCGGCCCGCCACCCGGCGGACACAGCGACGTCTACAGCGTCGGTGTCGTCGCGTTCCAGGCGCTGACCGGACGCGCGCCGTTCATCGGAGCGAGCTCGGTCGAGATCCTCGTCCAGCACTTGAACCGCCCGGCACCGTCGCTCGCGCCGCGGTGCCCCGACGCGCCGTACGGCCTGGTCGAGCTCGTCGAGCGCATGCTGGCCAAGAACTACCAGGAGCGGCCGACCGCGGCCGAGGTCCGGTCGGCGCTCGGCAAGCTGCGCGTGTCGCGCCAGACGACGCCGTACCTCCGGCTCGCCACCGAGCCCGGTAACGGGATCGCGATGCCGGTCTACGAGACCACGATCACGCCGGCGAGCAGCCTGGTCGAGGCGGTCTACGCCGAGTCCGAAGACTACTAGCGCCGCGTCGCGGGGCGCACCTAGTCGGCTTCGTCTTCGACGTCGTCGTCGAGCTCGAACAGGTCGGCCTCTGCGACCTCTTCTTCGTCCTCCTCGCGGCTCGGCAGCGGGTTGGGCCGGTGCGCCACGCGGTGCTCCTGGTCATCGGCCTCGTGCTCGGGCTCGTCGTCGTCCTCGCGAGCCTCGTTCGGCATCTCGGCTTCTTCAGGTTCGTAGGTGCCTGGCATGCCGCGATCTGCAGCAAGCCCGGTGCCACGCCGTCCACGATTTCATGCGCGCGGGGCGACCACCATCGCCGTCAGCGAGCGAGCCGGGCGCGGCTGTCGCGGCTGTCGCGCATGCGTTCGACCGCATGGATCATCAGCACGAGCATGCGTCCCAGCACGCGCTCGAAGAAGGGCGGTGCCACGGAGGGCCGCGTGGACAGGGTGAGTGATCGGGACGGCAAGCGCGCGACGGCCATGGCTTCGAGCAAAGCACCCCGTGTGCCACACAACCTGGCTGCCTACGATGGCCACGGAGCTTCCTACACACGATGGCCGTGCGTGCGAGGCACAGCGGCGCATCGGCGCACGGCGATCTGCGCCGTCGCTCAGGGCGTTGCGAGTGGCAACGTGAACGTGAACTCGGCGCCGGAGCCCCTGGTGCTCGCGACGGCGATCCGCCCGCCGTGCGCGTCGACGATGCCCTTGGCGATCGCGAGACCGAGGCCGGCGCCGCCCTTCTTGGTCCGCCCGCTCCAGTAGCGGTCGAACACGTGCGGCAGCTCGGTGTCGGTGATCCCCGGACCCTTGTCGCGCACGGCGATCACCGCGTCGCGGTCCTTGCGCTCGAGCGCGATCTCGATCGGCGTGCCGCGGGCGTGCTTGAGCGCGTTGCCGATCAGGTTGCCGAGCACCTGCAGCACCCGATCGCGGTCCGCGGACACCACGGTCGAGCCTTCGGGCAGCTTGGCGGTGATCTGGCCGCCGGTCTCCTTGGCGAGCAGCTCGTGGTCGGCGGTGGCCTGGCGCACGATCGCGGCCGCGTCGATCGGCGCGCGCGTCAGGGTGAGCGCGCCGTTCTCGATCGCGCTCGCCTCGAGCAGGTCGGTGATCAGCCGCTCGGCGCGGTGCGACGCACGCTCGATCGCGCCCAGGTAGCGCCGGGACGCATCGCTCGAGACCTCGTCGCGCAGCGCCTCGCAGGCCAGGCCGATCGCGTGGAGCGGCCCGCGCAGGTCATGCGAGACCACCGCGAGCACGTCGTCGCGGGCACGCGCGGCCTGGTTGGCCGCGGCCAGGAGCCTCGCCGACTCGGCCTCGGCGCGGCCGATCCGGATCGCAAACCGGATCCGCAGCGCGATCCGCCGCGGCGACACGTCGGCCTTGGGGAAGAAGTCGGTGATGCCGGAGTCGACCGCCTTCTGCAGCAGCTCCTCGTCGTGCTGCCCGGTCACGAGGATCACCGGCGTGAGGTCGCCGGCGTCGCGCAGCCGGCGCGTCAGGGCGATCCCCGTCGTGCCGGGCAGGTCGTGGTCGAACAGCAGGCAATCGAACCGGTTCTCGAACCGCTTCTCGAGGATCGCCATCGCCTCGGCGGCGGTCATCGCCTCGCGGATGTCGGCGTGGAGATCGCTGTGCTCGATCGCCCGGCGAATGGCGAGCCGGTCGACGAGGTCGTCGTCGACCACCAGGATACGGATGCGTTCGGTCATGCTTTGCCCTCGAGCGGCGGGGGCGCGAACTCCGCGACCGACCAGTAACTGCGCATCGCGTCCATGATCTGGCGGAACCTGCCCGGTGCCGCCGGCTTGACGAAGTAACCCGCGGCGCCGAGACAGAACGCGGCGTCGCGGTCGTGGGGGTCGTCGGAGGTGGTCAGGATGACGTTCGGGATCCGCTTGAGCCGCGGGTCCGAGCGGATCTCCCTGAGCAGGTCGAGCCCCGACATCCGCGGCATGCGGAGGTCGAGGACCACGACCAGGCGCTCGAGCGGCAAGCTTCCGGAACGCAGCAGCTTGAGCGCCTCGATGCCGTCGCGTGCGACGGTGATCGAGGCGATCTCTGGTGCCTGGGACAGAGCTCGGTGGACGTTCATCACGTCCAGGTCGTCATCTTCCACCAGCAGGAGATGGATCCGCTGCTGCTTCATGATGCGTGCGCGACGCCGGCGCTACTCCGCTTCTCCGGGATGCCCGGCCGAGGTTCCAGAACCCGCCGAGGACCCGACGTGCCCGTTGGAGGCGTGCGGCGGCGGGATCGGGGAACGGGCGTGGCTCGACGAACCAGCCGGCTCGGGGGGCTTGGATTCGTGGCGCGGCTCCTCGAGCCGGCGGTACAGCGACCGCCGGTCGATGCCCAGGATGCGCGCGGCGTGGGTCTTGTTGCCACCGACCGCGTTGAGCACCTGGCGCACGTAGCGCCGCTCCATCTCGTCCAGCGTGATCAGCTCGCCGGGGGACTCGGTGGTGATCACGATCTTGCTGCTCTGGTGCTCCTGCACCTTCGACGGCAGGTCGTCGACCGTGATCTCGTCGAGCCGGCACAGCGCGACCGCGCGCTCCATGCTGTTCTCGAGCTCGCGGACGTTGCCCGGCCAGTCGTAGTCCATCAGCAGGCGTGCCGCCGGCCCCGAGATCCCCTGCACCGGCTTGTTGGTGCGCGCGGCGATCCGCTTGAGGAAGTACTGGGCGAGCTGCAGGATGTCGCCGGCCCGGGCGCGCAGCGGCGGCACCGGGATCGCGACGACGTTGATCCGGTAGAACAGGTCCTCGCGGAACCGCTTCTCCTCGACCTCGGTCTCGAGATCGCGGTTGGTCGCCGTGACGACGCGGGCCTCGAACGGGACCTCCTCGTCACCGCCGACCGGGCGGACCCTGCGCTCCTGCAGCACGCGCAGGAGCTTGACCTGCATCTCGATCGGCATCTCGCCGATCTCGTCTAGGAAGATCGTGCCGGCGCCGGCCTGAACGAACAGGCCCGCGCGCGACCGCTTGGCGTCGGTGAACGCGCCGCGGACGTGGCCGAACAGCTCGCTCTCGAGCAGCGGGGCCGGCATCGCGGCGCAGTTGACCGCGACGAACGGCTCGTTGGCCCGCGGTGACAGCCGGTGGAGCGCGCGCGCGACCAGCTCCTTGCCGGTGCCGGACTCGCCGGTCACCAGCACGGTGGCGTCGCTATCGGCGATCCGGCGGATCATCTCGATGGTCTCGCGAATCGCCGGGCTGCTGCCCGCGATGCCGTCGATCGGCATGTCGCGGTGAGCGTCCCGGCGCAGGCGCATCACCTCGCGCTGGAGCGAGAGGTGCTCGAGCGCGCGCTGCACCGCGATCGCCAGCGCATCGACCTTCACCGGCTTGGTGATGAAGTCGTACGCGCCGGCGCGGATCGCGGCGATCGCCGTGTCGAGGCCGCCCTGGCCGGTGAGGACCAGGGGCAGGAGGTCGGGGTAGCGCTGTCGCAGCTCTACGCAGAGGTCGATGCCGGACATCCCAGACATCTGGACGTCCGTTACCACGACGTCTGCAGGGTCGGTCCGCAACCGCTCGAGGCACTGCTGGGCCGAGTTGACTGCATCGACGTCGTAACCGCGCTTGCGCAGGCTATCGCGCAGCAGCACCGCGGTGTCCTCGTCATCGTCGACGATCAGGATGGTTCCGTTCACAGCGAGGTCATACCTTTCTGACGCTGGTGAGTCCAGGCACCGACGGCGGCACGGCTATACGACCGGCCGCCGTCCAGCCACGAAGCTGACGAGTGCGAGGATCAGCGCGACGACGAAGATGATCTTGGCGATGCCCGCAGCACTGGCGGCGAGTCCAAAGAACCCGAACACCGCTGCGATCAACGCAATGACAAAGAATGCAATGGCCCAGGAAAACATGATTCTCTCCTACGGTTATGCATTCGGGTTCGTGCAGCGCATATGCCAGATGGATGCCGAGCCGCGGCACGCGCTAGACCCGCGAATAGACGCCCCGGGCGCTCAGCAAACCGTGCGCTGACGCCCGCTGGGCACCTGGGCACGCTCTCCGCGCGCGGCCGCTCGCCGGCGCTGGGAAATCCGTGGCCAGCGCCACGTTACCCACCTTGCAGCACATCAAGAGCCCGGGGTGCCGGACTTCTGGGTGCGGCCGTTGCGCTCGGACCGGCGCTCGGACCGGCGGCGAAGCTGCCGGAACTCGCGCGTGAGCCGCGCCAGCTCCTCGTCCGGAAGGTCCTCCACGTCGACCAGCTGGTTGCGCGCGGTCTTGACCGCACGGATCAACTCGTCGAGCTTGAGGTGAATGGCGCGAGAGTCGCGGTTCTGGGTGTTCTGGATCATGAACACGACCAGGAACGTGATGATCGTGGTCGCCGTGTTGATCACGAGCTGCCACGTATCCGAGTAGTGAAACATCGGCCCGAGGACCGCCCAGGTCGCGACCGCCAGGATGGCGAGGAAGAAGGCGTACGGCGAGCCGATCGCGTCCGAGGTCGCATTGGCCATGGCGCGGAACGCGTCACGGACCGTCACGGCGCGGTCACCGCCACCACGATCTGGTTGTGAATCGTGTCCACGCCGGTCACGCGTGCGACCGCGTCCTCCACCGCACGCAGCGTGGCCATGTCGCGGACCTGGCCGTACAGGGTCACGAGCTCGCGGTTGACCTCGACCGTCACCTGGGCGGCGCTGCCGCCGCTCAGGGCGGTCAGTGCTTGCTGCACTCGATCGTGAAGGACCTGCTCGTCCGGATCGAGCGCGCGAAATCCCTGGCGGGCCTGCTCCTCCTGCGCACGGGTGGGGCGCACGGAGGAGTCCGGATCGACCACCGTCTTGCGAACGATGTCGTCGTACTGGCTAGGGTTTTGACCCGAATTGCGCGGCATACGCAGCGTCCTTGCAGCAGCGGTGCCAGCTCCGACGGCAGCGATTCGCAAGGCTGCTGTGCGAACCGAGCGTGCGTCATTGCTCGCCGAGCGCTCGTGACACAGCAGCAAGTTCCGCTCGACCCTCGCTCCCGTGCGCAAACCGCGCAAATGCGATCCATCGCGACCTGGTATCGCGTGTGCAAAGTGACGCTCGGCATGACGGACAACAGCGACGAGCTTCGCGACCGAGTGGAAGCTCGGAAGCACGAGCTCCTCGCGAAGTACAACGACCTCAAGGCCGACTCGCGGCATGAGGCCGCCGAGGCGCGCACGCGGATCAAGGCACGGCTCGACGAGCTCGAGCTCCAGCTGAAGGCGGGCTGGGCCAAGGTCAACGCCGATGTCCGGAGCAAGATCAACGACTGGCTCGATCGCAAGGACTAGCGCAACCCCACGCATTGCTAGCGGCCCGTCTGGCGTTCCACCCGCGCCGGAGAGCCGCCTGACCCCCGCGCTCGGAGCGGGTCCCGCCGGCAGCCTCCCCCAGGTTGTCGGCGGTTTTTTTTTCGGCGAAGCAGAATGCGGCGGGAGCGCGACGCCAGCGCGGCGGGTCGCGGGCCTGCGCAAGGCTGCCGCGGACCGCGGTATGATGACCGCGGATGGCCCAGATCCGGATCGTCGACGATTGGCGGCGCAGCCCGGCGTCGGCGCCGAGCCACTATCGCTCGGTGATGGTGATCGCCGAGAAATGGGCGGAGCAGCGCGTGCTGATGCGCGCCTACGCCGAGAGCCGCGATCAGCTGCGGCCGACGATCATGCTGCACGGCCTCGAGCTGGCGATCGGTCCGGCTGGGCTCGATCTCAACGGCCCGTGGGGGATCCACGTCGGCGACAACCCCGACGAGCGCGCGCAGCACGTCAAGGACCAGCTCGAGGCCAGCGCGCGGCGGATGGCCGGCTCGAAGGGCAACCCGCCGCGGCTCGCCGACGAGGAGCCGACGTTCGATCGCGAGCCGACCGCGAACTGGGGCCCCGGGGCGCCGCGGATCCTGCCGGCGCGCCCGGCCCAGCCGCCGCAGGTCCACCACGTCGTCGCTCCAGCCGGTGCGGCCCGGATCCCGCCGGCGCCGGCCGCGAGCTACATGTCGCCGATCCAGGCGCAGCACACCGCCGCGCCGGCCGAGACCGCGGCGGCGCCGTCGAACCCCGAGCTGCGCACCGCGCCCATGCCCCGGCCGCGGACGCGGACGGCCCGACATCCGCCGATCTCGCCCGCCCGCACGGCGCTCGGCTACACCTCGGGAGCGGGGGCGCAGTCGGCGCTGGTCCGCCTCGGGCTCGCGCCGCACGTCTCGGCCCGGCTCGGCCGGCTGGTCGATCGCGTCGTCCCGGGCGAGTTCCACCTCGACCCGCGCGAGCGCCGGGTGCTCAACGCGCTTGGCGAGGGTGAGCTCACCGCGAGGGGGATCGGCCAGATGCTCGACGTCGCCGATCCGGTGTCGTTCATGGAGGAGCTGACCCGCAAGCTCGAGGGCTACAACCTCGATCTGGTCGAGCCGGGCGATCCGCAGGGCGGCGAGCCGACCTACCACCTGCGGCGCTGACCGCGCAGTAGCGGCCCGACCGGTGTGCGCTGCCCCGGGTGCTACCCAAAGGGTCAGGCCGGAGGCGTTTCCGTGGTCGCGTGGCTGTGGTAACCACGCCTGCCGCCATGCAGGTACGCATCGAAGACGTTTCACCGGTCGAGAAGAAGATGTTCGTCGAGGTCCCGTGGGAGACGGTGAGCCAGAAGCTCGGAGACGCGTACAAGGAGCTCGGCAAGGGCGTGGCGCTCAAGGGATTCCGCAAGGGCAAGGTGCCGCGCCCCGTGCTCGAGCAGGTCTACGGCCCCCGGATCAACGCCGAGGTCGCCTACCAGCTGGTCCGCGAGTCGTTCGTGCGGGCCTCCGAGGAGCACAACCTCGCCGCGGTCGCCGAGCCGCGGGTCGAGGAGGCCGCGCCGATCAAGAAGGGCCAGCCGTTCACGTTCGCCGCGATCATCGAGATCCGCGGCGACGTCGTGCCGCGCGACTACACCGGGCTCGCGATCGAGCGCCGCAAGCTCGAGGTGGCTGAGTCGGCGGTCGACGAGGCGCTGGCCCAGCTGCGCCGCGAGCACACCGAGCTGCGGCCGATCGAGGGCCGCGACGTCACCGCGCCCGGCGACATCGTCGGGCTCAGCGTGACCGGCACGATCGGCGAGCACCAGATCAACCAGCCGCAGTTCGCGGTCGACCTCGACGACGACGAGCGCGAGCCGCTGCCCGGGATGCGCCAGGCGCTGATCGGCATCCCGATCGATACCAAGGACAAGCACATCGAGATCACCGTCCCGGACGACTACAAGGACGAGTCGATCCGCGGCCGCAAGGCCGAGCTGACGCTCACGATCCTCGAGGTCCGCGCCAAGGAGGTCCCGGCGCTCGACGACGAGTTTGCCAAGGACACCGGCAAGGCGGACACGCTCGACGGCCTGCGCGCCGCGCTGCGCAAGGAGCTCGAGGACCGCGAGCGCGAGGTGATCGACCGCGAGGCGCGCGAGAACGTCTTGCGCGAGCTGGTCAAGAACAACCAGATCCCGGTCGCGTCCTCGCTGGTCGAGCGCGCGGTCGAGATGCAGTACGCGCGGCTGCGCCAGATGCTCGGTATGAAGGCCGAGCGCGGCAACCCCGGCCTGAACGACGAGCTGCGCGACAAGATGCGGCCGTCGGGCGCCGACGAGGTCCGCGGCCAGCTCGTGCTCGAGGCGATCGCCGACAAGGAAGGCCTGACGATCACCGACGAGGAGCTCGCCCGGCACGTCGAGGCCACGGCCAAGGCGCGCAGCGTGTCGCCGGCCAAGCTGCGCGCCGAGTGGCAGCGCGACAACCGGATCGACGACATCGTCTACGCGCTCCGCCGCGACAAGGTGCTCGGGTTCCTGGTCGACCGCGCCCAGGTCACCGAGGTCGAGAAGCTCACCCAGCAGGGCACCCCGCTGCCCGAGGACCCGTCGCACGAGCACGAGCACGAGCACGAGCACGAGCACGGCGAGGCCGGTCACGTCCACGGCCCCGACTGCGACCACTGACGCCCCGCCCGGGGATCCATGTCACGGCGGGCGAGCCCGCGCGTCGCTGGGCTGTGCGCGGCGTGCACGCGGGCTCACCCCGCGCGAGCAACGTTCATGACGTGTTGTCTTCGGCGCGGGGCTAAGATCTGGCCATGCAGACGGACCCGACGGACGTCGCGATCAGCGGGGAGCGGCATCCGAGCCTCGCCGAACTGAAGACCTCGTCGCACCCGCAGATCAGCGAGCACCTGGCGCAGTGCTCGATGTGCCGGTCGGTGGTCGCCGCGGAGGAGGACCTCGGAGATCCGATCCCGCTCGACCTGCCCAAGGGCCTGGTCAGCGAGAATGCGTTCCGGTGGCCGGCCGACGCGATGGCGCGCGGTGGCATGGCGCAGATCTTTGCCGGCGAGGACCGCCGGCTGGCGCGCAGCGTGATCCTCAAGGCGCCGCGCGAGGGTGAAGACCTGCCGGTCGGGATGGCCGAGATGTTCCAGCGCCGGGTCACCGCCGAGGCCCGGATCCTGGCCAAGCTGCAGCACCCGTCGATCGTGACGATCTACGAGCTCGGCAAGTCGTCGGCGGGCTGGCCGTTCTGCGTGCTCGAGCGGGTCGATGGCATCGCGTTGCGCGACCGGCTCGACGAGCTCGCCGAGGCCGAGGCCGGCGACGGCAAGCCGCGGACCCGCGAGCGGCTCGAGCTGCTGTCGAACCTGGTGGCGATCGCCGAGGCGCTTGCGTACGCGCACGAGCGCCGCGTGGTGCACCGCGATTGCACGCCCAACAACATCCTGCTCGGCAAGCGCGGCGAAGCGACGCTGATCGACTGGGGGATCGCGCGCGACCTCGATGCGCCGGCGAGCGCCACCGACCCGACCTTGCGGGACGAGGACGTGCCGGTGCACGGCGGCGGCGTGACGATCAGCGCGGGCACGCCGCCGTACCTGCCGCTGGAGCAGACGCAGGGCCGCCAGGCCGACCCGAGCTTCGATGTCTACAGCTTCGGGATCACGCTGTACGAGGTGGTGGCCGGGCGCACGCCGTTCGAGTGGCGGCCGGCCCAGACTCCGGAGGCGCGGACCCGGCAGCTCGCCGCCTTCCTCGGCTGGCTCAAGGCCGGCCCGCCGCCGCCGGCGGCGATGCCGCGTGACCCCGAGCTGTCGGGGATCATCGCGCGTGCCATGGCGCCGCGGTCGAGCGAGCGGTTCACCGCCGACGAGCTGGTCCGCGCGCTCAAGCAGTACCTGACCGGCGACCTGGTGTTCTCGCATCGCTACTCGGCGACCGGCCGGCTCGCGCGCTGGGCGCGCCGGCATCGCGGCGCCTCGGTGGCGCTGGTCTCGGTCGTGCTGTTCGCGGTCGGCGGTGCGGTGGTCTGGGCGCAGCTGTCGCGCCGCGCCCAGCAGGAGGCCGAGCTGCGCGCGATCGCGGCCGCGGCGCGCGCCGACGCGAGCGAGAAGGGCCGCGAGGCTGACCAGGCCAACCGCGAGGCCGAGGCCGCCGAGGCGCTCGCCGAGAAGGCCCAGAAGGAGAGCAAGAACGCGGACGCGATGCGGCGCGACGCCGAGGCCAAGCGCCGCGCGGCCGAGGCCAAGCGCCGCGAGTTCGAGCAGGCGGCGCTGCAGGCCAAGGATGACGCCGACGACGCGTTCAAGCGCTACAGCCAGGCCCAGAAGGACCGCGCCGACGCCGAGCGGGCGCGCGCCGCCGCAGAAGCCGCTCGCGACGCCGCCCGGGCCGCCCAGGAGGCCGCGCTGCGCGACCGGGACGCGGCGCGCGCGGCACAGCTCGCGGCCGACAAGGACCGCGACGCCGCCCGGGCCGGGCGCGACGCCGCCGACAAGGAGCGCGACGCTGCGCGGACCAGCGCGACCACCGCCGAGGCCGATCGCGAGGCGGCGCGCGCGACCGCCGCGGCGGCCGAGAAGGAGCGCGACGCCGCACGCGCCACCGCGGCCGCCGCCGAGAAGGAGCGCGAGGCTGCCGCCGCGGCGCGCGCGAGCCTCGAGAAGGAGCGCGACGAGCTGCGCAAGAAGCTGGCCGAGCTCGAGCAGCGCGGCAGGGACCGCGAGCGCGAGCCACC
>DASWRS010000550.1:0-7904 GCA_036403075.1 Kofleriaceae bacterium
GGACTGTGGGGAACGCGAAGAGGGCTGTGAGCCGCGTCTGGGTAGATCAGGTCAGCCGCGGCGCGGGTCATCAGCCCTCCGCGTTGTCCACAGGCCACCGGATGTTCGACGGAAGCGCGCTCTCGAGGGATCGGCCACGGCCTCGTGGGCCTCGTGAGCCGCGCGGGTTTCGTGGGCTTCGTAGGCTTCGTGAGTCTCGTGGCCACGTGGGCCTCGTGAGCCGCGCGGGCTTCGTGCGCTTCGTGAGTCTCGTGGCCACGTGGGCCTCGTGACCTTCGTGGCCGCGTGACCTTCGTGGCCTCGTAACCTTCGTGGCCTCGTGACCTTCGTGGCCTCGTGGCCTCGTGACCTTCGTGGCGTCATGAGCCTCGTGGGCGGCGTGTGTTTCAGTGGTGTGCAGTCGTTCGCTGCATCTCGCCATTGTGAACACGTAATGCGTACTGGTTAGAGTGCCGGATTATGCCGATAATGAATCGCATTAGTAGTGCCCAATCAATGGACAGCCTGTGAAGGAGTGCTAATCCATGTCGTATGGCGAGGTCGAAGCGAGCACGGAAGCGGCCAGTTCAGCAGTTGCTGTTTCGCCGGGGCGGCAAGCGGCGTGGTGCGGGGCGCAAGCCGAAGGGCGCGCGCGCAGGGGCGCGGCACGGGGCGCGGCCGGAGTTCAAGCCGTACCACGGGTTGCACGTGGTGATGCGGGTCGCGCCAGCCGTTGGTAGCTTGCGGCGGCGCAAGATGTACCGCGCAGTCCGTGAGGCAACGATCACGGCGGCGCAGCGCGAGCAGTTCCGCATCGTGCACATCAGCCTGCAACGCACGCACGTCCACATGCTCGTCGAGGCCGACCACCGGGAGGCGCTCGCGCGTGGGATGCAGAGCTTCCAGATCTCGGCCGCGAGGAACATCAACACCGCGCTTGGAGACGGCGTGCGGCGGCGGCGCGGCAAGGTGTTTGCCGATCGCTACCATGTCGAGGTGATCACGACGCCGACGCGGGCGCACCACGCCATCGGGTACATCCTCGGTAACTGGCGGAAGCACAAGGAAGACCAGCACGGTGTGGCGAGCACGTGGCTGGTCGATCCGTTCTCCACCGCAATCCTGTTCCCCGACTGGAAGGAGCTGCAGGACAAGGCCTTGATGTGGCCGATCCGCGAGACCTACGATCCGATGATCGTGTTTCGGCCGCGCACCTGGTTGCTGGCGGAAGGCTGGAAGCGAGGTGGAGGTCCGATCAGCGCGCGCGACGTGCCGAGCAAGCGGCGCTGAAGGGCGCTGAGCGAGACCACCTCGGGCGCAGCCGCGGAGCAGGCTCCGGGGAGCAGGGCAGCGCGATGGCTATGGCTGGGAGGAGCACGGCCAAGGGAGGGGCAGAGCCGAGGGACGGGGCAGGGTCGAAGGAGGGGCAGGGTCGAGGGGAGACACCGAGATCCCGGTCTGGGGCACCGTGGTCTGTGCCGGCGACGATCGGGCGACTCTGGTGCTCGATCTGGGGGGCAGGGCCGGTCTGCCTCGGGCGGGCCGCAGCGACCGCGCGGCGGCGCGCTGCTGAACCGATCTTCGGCGATCCTGTCCGGCTCTAGACGCCGCGGGCGGTGAGGATGGCCCTGGCGCGCTCGGGTGCCTCCTTGCCGGCGGCGATCCGCTCGATCAGCTTGATCGCCTTGGGCGAGGCGACCTCGGCGAAGCCGTCGAGCAGCGTCGCGTGCATGCCGCGCAGCCGCACGAAGCCGTCGAGCAGGTGATCGAGCACGGGCTCGCCGCCCAGGAACACCAGGCGCGGGTCGGGCGCGAGCCCGCGGCACGCCGCCTCGCGCACGAACTCGGGGTCGGCGGTGACGTGGACCAGGTCGCCGGGCTCGATCGCGTCCTCGCTGCGCTCGCCGCTGCGCTCGGCGCCGGCGCGGCCGTGGAGCACGACATCGAGCGCGCGGAGCAGCGAGCCGCGTTCGCCCTTGCGCGGGCCGAGCTCCTTGGCCGGCAGCGCCTTGACTCGCTTGTCGAACACCGCCGCGAGCCGGGCGCGCAGCTTGTCGGCGATCGACGCTGGCAGGCGCAGCAGGAGGAAGCCGACGTGGTGCATCACCAGTGCGCGATCGTGGTCCTGGTGGTTCCACACGCTGGTGCTCGACTTCTCGAGCGCGTCGACGATCGCTGCCGCGACCAGCTCGGGCCCGGCAAACGCCTCGTACAGCCGCACCAGGTCGCGCAGGTCCTCGTACGACGAGGTATCCGAGAACAGCGACTTGAGGGTCAGCGCGATCTCTTCGGCCGACAGCGGCGCACCGTTCTTGAGCGCCTTCTTGCCGGCGGTGTCGAGCTCGGTGGCGCCCTGCGGCGTGCGGCGGCAGCCCTTGCTCGCGGTGATCCGGCACCACCGGATCGCGATGTTGCGCGGCCAGCCGAGCTGGTAGCGGCGGCGCTCGTAGGCGATCATCTCAGCGCGCGCGTCGTCGGGGTGCTCGTCGACGATGTACTCGAGGTGCGGGAACCCGAGCGCGAACGCGAGATCGGCCTCGCGGCTGGTCGCGAAGCCCCGCTGGACGAACCGCGCGCCCGAGGCGGCGCTGCCGTGGACGAGCGCCTGCGTGGTCCGCACCGGTCCGGCGCCGGCGGGCCGCGGCGCCGCGGGCAGTGGTGGGGCGAGCGGTGCGGGCGCTGCCGCGGTCGGGGCAGAGGTCTCGTCCTCGGTCTCGTCGTCATCATCCTCGGGGGGCGGGTCGACCGAGTCTCCCTGCGCCGCCGCCGTCGGGGCGGACGCGGGGGCCGCCGGCTTCTTCCTGGGCGCCATCGCGACGATTATCAACGCAAACGGGCCGTGGTCGTAGCGCTGTGTTCGCTTTGCGAGATCCCGCATGGTCGCCGTGCCTACACGCCCGGGGTGCCACGAGACGTTTCGGGGTTCTACCGAGTCACGCCCGCGGCCCGCGGCAAGCCGAGCACGAGCGGGATTCCGACGATGCCGCGGCGCCGCCGCCACACCGCAGGGCTCACAGACGAAGTGGAACGTCGCGCCGGCGCCGAACGCGCGCTCCGTGGCGCTCGACGATGCGGTGACGATCGCGAGCCCAGGCCGGTGCGCCGGCCGAGCAGCTCGATGCCGAGATCACGGTGACCCACGGCGGCGGCACCGGATTCGAGCCGACGCGCGCGGCCGCCGCGAGCCGGCTCAGCCGCTGCTCTTGCCGCCGCGGTTGACCAGATCCTGCGGGCTCGGCTTGGCGGGAGCCGAGGGTGCGCCGCCCTGGGCGCCTGGCTTGGGCTCGGGCGAGTCCCAGCTCTGGGTCACGTTCTTCATCCGCTTGTAGACCAGCAGGCCGTCGGAGTTGCGCTCGGTGTGCGGCGAGGTCAGCCGCCACGTGCCGGTGATCTCGACCTGATCGCCGACCTTGTACGGCGGGCAGGTCGACTTCTTGGGGTCGGCCTTGGCATCGCAGCGATCCGGCGGCGGGTTCCTGAGCTCGTCCTTGGGCACGCGCTCGAGCTCGATCTTGTAGTACGGCCGCGGGACCTCGACGACCCACATGCTCTTCTCGGGCGGCGTGTCGGCCGCGTCGCCGACGTAGAACTTGGGCCGCTCGCACCGCGACGGATCCTCCTCGATCAGCTTCTGCACGTCCTTGTCGGACATGCCGGGCTGGCGGATCGCGGTGGGGCAGTCGTACACCCAGGTGACGACACCCTTGACGGTGATGTCGCTTTCGAGGAGCTTCTTGCCCTTGACCCGCATCTCCTTCACGGTGTGCGAGCCGTCGGACGGCGTCGGCGGCAGATCGAACGCCGGCACGGCGGGCAGGTTGAGCTTGAGCTCGCTCTTCTGCACCTCGGCGTCCGGACCCTTGATCTTGGCGCCGTCACAGCCGCCGAGCAGGGCGAGCGTGCCCAGCATGGCGGTGCGGAGGCCGTGATGGTGCGGCATGCTGGCGGTGATAACATGGTGGCCACAGCCTCTCAAGTTGCGCTGGTCCGCGGCCTCGTCGCGGCGGCGCTGGTGGTGGGCTGCGATTCTCCCGCACGGGTCAAGCCGTGGCGCCACGCGCCCGATCCCGCCAGCGAGGCCGAGCACGCCCCGGGCTCGCCGGCGCTCGCCGAGCCCGGCGAGGTCGACCTCCACAGCGCGCGCGGCCACACGCTGCGGATCCACGTCGACGCCGAGCCCGGCCGGCTGACGCCGCTGGTCGCGCCGTCGGCGTGGGCGCGCCGGATCACGCTCGGCACGATCTTCGAGCCGCTGGTGCGCTACCTGCCGCCCGACGGCAAGGGCGCCGGACGCTACGCGCCGCGGCTCGCGCGATCGTGGCGGGTCGCGGCGTCGGGTCTCGAGGTCCGGATCGAGCTCGAGCCCGACGTGGTGTTCCACGACGGCCACCCGCTGACCGCCGGCGACGTGCAGTTCACGCTCGACGCCGTCCGAGATCCTCGCAAGGCGATCGATCACCTGCGGCCGATGCTCGCCGACGTCGAGGCGGTCGAGCTGGTCTCGGCGCACGAGATCCGGCTGCGGCTCAAGCGGCCGAGCAGCTGGGTGCTGCGCGCGCTGGCCGAGATCCCGATCCTGCCGATGCACGTCTACGAGGGCAGCCTGCTCGGTGGCGGCGCGCTGGTCGGCACCGGGCCGTGGAAGCTGGCGTCGAACAAGGCCGGTGTGGCCCACCTCACGCGCAACGAGCGCTACTGGGCCGCCAGGCCGGCGATCACCGACCTCGAGTTCGTGTACGAGCCCGACGCGGCGGTCGCGCTGCGCGAGGCCAAGCGCGGCGAGCTCGACGTGATCGCGTCGCTGATCCCGGCGCACTGGCCCGATCAGGCCAACGCGCCGGGGATCGTCGCGGCGTTTCGCCCGCTCGAGCTCGCGCCGCCGCGGCTGCGCTACCTGGCGTTCAACTCCGCGCGCCCGCCGCTCGATGACCCGCGGGTCCGCCACGCGCTCGCGCTGCTGATCGATCGCCGCACGGTCGCCAAGCGCGTGTTCGGCGGGCTCGCGCGGCCCGCGCTGTGGCCGATCTGGCCGGGCGGCCCGGTCAGCGGCCTCGAGGCCGCGGTCCCCGAGTTCGATCCGGCCGGGGCGGCCCGGCTGCTCGATGCCGCGGGCTGGACCGACAGCGAGCCCAAGGACGGGATCCGCGACCATGCCGGCAAGCAGCTGCGCCTGGTGATGATCGGCGGCGACCGGCCGGTCGCCAAGGACGCGTCGGGCCCGCCGCAGAAGACCGAGCGCGACATCTTCGTCGAGGCGGCGCGCCGGCTCGGGGTCGTGGTCGACGTCCGGACCGGCGGCGAGGCCTGGCTCGAGAGACGGATCGCCGACGGCGCGTACGACCTCGCCGAGCTGGTGTGGAGCGGGATGGTCGACGCCGACCCCGCGCCGCTGCTCGCGCACACCTCGCCCCGGGTCGACCGCGTGCTCGACGCCCTGGCCGCGGCCTGGGACCCCACCGAGCGCGCCAGGATCGCGGCCGAGCTCGCCGCCGCGCTGGCCGATACCTGGCCGCTGGCCGGGATCGTGGCCGACGCGCCGCACGGCCTGGTCGCCAAGCGGCTGACCGGCGTGCACGTCTGGGACGGCTGGATCGACCTGTCGCAGCTCGGCTTCACCGATCACCGAGATCACTGAGCCCGCGCGCGGCCCACCACGTCACCCGAGTTGCTACGCTGTGCGCGTGGCACATCCGGCAGTCGCTCGTCCCGGTCTGCGCGCGCTGGTCGACGCGACCCTCACGGTGCTGTCCGGGCCGCTCCACACGCCGGGGCAGGGCAGCGCGGCATGTCGCGCGATCGCCGAGGTCTACGATCGCGAGCTCGCCGAGCGCTTCGTCGCCGCGGCGGGCGGCGCCGAGCTCGCGCTGGTCGCGACCGGCGGCTGGGCGCGCCGCGAGCTCGCCCCGCACTCCGACATCGACTTCATCGTGCTGCACGATCGCGACGAGGCGCTGGCCAAGCAGGTCTGCGATCGGCTGCTGTATCCGCTGTGGGACGAGCGGCTCGCGATCGGCCACGCGGTGCGCGAGCCCCGCGCCGTCGCCCGCCTGGCGCGCGACGACCTCGCGACCGCGACCGCGCTGCTCGACGCGCGCCACATCGCCGGCGATCGCCGGCTGACCACCGAGCTGGTGCGCGCGACGCTCGGCGCGCTGGCGCCCGGCGGCAACCCCAACGAGCTGATCGCCGCGCTCGCCGCCGAGAAGCAGGCGCGCCACGCCCGGTTCGGCGCGTCGCTCTATCTGCTCGAGCCCAACCTCAAGCAGGGCATCGGCGCGCTGCGCGACCTGTCGACCGCGCTGTGGTGCGCGCAGGTTCGCTGGCACCCGCCGCGGCCCGGCGCGCCGGCGTCCGAGGATCCGGTCGGCGCCGAGGCGCTGATCGACGACCTGGTCACGATCGGGCACCTGACCCGGCGCCAGGCCGAGGTGCTGCGCGGCGCGCGCGACTTCCAGCTCCGGATCCGCGCGCTGGTCCAGCTCACCGCGAAGCGCCGGTTCGATCAGCTGACGTTCGAGATCCAGGAGGCGATCGCGCCGGCGCTCTACCCGGACGCGCGGGCGCACGACGGCGACGTGCGGTCCGCGGTCGCGCCCGCGGTCGAGGCGCTGATGCGCGACTACTACCTGCACGCGCGCGGCGTGGTCCAGGTCGCCGACCGGCTGCTCGAGAGCGCGCGGGTCCCGGCGCGGCGGCGGCCGCGGATCGGCCAGATCGACGCCTCGTTCATCACGTTCAACGGCGAGCTCGCGATCCGCGATCCGCGGCTGTTCGTCGAGCGCCCGAGCGAGATCGTCCGGCTGTTCCGGGTCTCCGTGGCCGAGCGCCTCGCGGTCTACGGCCACACCCGCGAGCTCGCCGCCGAGGTGATCGCCCGCGATCCGGCGCCGCTGGCGCGCGATGCCGCGGCCGCGCGGCTGTTCCTCGACGCGCTGGTCGACGTCCGCGACGACGCCCAGCCGTCCGCGCTCGAGGTCATGAACCAGCTCGGCGTGCTGTCGGCGGTGATGCCGGACTGGGCGCCGTGCGTCGGCCGGGTCCAGCACGACCTCTACCACGTCTACACCGTCGATCAGCACCAGCTCTACGCGCTGGCGATGCAGAAGCGGCTCGCGCGCGGCGAGCTCGCCGACGAGCACGCGATCGCCGTCGAGCTGTGGCGCGAGGTCCGGCGGCCCGGGCCGCTGTTCCTGGGCACGCTGCTGCACGACGTCGGTAAGCCGATGGGCAAGGGCCACGCCGAGAAAGGCGCGGTGGTCGCCGGCGTCGTCGCGCGGCGGCTCGGCATGTCCGAGGCCGACGCCGAGCTCACCGAGTTCCTGGTCCGCCAGCACCTGACGATGTCGAACCTGTCGCAGCGCCGCGACCTGTCCGATCCGGAGGTGATCGCGCGGTTCGCCGAGCGGGTCGGCGACGACGAGCACCTGGTCCAGCTCTACCTCCTGTCGATCTGCGACGCCGCGATGACCGCGCCCGACAACCTGACCGCGTGGAAGGCCGATCTGCTGCGCGATCTGATGCAGAAGACGCGCGGCTACTTCCGCGGGCTCGCCGCGGCGCCTGCGGCGGGCAGCGCGTTACCGCCCGCGCCGGCCGCAGGTCCGGGGCCCAGCGCGTCGCCCGGACCGGTCGGGCGCGACGGGCCCAACGAGCGCGCCGGGCGCGACCGCGCCGCGCCGCCCGCCGAGCTCGCCCCGCCGGCCGCGCCGGTCGACGAGCACGCGGCCGCCCGGGCCAAGATCCTCCAGCTCGCCGGCGACGAGCCGGCCGCGGCCGAGGTGGTCGAGTGCATCGATCCGCGGCTGTTCACCCAGCTCACGGCGCGGCAGACCGCGAGGCACGTCAAGCTCGTCGCCCAGGCCCGCGTTCAGAGCCCGCAGGTCGCGCTCGAGGTCCACTGCTTCCCGCTCAAGGGCCACAGCGAG
>DASWRS010000551.1:0-8738 GCA_036403075.1 Kofleriaceae bacterium
CTTTCCCCCGAGGTCTCGATGAAACGTTCCGGCGCGATCTTGATCGCAGCTTCCCTCCTGCTCTCCACGTCTTCGGCAGCGCTCGCCTGGACGGGCCCGCAAGCCACGCTCGCCAACAAGAACGGCCGCACCGTGATCCAGATCTGCGATCAGGGCGGCGGCTGCACCACCTCCACGCCGTTCATGATGGCGGTCCGTAACATCGACTGGACCACCTCGCTCTACGAGGCGCAGCTCGCCATGAACTGGCTGAGCCCGAGCGCGAACGGCGTGGTGCCCATCGTCCACATGGTGCTCAACTCGACGAGCGATCAGACCGTCGACGACGCGGTCGCACACCTGAACACGCTGAGCCCGCGGCCCTACGTCTACCTGCGGCTCCGGGCAGACGCTCCCACCGGCGCGTTCGAGCCGATGCAGATGGCCAATCTGCAAGGCCAGTCGGTGAGCGACTCCAACAACACCACGACGCTCTCGCCATTTTCGTACAGCGAGGCCTCGCTGCAATACCAGGAGACGCAGATCGAACGTGTGCTCACCCGCTTCGACGCGGGGTACCCCGGACGCGTCCTGGGTGTGAACATCGGCTACGAAGTGGGCCACGAGTGGTTCTTCCGGCCCAACGGATACGACGCCGCGACCGGCGCGCCGAGCGTGGGCGGGTGCGGCACCGCCCCCGACGGTAGCCACAGCTGCGGATTCGCGCCGTGGTCGAACGACGCCGGTTCGCAGGCCGGCTCGATCGGCCGCCACCTGTTTTACCTGCACGACTACTCGCCGACGATGCAGGCCGGGTTCTGCGCCTGGTCGGCCCTGCCCGCCTCGCTCAGGACGGGCTGCCGCGCCGCGACCGTGGTCGAGCGCAACAATGCCGTGCCCGGCCTCGCGCTGCCCGAACTGGGCCGCGCGCGCGGCGCGTTTCTCGACCCCGCCGATCTCGGATCGTTGCGCGCGGCGTATTACAACCGGTTCAACTCCCTGCAGACCGTCAATGCCATCACCCGCATCCTGGCGCGTGCCAAGCTGGTTTCGGGAAACCGGCTGCTCACGTCCGCCTACTACGGCTACCTGAGCGAGGGCCTGGACGCAGCGCTTCCGAGCAGCGGCCACACCGCGCTCTCGTCGCTACTCGCCAGCAACGCGATCGACATCATCGCGAGTCCGTACTCCTATGCGGGAACTGACCAGGTACCGGTAGAACAGGGCAGCCGTTTGTTGGGCAACCCGTTCGTGCCGCAGGGCGTTCCCGACTCCCCGCGTCTGAACGGCAAGCTCTGGTTCCACGAGGACGACACCCGCACGTTCTTCGCCAGCGATGCCGCCGACCACAAGACGGTCCACACCCTGTGGGACACGATCCGGATTCTCCGCCGCAACCTCCTGTCCGCCGGCCTTCACAACACCGGATCATGGTTCCTCGACCTGGGTGACGTCCCCGTACCAGGCGGTCCCCCCATGTTCGGTTGGTTCGGGAGGCCCACCCAGGATTCCGATTCGCAGGTACTCTGGGCCAACCTGACCAACGCCTTCACCGGAGTGAACAAGCTCCAGCTCGGGGCCCCCAACCGGTTCCTGCCGCAGGTCGCGGTCTTCACCGACGATCTCTCGCCCAACTACCTGGCTGCACTCACCCCGGCCGGCGAGAACACCTTCGCCTTTTCGGTCGACGTCGGCCATGTCCTGAACGACGCACTGGCGCGCATCGGAACGCCGGTGAAGCAATACCTGCTCAGCGACCTCGTGAACGCCAACCTCGACCTGAGCGCCATCAAGCTCGCGGTGCTGCCCAACGCGTGGAACGTGCCTGCCAATGTCCGACAGGCGATCGATACCCGGCTGCGGACGCCCGGTCGGACCCTCCTGTTCGTCTACGCGGCCGGCTACATGAACGGCGACGCACCCGCCGCGACCGGCAACATCGGCGGCTTCACCGGCATCAACGTGGTCGCGGGCCCGGGCGCGCCGGTGCTCGGCGAGAGCTTCAACGTCAACGGCACGTTGGTCCCGGGCGGGCCGACGTACCCGCTGACGCCGTGGTTCCGGATCAGCGACGCGTCCGCGACGCCGCTCGGCTCGTACACCGTCGCCGGCGGCACCTCGCTCGCGCGCAAGACCATCGCCGTCGCAGGCGGCTCGTACACGTCGGTCCTGGCGGCAGCGCCGACCCTGCCGGTCGCGATGCTGCGCAAGATCTCCGAGGACGCCGGCGTGTTCCACTTCGCGGCCGCGGGAGACATCGTCGAGGCCGCGGGCAACATGATGATCCTGCATGCCGCGACTCCGGGCAACAAGACCATCAACTTCCCGCAGACCATGCCGCGCATCTTCGAGACGGCGATCTATCCGGCCGACACGTTGATGTGCAGCGGCTGCTCGTCGCTGTCTCAGCTCGTGTTCAACGCCGGCGATACGCGCGCGTTTCGCTGGACCACGCCGCCGTTCGGCAACTTCGAGCTGATCAGCGGCACCTCCACGCTGGAGGGCTGGACCGCGGACATGGACGTGCCGGATCAGCCGCTCGCGGTGAACGTGTACATCAACGGCCCGTTCGGCCAGGGAGGCACGTTCTTCGCCGGCTTCGCCGCGTCCACGTCGCGGCCCGACCTGACGGCCGCGTTTGGCATCCCGGGAAATCACGGCTTCGTGCAGACCCTGCCCTCGTGCCCGCACGGCGCGACCCTGTATGCCTATGGTCTCGATCCGGAGACCAACGGCGATGGCTCGAGCTTCATCGGCGCCCGCACCTGCCCCTGATCGCTCGCTCCGCCGCCGGCGAACGGCCTCGTACCTGTTCACGCACCCCGAGCCGGTGACCGAGGAGGAAGCCGAGCGGCTCGCCGCCGACGCGAACCGCCGCCACGTCACCTCGGCCACGCCGTACGCACAGCCCGTCGGCGGCGGGCTCGTGATCGCGGGCCGGTTCTGGCGCTCGTGAAGCCCGCGCGCGCCGCTCACGGCTTCGTGGGTACGCCGGTCGGACAGGCGAACGTGCAGTCGGGGGGCTCCCCGCCGGCCACGCGCACGATCTGGGGCGCGTTCAGGTTACGGATCGTCGTGGGCGAGACAACAAGCTTTCTCGATGCGGTCTTCTTCATCGCATTCTCCTTGATGTGACAGGCTTGTGTGACGGCAGGCCGCTCGGCCCGCCCCACGAGCGGTAGACGTCAGCAGGGCCCGATGTGAAGGCGCCGCCACCGGTCTTTGATCGATGTCCTGGAACCTGGCGCGGCGGCGATGCTGCCGGGCGCGGTGACCGCGCTGGTCGCCTCGGACCAGGGCGCCACGTCGGCCTGCCCGCTCGTCCCGGCATCGGCGCTACAATCGATCTCGACATGCCGTTCCGGCGCGCCAGCGCATTCAGCCTCGCCGAGCTCACCGCGCACTGGAACCTGGGCTACGCGAGCTACTTCGTCCCGATCGAGTACACCGAGACCATGTTCGCGTGGCACGTCCAGGCCGGCGACCTCGATCTCGACAGCTCGGTGGTGCTGGTCGAGGGCGGCGAGCTGGTCGGGTTCAGCTACCTCGGCCGGCGCGAACATCGCGGCTGGATCGGCGGGGTCGGGGTCGCGCCGGCCCATCGCGGTCGCGGCGCCGGGCGCGAGATCTTTGCCGAGCAGATCGCCGTCGTGCAGCGCCTGCGCCTCGCGCAGGTCCAGCTCGAGGTCCTGCGGCAGAACTGGGCGCAGAAGGTCTACGCCCGCGCCGGGTTCCGCACGACCCGAGATCTGGTGATCCTGGCAGCGACGCTGCCGCGCGATGCCCGCCCGCCCGGCAGCGCGCGAGTGACGTCGCGGTCCGCGTACCGGGCCCACCACGCGCGGTTGCACGCCGCGTTCCCCGCATGCTGGCAGCGAGAGCCGCCGTCGCTGCCGGGCGATCCGACGCTCGAGGTGCTCGCGATCGGCCCGGCCGACGCCCCGACCGCGATGCTGATGATCGGGCCGCAGTCCGGCGAGCTCAGGATCCGCGACGGCGCCGCCGCCGACCTCGCGCAGGCCGAGGCGGTGCTGGCGGCGCTGTCGAGCCTGCACCCCGGAGCGGCCGTCACGATCGTGAACGAGCCGGAGGGCAGCCCCCTGCATCGCGCGCTGGTCGCGCTCGGGGCGACCGAGACCCTCGCACAGCACGAGATGTGGTGGACCGCGAGCGCCGCGTGATCCGCGAGCTCGCCTGGAGCGCGGGGCTGAGCCCGGGCCCGCGGCGCGGCGCTACTCGCCGACCAGCGGCGAGCACATCCCGCCACCGCCGCCACCGCCGCCACCGCCGCCGCCGGTGCCGCCGACCTGCATGACGGTGCCGCTGATCTGGGCGCCGGTCAGCACCGCGGTGCAGCCGTTCGACATCACGTTGCGGCTGGTGTCGAGCTCGGTGAAGGTGATGTTGCTCAGCGTCGCCGCGATCGCCGCGCCGTTGCCGCCGACCTGCGTGACGTTGACCGTGCCGCCGCTGGCGAAGTACTCCTTGGCGCCGGTGGCGCCCTTGTCGCCGAGCGCGCGCACGCAGACGCCGCAGCTGTGCGGATCGGTGTCGATCGGGAAGCTGCCGGTGTGCACGGCGACGCCGGCGAACGCGCCGACCTTGTCGTAGAGCTCGACCTGGATGACATCGGTGGTCTGGCCCGGCAGGCTCGCCGACAGCCGGTACCAGTGCAGCGCGCCCATCGAGCCCGACACGTTGCACATCTGCGCCTTGATCGCGGTCAAGGGTCCGGTATCGGCGGTGGTCATCGCCAGCGCGCAGGTCTTCGGCGGGACCGGCATGCCCGGCATACCGGGGTCGGGCTGCATGTTGTCATCGGCCCCGCCCATGGCCGAGCTGCCTCCGAGGCAACCGACCGAGAAGCACGCGAGTAGGAGGAAGTGGCGCATGGCCCGCTGTCGAGCAAGCGTCATGCCCCGCGTAACGTCGCGAGACCGAGTTACAGGCGTGTGATCAAGGGGATCCGAATGGGGGGCTCCATCCCAGCCGGAACCCCGTTACACTCGGCCGCGGATGCCCCTGCCCGGCCTGCCCCGCGTCCGCGACCCCCAGCGTGGCAACACGCTGCTGCTGGCGCTGATCGTCCTGTCGGCGCTGGCGACCCTGGGCAGCCTGACGGTGGTCAGCGTGCAGTCGAACCTCAAGACCTCGACCAACGACCGCGCGCAGACGATCGCGATGTACGCGGCCGAGAGCGGCGCCGCGCTGGCGATCGATTTCCTGAGGAGCCCCGGACAATTCGATGCGAACACCGGCTGGAGCGCCTACGTCCTGCCGTTCAACGCCACCCCGCCTTACGATGTCCCGTTCGTGCTGACCTCGGCGCAGATCCCCAGCGTCGGGGTGCCCCCCGGGCCCGGCAACCCGTTCTCGCTCGATCAGAACGCCTGGTACGAGGTGATGCTGCTGAACAACCGCGACGACCCCGGATATCACCCGCCGGTCCCCGGGTACACGCCGCCGGCGTCGAACAGCGATCAGGACGGCCGGCTGATCATCCGCGCGACCGGTCACGGCCCGCAGGGCAGCCTGGCGATCATCGAGTACGACGTGCTGCGCGTCGGGTTGCCGGCGGCGCCACCGCTCCCACCGCCGTGGAACCCGGTGCCCGCGTCGACCCTGGGCGTGATGCTGATCGGCTGGCGCATCGTGTCGCTGTAGCCAGCGCGGCGGCTCAGGCGGGGGCCGCGGCCGGCCGGCGCCACGGCGGCCAGCGCAGCTCGTCGAGCTCGGCGAACGCCAGGACGCCGAGGATCATGAGCCAGTGGAACAGGAACAGGTTCATCGAGTACTCGACCGCCAGGTGGAAGGCGATCGCGACGAGGATCGCGGCCCGCCGGGTCTGCTTGACCCAGAGCAGGATCGGCAGGACCCACTCGAGGGCGAGCACCGACCAGCTGAGCAGCCGGGTCAGCCACAGGGTCTCGAACACGAACCCCGGCACCGGGAACTTGCCGAACGCGTCGTCGAGCCGCGCCACGTAGTACAGCGCGGTGCCGGCCGTCCAGTCGTGGCCGAGCGACTTCTCGATCGCCGATGACAGGTAGATCACCGAGATCTGGATCTGGAACAGCCGCAGCGCCCACGGGATCGGCGGCTCCTCGGCGACGCCGCGGCGCTTGCGCCGGCGCGCGTCGAGCGAGTAGGCCCAGCCGGCCGGCGCCAGCGCGAGGTAGAACGCGAACAGCCGGAACAGCGTGTCCTCGCCGTCGACGATCGCGTAGTTGCGGTGCTGGAACCAGGTCAGGCCGAGCAGCACGACGATCGCCTGGACCCGGCTGTGCCAGCCGGCGGTCAAGAGCGCCGCGGCGGCGACCAGGACGCCGTAGCACAGCCACGGCCACCACCCGGCAGCGATCCAGCCGAGCACCGTCGGGGCGTGCTCGGTGATGAGCTGGCGCGCGTCGGCCGCCGGCAACACGCCCGCCTCGGAGAACCACCGCGGCACGTCCGGGGCGAGCACGGCGAGGTTGACCAGCAGCAGCACGCCGTAGCCGATGCGCAGCACGCCGGCGAGCCGGGGATCGCGCGGTGCGAAGAACAGGTCGTTCCAGGCATCGGCGAAGCCGCGCCGGGCGGGGCGCGCCGGGGCGGCCGTGCGCGTACGCGGGCGCGGCGCGGTCACGCGCCGGGCCTCCATACCCGGATCACCTCCCACGGATCGAACGCGTGATACGGCCCCGCCGGCACGATCGGATCGCCGGGCGGCGGGATCTTCGCGCCGCGCAGCGACAGCGTGACCTGGACGACCGCGGCGGGCTTGCCCTGCGGGTGCGGCGTCTCGCGCGCGAGGTACGCGCACAGGTCGTCCCACGCGAGCTCGCGGTCGGCGAGCAGGATGAAGTTGAAGTAGTTCATGTGGCGCGCGCGCGTGAGCTTGCCGGCCGCCGACAGCTCGGCCCAGTCGGGCGACGTCCAGCTCGCGGTCGCCTGATCGGCGAACACGAGGTCGGCCTTGAGCTGCAGGTTGTCCTTGTCGACGTCGGGCGCGTAGAGCCGCCACGGCCCCTGCCACAGCCCGGTGACCAGGAGCGGCAGGTTGATCGCGTCCTTGAGCGCCTGGTGGGTCTCGCCCGCGCTGTGGAACGCGTCGATCGCGAGCACGGCGAGGAACCCGGCGAGGAAGAGGTTGACGCGCCGCCGGTAGGTCTGGCCGGCCACCGCCGCAGCGCGAGGCGCTACTCCCATGTGCCTTGCAGGACGAACGACACCACGCGGCCCGCGGTGTGATAGCCGGCGCGGGTCTCGGGCTGGACGTCGGTGACGTCGTCGACGCGCAGCACCGCGAGGTACTGCCGGGTGATCTGCGCGGTCAGGTCGGCCTCGACGGTCGCGTAGCCCGGGACCTGCCGGGCCTGATCGATCGCCTTGCCGAAGTACTTGACGCGCACGAGCGCCGAGAACCGCGGATCCGGACGCGCCTGGACCCAGCCGTCCCAGCGGTGGTGCGGCAGGCGGTCGAGCGGGTCGTCGTGGGCCGCGCCCATGCCGTCGATCGAGCGCGCCTTGACGTACTCGTAGCCGCCGCCGAGCTCGAGGATGCGGATCGGCGTGACCCGGGCCTGGGCGTCGATGCCCCAGAAGTTGACGGTGCCGAGGTTGACGAGCTGGCCCGTGTCTCGCGGATCGCGCGACGGCGTGATCGTGCCGGTCGCGTGCTTGTAGTACGGCGCGAGCTCGAGGTGCAGGCGCTCGGCGAGGTGCAGGGCGGAGCGCAGCTCGGCGTGGGCGATCCGCTCGGGGCCGAGATCCGGGTTGCCGTTGACCATGTCGAAGCGCTCGCGCAGGCTCGGGACCCGGCCCTTGTACGCGCCGGTCGCGGTGAGCTCGAGCTCGGCGATGGGCCGGAGCTTGACCACCGCCTTGGCCTCGGGCCAGGGGTTGGCCGAGACCCCGAACGGCGCCGCGACGCCGGCGGCGAGGTCGGTGCGGAACCTGCCGCGCTCGTACTGCAGGTCGGCCGCGCCCTCGAGGATCGTGGTCTTGCCGCGCACGGTCTGGTTGCGGATGTCGGACACCGCCGCCTTCTCGAAGTCGACCGTGCCCGACGCCGCCCACCGGAAGTCGCGCAGGAACGGCCGGGTCACCAGCGCGGTCGCGCCGCTGCGCAGCGCCTTGAGGTTCTCGACCTGGGTCTCCGTGGTCATGCTCGGATCGGCGTAGATCCGCGACCGGCGCTCGAGGTAGTGGCTCCAGGCCTGGCCCTGGAGCTGCCACGCGCCGATCTTGTCGTCGGCCTTGGCCGATGCGCGCGCGGTGGTCTCGCGATCGATCATGAGGATCGTGCTGCGTACGGTGTCGCTCGGCGGCGACACGTAGTGGCGATCGTCGAGGAAGCCGTCGGCGGCGACCCGGCGGTCACCGTCGCGGTACTCGAGCCGCGCCGCGCCGGTCGCGGCGTAGCGGTGCTCGCCGACGCTCGCGTTGCCCGGCAGCGCGAGGTCGCGCGCGCCGCCCAGGCCCGAGCCCGACAGCCGGAGCGCGAGGTGCCGCGCCAGCGCGAGCCGCCCGGTCGCGGTGCCGCCCAGGCTGGGCAGCGAGTCGGCGGTGACCCGGCCGATCACCAGCTGCGGCCCGATCGCGTCGCGGGTGTGGACCTCGATGACCCCGCCCGGCCCGCCCGGCCCGTCGAGCGGCGACTGCGGCGTGGTCGCGACCCGGATCTGCACGATGTCGGTGATCGGGATCGTCGAGACGTCGAACGTGCCGTAGTACGGATCGGTCACCAGCACGCCGTCGATCAGGATGCCGACCGC